>CAYMKI010000203.1:0-4416 GCA_964390695.1 uncultured bacterium
GTGCACTACCTTGGCCTCAAAAAGGTCCAACTGTATCTATGCCTCTCGGAACTGAAGCTCCTGTACTTGGCATTGGTAAATATGACCAATCATTCGGCGGATCGCAAAACGTATACGATTCATCCGGAGCCAATCCCACTTACGCTGCCGCTTCACTAATTAAAGATACTGTTGCAGCTGGATCTTTCTACGTAGAAAGAAATCCTGATAACACAGGCTATCCGAACATCCGTGCAGACTTAACAAATGCATCTGCCGCAACAATTAACCAACTCCGTGAAGCTTTTCAAATTCAATCGCTTTACGAATTAGATGCCAGAGGAGGCACTCGCTATGTTGAAATTCTTCAAGCTCACTTTAACGTCACTTCGCCTGACTTTCGCTTACAAAGGGCTGAATATCTTGGCGGAGGCTCTTCAAAAATTAACTCTCACCCTGTGGCGCAAACATCACCAACTTCGGGAGGTAACGTCCAAGCTCAGCTCGCAGCTTTCGCAACTCAAAGCTCCGACAGTATCGGATTCAGTAAATCTTTCGTCGAGCACGGCTACGTACTCGGACTGGCTTGCGCTCGCGGAGAAATTACGTACCAACAAGGTCTCAACAGGATGTGGAACCGGTCGACGCGTTTTGACTTCTTCTGGCCAAAACTCCAAGAGTTAGGCGAACAAGAAGTTCTAAACAAAGAGATCTATGCGCAAGGCCCATCAACTCCAGACGATGAAGTCTTTGGCTACCAAGAAAGATACGCAGAGTATCGTTATAAGCCTTCTGAAATCCACGGAGAATTCCGCTCTACTTATTCAACTCCATTAGATCAATGGCACTTAGCTGAGGAATTCGGGTCGCTGCCTGCCCTGAACGCTACGTTCATTGAACAAAGTACACCAATCGATAGAGCGCTATCTGTTACAAGTGAGCCGAACTTATTGTTCGATGCCTACTTTAACTACAAACACGCTCGTCCTATGCAAACGTACTCTGTACCCGCAACATTAGGCAGGTTCTAATGGGTCTATTTGAAGCCGCCGCATTCGCAAACCCTGTAGCGTTGATAGCCAACGCTTCACAGGTAGCCGGTGCATATATGACCAACCAGTCGAACGAAAAAATTTCGTCTGACATGGCTGATCGCAACCAATCAAATGCACGCGAGCAAATGGCCTTTCAAAAGGACATGTCAAATACAGCCCATCAACGAGAAGTCGCTGATCTAAAAGCGGCAGGACTGAATCCAATTCTGTCCGCCGGAGGATCAGGGTCTTCTACTCCAACAGGCGCGTCGAGCTCAGGCTCGGCCGCCACTCTAGCTAATCCCCTTGAAGGTATGGCTGGAAACGTCATGCAAATGATGAAAACCAACGCAGACTTAAAATATACGGAGGCACTCACGAACAAAGCAAATACCGAAGAAAAAGTAATTAGCAAAGGAATCCCTGAAGCTGATATGAAAAATAAAATGTACAATGCGGTTAAACCCATTGTTAACAAAATCAGCGAAATGACGGGTACCGCAGCTAAAATTAAAATACCAACACCAAAATCCAAAGTCGACGAACGAGGTTCTAAAGACTGGAAAAAATCAATAATGAAAGAATGGGGATTACGATGAAAAAAATCGAGAAACGACAAGATGGAAGTATCGCAGTTAAAACAATCAACTCAGAACCCTCTAGAACTCAACAGCAGTTCAAGGCACAAGTTGATATCAACAACATTATGAAGAAATATAAAAAGACTGGAGACATGTCTATCTTCATAAAATCTGGTAAAGGCCGCTATGGAGATTTCTCCAACGTTGCCGATTACCAAACCGCTCTGAACAAAGTGATAGAGACTCAAGACTCTTTCCAGAGTCTACCGCCAGAAGTGCGAATTAAATTCGCTAACGATCCTGGCCAATTGTTGGAATTTATAAATGACAACAAAAACTATGACGAAGCCGTAAAACTAGGCTTAGTCGAACCTAAACCACCAAAAACTCAATCTACAGAAACATCCAAATCAACTACCTAAACACACACGAGGTGCCGGATAATCCGGCACCCAAGCCGTAGGCGCTATCTTAAAATATGCGTAACAATAAAATCTAACAAAAGCCCAAGCAAAAACGACGAACAAAACGACGAAAACTACTTAGGCTAAAAATCTTACAAAACATTAAAAACGCATAAAAACAAACTTAACAAACGAAGATGAAATCTGTCGTAGACAGATGAATTCTCGTTTACACCTCTCAAGACGAGCACTGCGAAGTCGTCGGACACGATGTCCGCTTAAGCTGGGGTTTGGGGACCGCAGGTCCCCAACAAACAATTAAATATAAAAATAAAATAACATACTCACTTGACTTAATTGTCATCGGTATCATTATACCGATGACAATTAAGTCAAAAACTTCCAGGAGGAAATCATGGAAACAAAACTCTTCTCTATCAGAGATACGAAAGGCGAAATTTATAATCAGCCTTTTTTCAAATTCACACACGGCGAAGCCGAACGCTACTTTCGCGAAGTGAAAGCAGACGAGAAATCTCTCGTCAATAAATACCCAGAAGACTTCGATCTCTACTTCATCGGAAGCTTCGACTCTCAAACTGGCATCCTTAAAGGATCAGACACACCGCAACATATAGTAAAAGCTATAGCATTTAACCAATAATGCCGACCGGCCTAATTACAATCTCTTGTTGTAATTAGGCCCACTGAGACTATAAGCTGTCAGAACTAACATAGGAGTCCTCATGAAACGACGTCATCTATCAAAAAACAAATCACGGAAATCATTCCGTAGAACTTCAGGTGTCCATAAGAAAAATCTCTTAAATCCCCGCTCATTTCGCGGTGGTATCAGACTTTAGCAAAAAAAAAGGACATACACGTGCAATGTACATCCCCTAGGAACGCTGGTTACGAGCCGGACGGCGTAACCGTTACGTTCTACAACAATAAAATTAGCAAAGAATACGTAACCTGGCAAGTTCCTTGCGGAAAATGCCTTGATTGCCGTTTAGCTCACGCTAAAGAATGGGCAATTAGATCCGTACACGAAGCAAAAATGCATGAAGAAAACTGCTTCATAACATTAACGTACGACGATCAACACTTAGAGTCTCCAAAACTCATATATCGCCACTGGCAAGAATTCATGTGGAAACTGCGCTCTAAGCTACGCAGGGCCGACATTGATACTCCCATCAGCGTCAGCGTAGTTGGAGAGTATGGCGAAGCCAATAAGCGTCCACACTGGCATGCCCTTCTCTTTGGCTGGAAGCCCAAAGACCTCGAATATCTAAGAACATCAGACCGAGGAGACAAAATATACAAATCAGCCACATTGGAAGCCCTGTGGGGCAAAAACGACACAGATAAAAAACCTAATGAGATCGGTGAAGTAACCTTCGAATCCGCCGGCTACGTCAGCCGTTATAACGCCAAAAAACTCATTCACGGGAAAGATCATGAACATGATTACCACCCAATAGCGAGGAAAAGCTCTAAATACGCTATCGGCAAAAAATGGCTAGAACAAAACTACAAAGACCTCTTCACCCACGGGTACCTAGTCCTAGACAATGGATTAAAACATTCAATCCCGCGATATTATGAGAAATGGTTCAAAGAGAACCATCCAGAAGAATATCTCCATTATGTTACAGAAGTAAAACACTACAACATTCAAAAAGCCATTGACGGGAAAGTTCCCGATCAAATACGTTCATCAAATCGACCAAGATCAATGACTCAAAATGAAATTAAAAATTTCATTACTAGAAAGAAATTTAAACAGCTTCAGGCTAATCTGAAGCTCTAACAAGGAGATACCGTGATAGGTAATAGAAACTCACAACACACATTCGCTCAACGCCCTGACGTCAAAATGGCAAGAAGCCAATTTGACAGGTCCTTCGCATTGAAGGACACCTTCGACTTCGATTATCTTATACCTATTTTCGTAGATGAAATTCTCCCAGGAGACACCTGCAACTTGCGTATGAACACGTTTGCACGGCTTGCGACTCAAAAAGTCCCGATCATGGATAACATGTACGTAGACTTTTTCTTCTTCTATGTACCAAATAGACTTCTTTGGACAAACTGGGAAAAACTTATGGGCGCTCAAGACGACCCAGACAATGATTTTACCCCAGCACACATTCTTCCACAAATCGCTGCACCAGCTATCACAGGTTTCCCAGTTGGATCTATTTATGATAAATATGGTCTACCTACTGGAGTACCTTCACTAGGCATCGCTAACTCACTTCCTTTACGCGCTTACAATTTAATCTGGAACCAATGGTTCCGTGATGAAAACTTACAAGACCGCGTAATTCAAAATAATGATGATGGACCTGACGCATATGCAGACTACACGTTACTTAAACGTGGCAAACGTCATGACTACTTCACAAG
>CAYMKI010000204.1:0-4353 GCA_964390695.1 uncultured bacterium
GCATAAAGGCGGCAAAGCTTATTCCATGGCGAACGTTCAAATCTCTGATGCAGGGGGGAAGCGGAAACCTTGTATATTCGGAGGAATGCGACAGCTAGATGGACACACCCGTCTGAATCGAGTTCAGAATCTTCGCATGAGCAGAAGCAGTCTTTGATCTGTCCGCGTGGATCTAACTGGATGAAAGTCCACGACGCCTGTTTTGTATCGGGATCGACGACTTCTATTTGATAGGTGCTGCCGGAAAATTCGATATGTTGAACACATCCCCTCTTCAAAAATTCCAGGGCTTTTTTTTGGTAGTTTTGCAAGTTTGCCGGCAAAGACATTATAACCCCTTGATAATAGATAAACCTATAGGCAGGTTATCTCCAAAAATAAGCTCTTGTTCATCTTTCGTCAAATCTCTATGGTCAAAAAGCAGCGCTTTCAATCTTTCACTTTGAGGCGTAGAGTCAAAATGTTTCAGGATTTTTTGCAGTACATCTTCCGGCAAATTTAATTCTCTAACGGAGGTTTTGCGAGCCAGTTGCCCTAGCAGAAAAGAGAGAGCTTCCGCATCTATGGCGCATTTTTCAAGCAATGTCATAATCCAGCGCGTGCAAATATCCTTATGAATGACATTGGCCATTGAACCATAAACTAAATGACGAGCGCCTAGGCGTCCTAATGCCCATAAATCTGCCGAAGAATAATCGCCCGACTCAATGCGGTCGATCAAAGCTTGACCTAACTTCTCTTTGATGGATATATCTAATAACTCCATAGCTCCTAGAGAGCGAATTTTTTCGCGATAGTCATTGAGGTCTTTTTTATTTTTAATATCTATCTTTCCCTGTTTTTTGGGAAGGATAGAAGCCATTAAATCGCTGGCAAGCTGCATTTGCTGCCCTTTGTTCAAACCTCCGGCAATCCGCCGATAGCAGATCCAATGTTGCAAAAGGCATTCGGGCGATAGGTCTTTTTGAGTATCTGCCAGGATGATTTTCCAAAGTTCTTTTATGCGTTGATCATCTAAAGGATATCCATAGCCCGGACGTAGAAAAAAGCCTGCCAAGTTCCACCATCTTGCTTCTTTTTCTTGGGAGATGCCCCTTTGAGGAGCTTGACGATATAATTCCTCCCATAATCCTCTTAAAACACTTAAAGACCAGGATTGTCTGGGTCTTTCGAGCGCCTTTTCTAGGCATTCCATAATCTGCGCGGGTTTAATGTACACCTCGCCCTGGAAAAATTGCCTGATGACTTTTTGGCCTGCGGCGATGTATTCTGCATCAAAGGTTTCATCTTGTCGTTTTTCTTCTAGCATAGACAAGCTATTTTCTTGTCCAGAATGCTTTCGCAGCTGAAACTCGAGAGTCCATCGATGATGGCTTTTTTGGGATTTGAGCCATACTTCCAGCGTGCCAATAGGTGTCAATGTTACCCCCAGGTGCACAGGGATCTTCTCCTGAAGGGTATCGAGCAAAGCCCCCTTGCCAAAGCGTAAAAGAGTGTGTATAGGGGGTAATAATTGCATTTCTTGCGGGTCGATAGAGACCATGTCGCCCAGCTGGTCGTTTAATCTAACATTGGAGCTATACATTTTAAAAGCCACCGGAGCATTTGGCTGTACCCAGAAAGAATCCGGCAGCTCAAAGGAACTCCCCTCTTCGGCCCTTCTTGGAACTAGCGTGATGGCTTGGACAGATTTACTACCAGGAGCATCGTGCGTTTCTACAGCAAAATAGTAAGCTCTTGGACTTCCGCCGCCGATGCGGACACCGAGACCTTGTTTCACCTTGCCATAATACACAGCTCCTCGCGCCACAGCTAAATCCAGGTGATAGGAATCGAGGATTTTTGGATGCTTTTCAGGAAACCACCTGACCAGGGATTCCATGATGGCTTTTTGGAAAACATCAGGCTTTACAGCTCCGCCGTTAAACAAGACAAAATCGGGTTTTAAGGTCTTATTCGTGTGATGTTTACATCTGGATAAAAATTGAGCTAGATGCTTGGTGATCGAAGGTTCCTCTTCATAAGGAAGCCCTAAAGACCTCATGCCGCTGCCTTTACGCAAAGAAAGAGCTTCAGCCCAATCATAAACACCCCAAAATCCCTTTAACAGCAAATCCTGCACTTCCTCTTTAGCAATCTCTAAGGTCAATGAATTTTGTATGACTTGAGATCCGGAACCTTGCAGTACAATGCGAAAGCTGGCCGGAGCATTTATCGCCAACAAAGCCTCTTTGGCAAGCCTTGCCTGATGCAGCATCTGAAGCCACTGAACATGCGTGATCTCATTTGACAGAGAGGCTTTCATCTTCTCTTCGATATAATAAGCAAGGGCCGCATCCATGTTGTCCCCGCCTAGCAATAAGTGATTGCCTACAGACAATCGCTGAAATCCTAGTTTTCCTTCTGTTTCCACCACTTCGATCAAAGTAAAATCAGTAGTGCCTCCACCGATATCGCATACCAATATAACGGCTCCGGGATATAGTAGCGACAGCCCGCTTTTTTCATTCTGGGCAATCCAGCTATAAAAAGCGGCTTGCGGCTCTTCGAGCAGCGTCACCTGCGTGAAACCAGCTAACTTGGCCGCCTCGACGGTCAATGAGCGGGCGACCTCATCGAAAGAAGCCGGCACCGTCAATATGACCTCCTGGGATTCGAATTCATTCTCGACGTCCCCTTTGGCCATTAAATGATTCCAAGCTTCTCTAATGTGCAACAGATAGCGTGCGGATGCTTCAACCGGACTGATCTTCAACAGTGCATCCGCTTCGTAAGGCAGAATTTTATCTTTTCTATTGGCTGTCGAGAGGCATAACCAGCTCTTGGCGGAAGAAATTAGGCGGGTGGGGACCCGCGAGCCGTAATCCTTAGCAAATTGACCTACAAAATAGTCTGGATTCTTCCTCCAAGGCAAATCCAGCTGAGGTGAAGGCCATTCATTAGCTGTTGCCATATAACAGCTAGAAGGCAGCGTTGGCTGTTCTTGCAGATATCCTGGGCTGATGAGTTGGGGCACTTTGAAATTCTGTATGGGCATGTGTGCTACTGTTGTATCTGCATAAGCCACACAGGTATTTGTAGTTCCCAAATCGATGCCTATTAGATATCGCATAAAAATCTGCTGCCTTATTCAATAGCTTTTAAAGGATTCACGTAATTGTGCCCTAAATCCATGGCAACGTGTTCATTAGTCACTTGGCCATGATACACATTCAAACCATTGAGCAATCCCTTGTTTTCATTTAAGGCTTTTTTATAACCTTTATTTGCAATCATCAGGGCATAATCCATGGTAGCATTGGTGAGAGCCTGGGTAGCTGTTTTTGCGCAAGCGCCCGGCATATTTGTCACGCAGTAATGTATGACTTCATCTACCAGATATGTGGGATTGGCATGCGTCGTAGGCACTGAGGTTTCACAGCAGCCACCTTGATCGATCGCTACGTCAACAATCACGGATCCTGGGTGCATTTTTTTCACCATATTTTTAGTGACCAGTTTTGGTGCTAGTTTTCCGGGAATTAAAACAGAACCGACCAATAAATCTGCACCTATCACCGCCTCTTCTATAGTCGTCGAGGTAGAATATAAAGTTTTCAGATGCGGACCGAACAGCGCATCAAGTTGTCTCAACCTGTTAAGATCTCTATCGATGATCGTCACATTCGCACCCAGTCCCATCGCCATTCTAGCCGCTTCTGTACCCACGACCCCGCCGCCAATCACTACGACATTTGCCGGAGAAACACCTGGAACCCCTCCAAGCAAAAGGCCTTTACCTCCATGGTTCATCTGCATGCATGTGGCGCCTACCTGAATGGCGATACGGCCGGCTATTTCGCTCATCGGTATCAGCAGTGGAAGCCTTCCCAAGGAATCTGTGACGGTTTCATAGGCGATACCGATCACTTTCTTCTTAAGAAGATTGTCAGTTTGGATGGGATCCGGAGCTAGATGCAGATAGCAGAATAAGATTAAGCCTTCGCGCAGCAGTTTGTATTCGTCTTCTTGAGGTTCTTTAACTTTTACGACCATTTCTGATTCATATATCTCTTGAGCGGTTTTCACAATGGTAGCGCCGGCATGCTTGAACATTTCGTCCGTATAGCCTATCATTGTGCCTGCGTTGGTTTCGACCCTCACTTGATGTCCATTTTCTACCAGTGCACGAACCATGCCTGGAGTTGCGCCGATGCGATATTCATGATTTTTTATTTCTTTTGGAATTCCTATTAACATAGTAGCCTCAATGGTTAAGTAACTAGAGAAAATTATAGTAAAGGTCTGCATTTATAAACAACACACAAATGATGTCTTCAGTAGTTCCCGCTAAAAAAGCACGTGCTCTAGTAT
>CAYMKI010000205.1:0-2847 GCA_964390695.1 uncultured bacterium
TGTGATCTAGCGATTTGCGCCATTTTTAAGAATGAAGCTCGATTCCTTAGGGAATGGATCGAATTTCATAGGCTTGTAGGAGTGCAACGATTTTATTTATATAATAATTCGAGTACAGACGATTATCTTGATGTTTTATATCCATATATAAAGAAAAAAATTGTCCACCTCATAGATTGGCCCACAGACAATTTTTCATGTTTTGGTGTGACGCAATGTACGGCTTACGACCATGCTATAAGATCAAATCAAGGGAAGGTTAAGTGGTTGGCAGTAATAGATACGGACGAATTTTTGTTTCCTGTGGAAGAAGACAATCTTCTCGATTTTCTAAGCCAATATGAAGAGTTTGGGGGTCTATGTGTAAACTGGCAAATGTATGGTACTTCTAATGTTAATACTATCCCTCAAAATAAGTTATTGATCGAAACGTTATTGAGAAAAGCTCCGTTCGATTTTTCAGAAAATATACACGTTAAATCTATTGTTAAACCCGACCGGGTAGATTATTTTCCCAATCCTCATGCCTGTATTTATAAACCGGGCTTTTATCAGGTCAATGCTGACAAAGATGCCTTTTCAGGGCCCTTTTCGCCATATATATCTGTGGATAAGATCTGCATCAATCATTACTGGTCGCGAGATGAAGACTTTTTTTTCAATGTGAAGTTATCTCGACGTAAAGAATTTGGCGACAGCGAAGAGAACAGTTGGACGCGACTAGAGCTGTTGAATAGCACAGTGGATGATAAAAGATCCATTTTAAGATTTGTAGCCAAATTAAGAAAAAGATGTTTTAATTGAGAAAAAATAACTGTTCAGCCCTGTACAGAGTGTGTAACTTGTTGAACCACAGAGTTCACAGAGAACACAGAGGGATCAACACTCGAAGAAAACTATTCAAACCGGCATTTTTATATATCTCTGTGTTCTCTGTAGGCTCTGTGGTTCAATATCTTATGTTTTATGAGGGGTGTTGAATAGTCACAAAAATAACTCTAGCAGGCAAATTTTCATGGTACATATAAAAATTAAAAAAGGGTTAGATATACCCATTAAAGGAAAGCCTGAAGGCCATCCTCAACAGATAATCCTTAGTGGAGAAGCGTCCTCACTTAAACACCCCAACATCCTGGCGCTGAATTTGTCGGGTTTTGATGAGGTGAAATTCCGTCTCTTGTGTGCTCCAGGCGATGCAGTCAAAGTCGGGCAGCCGCTGGCCGAAGACAAGTCATTTCCGGGGCGTTTTTTCGTCTCTCCAGCCGGAGGCCTCATCAAAGATATTGTTCGAGGACCGAAGCGGGCTTTGCATTATATTGTCATCAGTGTAGGTGCTCATGAGGAATATGTGCAGTTTGATCCTTTGGATAGTGAGAAAGCTTCTCGCGAACAGATCATCGATAGGATGAAGCTTGCCGGTATTTTTGCCTGTATGCGTTCACGTCCTTTCAACCTATTGGCTAATCCGCTTGGCAACCCAAAAAGCATATTTGTAAAAGCCATCGAATCGGCCCCTTTCAAGCCGCCGGCGGAATTTCAAGTGCTGGGCTATGAAAAGGAATTCCAGCAGGGCTTGAATCTGCTAGGAAAGCTGACGCAGGGAAAGGTGCACCTGGTGCACCACAAAGATACCCCCTGTCAGGCTTTTAATATGGCCCAGAATGTGCAAAGACATACGGCTGAAGGGCCGCATCCCATAGGCAATGTCTCAGTGCACATCCAATACATAGATCGCATCAACAGTCCGGCTGACGAGATATGGGTGTTGACGGCTCGCGATGTGGTACGCCTGGGGTATCTCTTCATGCACCAGCGTATCTTGACCGATAGGGTCATCAGCATCGCCGGTCCCGGAGTCCTTCCTCAACATACGGGCTACTTTAAGCTGCGGGATGGCTACCCTATAGAAGCGCTTCTATCAGGTCGTATTGAAAAAGGCTTACAGAGGTTTATTTCCGGAGACCCCTTAATGGGTCATAAGGTGGATGCAGAGGGCTTTATGGGATTTTACGACGATGTCTTCTGCGTCATTCCAGAAAATACCCAACGTGAATTTCTGCATTTCTTAAGCCTAGGGGCCGACAAGTACACCCATAGCTGGGCATACATGAGCGGACACAACAGTCCAACAAGCCGAAGCTATGATTTCACTACCAGTATGCATGGCGAACATAGACCCTTTATCGATGGTTCGGTGTATGACAGCGTGATGCCCTTGGATGTCCCAGTGATGTTGTTGACCAAGGCAGTTTTGGCCGAAAATTTTGAATTGGCTGAACAGTATGGTTTGTTGGAAGTCGATAGTGAAGACTTTGCCTTACCTACCTTTGTATGTCCTTCCAAAATTGAGATTGCCGAAATTATGCATAAAGGATTAAAGGAATACGCCAAGGAATTTACCCGCTAAAGCGTATTTTTGTGGAGCGGCATGTCAAGGCATTATCTTAAAGATGAGCTTGACATGCTCGGCAGGCAGGGTAAAAATTAGGATTTCATTAACTCACTAGCCGTCTGAAGCACTAGGCTCACATGATTTTTGTAATAGTTAAGCTTATCTCTCAACACATCCTGTGATTGAAGGCCTATATTGCCTAGGGTACTGGCAAATAAGGCAGGATTACTGAGGACTCTAGACTGAGATAAATCTGCATTGTCATTATCGATACCTAATGCAGTTTCAAGCTGATTAATGACGATATTCAAATCTGCCTTTAAACGGCTACGGAAAGCTGGCAAAAGCATATGTTGTTTGAAACTGGCGCGATGTTTGGAACGAATATGTTGATCTATCAAATCATTGACCTTCTTTTCATTTTCTTCCCGGTCTACGTTAGCTTGAGTCAACAC
>CAYMKI010000205.1:2857-4283 GCA_964390695.1 uncultured bacterium
GTGCTGAAGAAGAGGGTGCTGATGCAGATGAAGCTCCGTGACTTGCTGACGTTGAAGTTACTGTAGCTGGCCTTACGGATTTGATCTGATTATTGGAGATGATATATAGAACTTCGCGCATATCATTAAGATCTTCCACATTGTCTCCTACTTCCCACTCCGAAGGATCTGTGCCCTCTTGTTCTACGATCTCTTCTCTAGTGGTTGTGGGTGTTTTGTCCATAGAGTTTTTCATGTACTGTAAAACGTCCATGGCATCGACGGATGAATTCACTGCTGTGCTACTCTTGGTTGTAGTAGTACTAGTAGTAGTAGTTGCTGAGGTTGAAGATGAGGAGCTGCTACCAGTGGCTTTGGAGCTAGCACTGGAAGGCTGATACTTGGGTAGGGGGACAACCGTATGGGATTTTACCTCCCCCGAAAGAATCTGGACAGTAGGTTCGGGATTTTTTGGGCCAGGGGAGATGATCCTCGCTTGCGTGAGATCTTCTGGAAAGACAACATTGGAAACCTTTATGTCGCCTTGTTCAGTAATGGTGGGCGAAGATTCCGAAATCGTGGCCAAAGAGGGTGTCTTGGAAGCCTTCTGCTGACGTTTTTGGAGCTTTTGCTCTAATTCACTAGCGGGCTTTGCCTGCGGAATTTTCGGGCTGGCAGGGCGGACAGATGCCGGCTTCAATTTTTTATTTTTTGCCGCTTCGGCAATCTGCGTGCTGTCGGGGGGATTTTGGTATTTGCTCTTCTTTTCTTCTATTACTGTTGAGGGCGCTGGCTTGGAGGTTTTTATTTTGGGAGAGGAAGGGGTGCTGATTAATGAAGGAGGCGGAACCGGTGGCGGCGGCACTTGCCCAACATTAGTTAAGGCCACGGATGATACGGGAGCAAGAGAAATTGCTGGTGTAGCCGGCTGAGGAACTGTGGATGGGCTCGCAGTTGGCGGTGTAGGCCGCTGCTGTCTTTGCATCAGTAATTTAAGATCTTCATTTACTTTTATAATATCCTCTTCGAGGTTTTTTTTTGCTTTGGTTATAGCTTCCAATTCATTCAATTTTTTTTCGTGTGATTCGCTTTTTTTCTGGAGTGATTTTAATTTCTGCTCACTTTCTGAAAAATTCTTTTTGGTGTCCTCTAGCTGCAATCTAATAGCCTCATTCTCTTCGGCCAGCTTAGCGTTTTGCTTGGAAAGGCCTTGTTCATGCGAGATATAGTGATAGGCTTTTTCGGGATTTCGAAGAGCGATAAACGGCAATATTACGGATTTAACCAGACTGTCTACGGTATTGGCTAGGTGAATTAGGGCAGAAGACAGCTCATATTCACATAGTTTGGGATTATTGAGGAATACGTTTACAGGGGTAATGACTATTCCTGTGAGTGTTTTGCTGACGAACAAAGTGGCATGGCAAATAGAATCGATGGCGCTGGT
>CAYMKI010000206.1:0-4254 GCA_964390695.1 uncultured bacterium
GCAGGAGTTTTTTTGCGAGATGAAGTTGGCTAGGCTCCAGAACTTAAGTTGATAAAGGAGTTCTGCAAAGAAATGTGAAGGCAATCGATTCTTTAAATAGGCAATGATAGCTTTCGAAGAGCAAGTGCCTGAGAACTGTGCCGTGACAAGTTCCACAGAGTTGTTAATGACGACCTCAGATCCGAGCAAAGGCAGTAATTTTTGGTATATATCCGAGGCTTCGATTTGATGAGTACCCTTTCCTGTAAACGCTAGAGTCTGCACGGCTATCATGATTAGGAGGAAGGGGGTGGAAGTTATGCGTTCTGCTGGAATGTGCTTCACAGAGACAAGCGGATTTAAATATTTTTTTTCGTTTAATTCAGAGTGGCTATGATGGTTTATACCCGCACCTGTATTGTATACATTCAAATCGTAATAATTATCTTTTTTGAGGATTTCATAGAGCATAAAATGCCCGCCGGTAACGGTTTGCCAACCCCCGGGTAACAGTAAACGGCTTTCGGGGGTTAGTGTTAGTAATTTCTCCTTGAGATAAGCTGCAAGATTGTGAGCGTCTTTTTCGGTTTCTATTTCGCTTAGTTTATAGGCTATCGAGTTGAGTTCTTGGAATTCTAGGATAAGAGGTTGTTTGTATTCTGCGGGAAGGATCGATGCTGCAGACAAAATGGAGAGGATAAATTTGATGTTTTCTGTTGCATGATAGCCTTCCAAGCTTGAGGCACCAATAATTTTATCTCCAAATAACATGGCTAATAATTGGAGGTTTACATCGTATCGTAAGTCAGAAGGAATGTGATTTATTAAACTCTGTGCTTGCAGAATTTTATGTCTTTCAAGGTGAGAAGGTTCGTTGAGGAGTTTATGTATGAAGTCCGGAAAATGCTCTGACTCGGGTTGTTGGAGAGATGTTGCTTCGATTGTAGAATTCGTTATAGTGGCGGAAGAGGTGGCTGATGAGGGAGGTGTTTCTGTTGTGGGGGCATTTGCAGCAGCAGAAGAGGAAGATGACGAAGAGGGAGGGTCCTCCATACTGTCGATATATTGACCTATTTCATTCCAAAAAGTATCTAGTTCCATAGAGCTGAAATCATAATCTAGATTTGTATAAGACATTTATTTATACCCATTTTTATTTGGTTTTTATGTTATCTCAAAGGCTGAGCAAATTATTGGCTTTATACTGTGCATCCTTTCAATGGATGTTTGCTTAAAACCCAAAGTCACAATGTCAGTATGCTCCTCTATGTCTTTGGGTCTTCGTGTTTCATTCTCGTAAATTCATTGATTCTATTTGTCTGTTATTCCACAAGGCTCTTTTAGGTTTTCTGTCGTTTTGCTTTAGAATCGGGAGCCACATCGACATCCATGCCATCCTCGCCATCTTCTTTTTGCTTGCTGATATACATGTATGGACGTTTTTGCGCCTTGCTTATAGCTGGGGGATGTTTCTCTAAGCCTATAGGCCCCTGTAGGCTACTCATTAAGAGTTGCTTTTGAATATCTAAGGATTCATTGCTGATTTTGAAGAGGACGCCATCGCCGTAATCGTCGTTTTTTTCCCTGTTTTGATGTAATTTGGAGAATAGGTCGATAATAGCGGATTCTTGGCCTTGTACCCAATTTCTAATCAAGGGTTCTTCGTCTTTGGAAAACCTTTCGCGCCCATCAAAATATTTTAGTTGAACCAGGGCGGTTTTAAATTCGGAAGTATTGGGATCGAGGATATCATCTCCGGCAATGAGCTCACCTTGGATAGAAAACAGCGATATGTAGGGTCTTCCACTGGCTTTTGACAAGATAAAATTAGGGTGCATGAAGTGTTGTTTAAGCTGGTGCATTTCATGCAAGCTGATCACTAGGTAAAAGGCAAAAAATGTGCTAGGGTCTTGTGAAAACAATAAACAGACGAAGTAATCCACGGGTTTAAGGGGAATTTCCCAGTTGGGTGGTTGCAGTTGCGCTGTTTTGGCAAAGTTCTTGCTGATATAGATAGCGTTGTCGAATATCTGCGAGGGTTTATTGTCGATCAGACTGATAAACTGATTTAAATTGTAGGTGATGATCTGTTGGCTAGGCTGGTTGAGGGTAGGTAAAATATCATAGTGAACGAGCGGCTGGTACAATGAATCCAAATTCCAAAATTCTTCCATACAAGGCTCAAAACGGCTAGACTTGTCTACAAAGATCTCCACCTTCCTTTCTTCTTGCTTTTCTATTTCTCTGTTGAGATTGCTTTCCCCCTCGCTATCCATTTCTTTTGGCAGTAATTTTTCGGCATAGCTGATGATTTCCTTCCATTTTGCGTGAGGAGGGTTTGTGCTCTTAATTAACGGCTCAAGCGCTTTGCAGTAATTCTCAAAATAGATTCGAGGGGCTATTTTCTTGGAGAAGTGTCCGGAAGGAGTGAACTTATCGGATTCTACCAGTACTTTGGAGGCAGCCCCTAGATTCATATTTGATAAGAGCTGATTATGCAGATAGGATTTTTTAATTATGTGTTTTAACTGGTGCATGGTGGATAATTCAATCTCTTTGCCTAGCACCTTGGCTTCATTTAGGATGGCGTATAAATAGAGAGCGCCTGGCTGGCAATGCCCATCTCCAATCAAAGATTTTATTTTATTTTCAATTGAGTGTGTGATGAGATACGAAACTGATTGAGACCTTTCCAGTTTTCTCATGCGCTTGACCGATTGCAGTAATTCATAAAGACATACGTCCTGATTGAAGGATACGATGGCATGGGCTTTATCATGCAGAGTGATGTCGGCTGCAAACGTGTGGATGTTGTCAAAAAAGGTAAAAAGACGTTTCAAGGGGATCTGGCCTTGCACATAGGGCTCGGGTTGAGCACAGTCTCTCTTTATGTGATATATTTTATTGTTAGAGTCGTTAAAGAACACCACTGCGTCGATGTTTGGAAGAGTTTCTAAAATCATTTTGGCCGATTGCAGATTAGTGTAATCTTTGAAATAGGCTCCGAGGTCTATAAATGCAGAAAGATTTGGGTTTTTCTTGTGAGCGTTTCGAAGGGTATCCAAGGCAGACATTGCAGATTCTATGTCAACGGTATGGAGGGTTTGATTTTGAGTTTGTGATAAGGTGAATACTAATCTGACCTCTTCATCTGTAAAGTCTGTAGATGTTGAAGAAACCGGTTCCATCGAGAGCTTCTTCTGGAAGCCCAAAGGGTAGGTGCTGGCATTGTAAGGCGTACCGCTGAGTGCTAGGACGTTAGGAAAGAGAAAATCGCCCAGATCTTGTTCATTGGAGTTGAGCTTCTTGGTGTGAAACTGCATGTCGGGCAGCAATAGATTTTCTAGATAATCGAAAATGATGGTCTGGGATTTGCTTAACTTGATGAAGGCATCTTTCAGCATCACGGGGTCGTTGAGGTTGAGTTTTTGGAGAGAAAGGTGACCTAGGAATTTGGCTTGAAAGGCGTTTGCTTCCTCTTCCGAACCATTGACCATGATATTGACCCATCGCTTTTTAAGCTTGAGGATCCACTTTTTGAATTGGAATTCGTTTAATCCCTCTTGGATAAGCATTTGGATGGTATTATTGATGACCACATACTTGTGGCCAAATTCAGAAAGGGGGCTTGGTTTCTGGGCGCCGACATAAGGGACGGCGTATTCGACATCGAGGTTGTGGGTATTTCGCCCGTATCTGTGGTTTAGGGATTTCGATAGCGTAAAGGGCAGCAGTTTCCATAGCTGCTCTTTGACCAAGGCGAGTTCTTCGGCGAGACCTGTATTCCTGGCTCGAATTTGAGCGAGGAAATTTGGATCGTTACCTTGGAGATAGGCACGGATGCCTGCTTCTTCTCTATGAGGATATAGTCCATGAATGAGCTCTTCTCTGAGTTGGCGAAAATTGCAAGATTCTTCTTGGGCTACATCTAATTGCAGGGGTTGGGTAAAATCAAAGCCGTAGGCAATCAGTTGCTGGTAGATCTTTAATAAAATGCGAATCTCATGTTCGTTAAGAGGTTCATTGCTGATCAGCGTAAAATTCATTTCTGTCAGGCTTTTAAGTGCTAGATGGCCTTCATCCATCAAAGCACAGCATTGAGTTCTGAAAGTATTGATGATTTCACCCAGAATGAAACGCCTATTGGGCATGTCTCCTAGAGAAGCCTGGGGCTGTTTAGCCGCTTCTTCTTCTAATAGGAGCAATTCCTGGTACTTCAAGAAGAGTGCGCGGATGGTTTCTGCGGTTAAAATAACAACACCACGTTCCTGTAGG
>CAYMKI010000207.1:0-4246 GCA_964390695.1 uncultured bacterium
ATACTTTAAGACCAAGGCATGCGTTTCATGATCTTGTCCTAAAAAGCGGTAGGTATCATCTTTGAGATAAACCTGCAGCTGAGATGCTGTGGGAGAATAAACTAAATCTACGTGACCTTCCAAGGGAGAATCAGACTTCAGGTTATTGATGATCTCTGCAGTCTGCGGCGATATGGCTTTTTCAAAGGCATATTGCAAATGATCCACAGAATGGGATATGCACTCGGGAGGAATGGAAAAGCGCAGAGTATTTACCGCAAGTTCGTCTTTGGAAAAGTCATAGGTGATTTTATCTAAATTTATTGCGCCTAGATGGATTTTTGAAGCAGGATCTTTGAAGTGCGATTTGAATTGGCTGAAGGTCAGGCTGTGATCGGATACATAGTGGCAAGATATATTGCCTGCATCCTCAAAATTCATCCCTCGCAAATGCAAGTTTTTAACAGCGGAGTTTAAAGCCACGTCGAGCTGCCAGCCGGATGGGGTGTCTATTTTGGACTCGGCGCGGATAGTCCCGGTTCCCTTGAAAAAGCCTTTTAGGTCATTTTCGATGGCAAACTGACGCAATTTCGGCCATTCTTTAAGCTTATCCAAATTAAGCTCCAGCAAATTAACACGCCCCTCAAACGCAAGAGCTTTTTCATCCAGATTGCCCTCCATGCCTAACAGCAAAGACTCTCCAAAGCGGATTCCCAGAAAATTAGCTTTCCATCCATCTGGATGTCGAACCAGATCTGCCGCCACGGATATATGATCGAGCAGTAACTGATCGATAGCCCAAATATCCCCGTTTTTTTTCCCATGCAAACTAAACTTATCAAAATGATGCGTTCCAATATGGATATCCGCGGCATCGAGATGCCCTGTCCACATAGCTGATTTATCGTCAAAATGAAATCTTAGAGCCGCATCTCCGGCTCCGGTGTTATTTTTCAATAGATCCGATAAAAACTTGGATGGCAAATGCAATAGCCCTATGTGATTGGCCAAGAGCATATCGTAGAGCAATGACTCCACTTTGAGTGCAAGCTCCAGATTAAACTCATAGAGTTCATTGTTTTCCTTTAATTGCAGGGAAAAATCTTTGGGCTTGATGTTGCCCAAATGCGTAAGATCGGAATCCAGGACAAATTCTAGAACCTTAAGATCCTCATTCTTCGCGCGCACTTGCGTTTTTCCTGCCACTCTCAAAATATCCCGATGGCTATCGCTGAGCCACAAGTCAAATGTGGCTTCTTTTTTATGCAGATTGGTGAAGCGGACTTGATCTCCTGCAAACAGGTATTCATGGAAAGCCTCTTCGCCCCCCAAAGATACTTTACCTTGTATATCTGTAAAATTTAAGGTTTTGGCTGAATGGTCGAAATCAAAATGTGTTTCAATCTCATGAATATCTATGTTTTTATTTTGCCATGTTACCTGTCCTTTGGATAACTTCCCGGATGCCGTTGAAGCAATATTAAAGTCTCCTGGGATGAAATCTAAAAGCAAGGTAGCCCCTTTTTCATCTAGCTCAAGATGACCTTCTAGAGGAATTTTTTGCATAAAGGCCAACGAGTCAAAATGAGAAAAAATTTGCTGCAGCTGTGAAAACTGCCCCTGTATTTTATGGGAGATTATATTCACCGAAAATACATTGTTAAGGGGGCTGGAAAGGTCTACTTCTAATTTACCATCAAAACGCATACCTATGCATGCTGTATTCATATGCGTCAGGTGAATATGTTTATCCTTAAGCAGTGCCAAGCAGTGGATATCTGTAAACAAAAGACCGCTATTTTTTTCATGATATGTCCCATTGGCTATGGGGATCAGGCCGTATAAAACCTCTTTGTTAAAATCAATATAGTAAGCTGCCGGCAGGGGCACCGAAGGATCTTTTTCCAGATCAGCCGAGAGATTCTTGATGTCTATGTGCAAGTCGTCATTCGAGATTGCTGCTTGCCTTAAATCAAAGTTCACTACAGCAAAATGTTGATTGAATGTCGCTTGAAAATCTCCAGCTCCAGTAAGATGAGCTTGATTTCGAGAGAATAGGAACGGGTCTATATATTTTTGAAGAGAAACATTTTGGCCTTGGCACCAACCATCTTTTATCACCAGGCTATTCATCAACAGAGCATTTTTCAACCATACCAGAAAGGAATACTTGTGGTCGCCGGGAGAAGTGGTTTTATCCGCATCTGCGGTGGAAAATTCTTGGATAATACTTTCGGGCAGAGGGAGGGATGAATTTTTCTCTTCAATAGCTCTTGAAGCCTTCTCGACATCAAATCCATATTCAAAAGTCTGGCCGAATTTCTCCTTAGGACCCTTGATGTTCAAGGCACCTTCAATTTTTAGGCCATTGGCAGCTTTTTGGATGCTGCCTGAAAGCGTAAATATATCTTGCGAGAATTGATTTTTGAGCTTCTCTCTCAGAGGATCTTTCATCCATTCTATGATCTCATTGGCATCGCCTTTGAAATTGAATTGGGCGATTTCGGAACGCGTATTGGATGTTCCGTCCAGAAGCAAAGTGCCCTTCAAACCTGCAAAAACACCCTTCACACTGGATGCTTCGATCACCCCTTTGCGCACCACCAACTTCGTTTGCATGTCGGAAAGTTGACAGGCATTGGCGTCATCACCAAAGATGCACAGATGGCTGTCAGAAATATCTAGATCCGCATTAAGCGTATCCAGGGACTTTTGGGCCTTGAGATTCACCGAAAGGTTGCCTATCAAGTTTCCAGCCTTTAGCACTAAATTCCAGGGGGCTAGATTGAAATGCACACCCTTGGCGGCAATTTTTTCAATTTTGACATCGGTCATCTGCAATCCGTCCAGATAGGCCAAGGCAGAGACATCGATGAATCCTTTGTCCATGCGGATCTCATGCATTTCGGGAAAATAGGGCACAAAAAACATTTTAAGCAGGTCGAAGTCCGATGGGCCAAAATGCTCCAGATGAATATCGGCATAGGTTAATTTTGAATCGAGGGTGCGCGTGGTAAAGCGGGTTTTGGCATAGTTATTTTCGGGTGAGGAAAATTGTGCCGCGAAATCTAGGGCTATGCCTTGCTGGCCTTTATCAAACCTGGCAGATCCATCCAGATGCAGCTTGGATATCGTATTATGGTGCGAGCAAATCCCATCCAGTTTGACAAAAGCGCTGTCGGACTTTTCAAAATAGACGCCTCCTAAAAGCTCTGTAACCTTGCAGTAGGGGTTACCGCCTTTTTTAAACTCCAGGCTGGCCTCTTTGCCTATTTCGAGATATCCTTTTGTGGCCGGAATGGCAGTATTTTCTGCTGCAGCGCTAAGCTCGGCCTCAGAATTTTCGGTTAAATGCAGTACAGCTGCTTGGATGTAGCCTTGCAGTTCTAGTTCAGGGGAATTAAAGCGGACATTATGCAGCGCCAGATCGCCTTTTGCAAAAGCCTTGCCTTCTTCAGGAATCGACAATACCATTTGTCCCGAAACCGTGCCTTCATCTACATTCAAGTAGCTGAGGGGCGGAAGAAAATTGCTGGCCGCATTGATAAGTGCAGAAGACTGCACATCTTCAAAATTGAAATCGAGGGTTACTAAGCGCTTTTCCGATTTATTAAGGGAAAGCATGATGCAGTTACATTCTAGATTGGGATCATCGAGGCTGACCAGGATCTGTCCTTGATGGCCTTCGTTATGCTCTCCTTCAATTTCAAAATACAGCGTTTGACGTGTTGGCGGATCTTGCTTGAAATCGTGAAAATGCAGAGCCCCTTCTGAAACCGAAACCTTTGCATTGACCTTATAATAGGATGTAGATGGAAATAACTCGTTAATTACCGTTTGAGCATCCGCCGAAGTTTGCTTAATATTTAGGTGCGGCTTGATAATATTCACTGCTAAGTCGATTTGACGTGCGAAAAAATGCGGCGAAACACTCAGCTCTACTTTATCGGCCATCATGTGAATACCGCCGTCATTCAAGTCTCGATGACCGATGATTTGGGGGTTTTCTATGATCCAATATTCATTTTGCTTATAGATTCTATCGGCTGTAAAAGTACCTGCAAATTTATCGTAACTGATTTTCTTGAGGTATAAATTGAGGGAATAACCTAGCACCTCTTGCCAAAAAAAGCCTATGGCACACACACACATTACTGCAGCTAAAAGAAAGATATATTTCTTGGAAATGAACTTTTTCATCATAAAAACAATATTATTATATTATCTCGACTTTGCAAACGCATGCAAAACTAGAATAACTCTAATG
>CAYMKI010000208.1:0-4151 GCA_964390695.1 uncultured bacterium
TCGCCAAGGGTTTTTGAAATCCAAAAAGAGCGAGCGGGACGCGAGGCGGGGGTTCTCTGTTCTGCGAACAGTCAAAATAGTAATTTTGTGAGCCAATCTTTAAGCGATAATTATCAATATTTAACATAAACCTTTTTCTATGAACAAATTCTTTCTATATGCGAGAAAATCTACCGACGAGCCAGATCGTCAGATTTTGAGTATTGAGTCGCAGATTGACGAGTTGAAAGAATTTGCCACGCGAGAGCAGTTAGAGATTGTTGAAACTTTTGTTGAATCACAGACCGCCAAAGAGCCGGGCAGACCTATTTTCAACAATATGCTCTCGCTCATAGAAAAAGGAAAAGCGTTGGGAATTTTAGCCTGGCACCCCGATAGATTAGCGAGAAATAGTATTGACGGCGGAAAGATAATCTATCTCTGCGACCTTGGCAAAATTAAAGAGCTAAAATTCCCGACCTTTTGGTTCGATGCTACGCCACAAGGTAAGTTTATGTTAAATATTGCTTTTGGGCAGAGCAAATACTATGTAGATAATCTTTCAGAGAATGTGAAGCGTGGACTTCGACAAAAAGTAAGACGAGGCGAACAAAGTGGTCAGGCTCCGACGGGATATTTGAATGATAAATTGAACAAGAAAATTATTCCCGACCCTGAAAGATTTCGCCTCGTCAGAAAAATGTTCGAAGTCTACGCTACCGGAAATTATTCTCTAAAAGATACAAGAGATTTGCTCGCCCAAAAGGGCTTGCTGTCTAAAAATGGTAAAGTTCTCACTATTTCAAACACGCAAATGATATTGAAAAATCCTTTTTATTACGGAATGTTTTTATTTAACAAAGAACTTTACCAAGGAAAGCACGAGCCAGCGATTTCAAAGAAACTTTTTGATAAATGCGCGGAAGTCTCGGCGAGGAACGCTCACCCGATGAAGCGAGGAATTATCAAGCATGTTTTTCGCGGAATATTTTTGTGTGAAGAATGCGGTTGTGGTGTTACAAGCGAAGTGCAGAAAGGTCATACCTATTATCGTTGCACCAAAAAGAAAGGTGTCTGCACACAAAAATATATCCGCGAAGAATTCCTCGCCGAACAAGCAAATGACATTATCAAAAAAGTTTCTTTGCCGTCCGAGTGGAAAGAATTCATGCTCGCTGAACTCGAAAAGGAACAAGCGAGCAGTTTCCACTCTGACGAGCTTTTCGTTCAAAATCTGAAAAATCAAATCAAAAGTGTTGAGGAGACGCTAGACAGGCTTCTTGACGCTCATTTGGACAGCACAATTACGAGCGAGGAGTATATCGCCAAGAAGCAAAAGCTCCTCAACCAAAAGATTGATTTTTCAGAGAAATTGAAAGATTTTGAACGAAAAGGCAATCGCTGGCTCGAACTTTCTCGTCAATTCATTTTAGACAGTAACCAAGCCATAATTATCGCTTCCGAAGAAAATCTCGAAGCCAAAAGAGTTTTTCTTAAAAAGATTGGCTCGAACCCCCGCCTCGCGTCCCGCTCGCTCTTTTTGGATTTCAAAAACCCTTGGCGAATTCTGGCGGAAACCCCCGTCGCGTCGCTTTGCGACGCTCCGAATTTTGGCGAAAACGGCGATTCTATTTCTTGGCTGGCGTCCTTGAGCCAGAACCGTGGTCGGTCAAGCCCTGTAAGGACATTTTTAATACCTTTATTCTATCATTTCGACGGTCCTTGAGCAGTAGGTTTTTTATACCGATCTGGATTCTGCTTCTTATCTTGTTCCAATAACCATTGAAATACTGCGACCACTCTATCAGTCTCTTCTTTAGTCCAATTTTTGGGATTTCTTTTATCTTCTTGATTCATAAAAAGTGACAAAAGTGACACAGGTTTGAGTATAAAAGTTACACTCGTCTGTAATTATTTCTAAAATGGGATGGTTTTATCAGTACGATAAATTGTAGTTGTTGCCAATGATCCTGGCAAAAGACCCCCTATTGCTGATGGCTGTCTACTCCATATATTTACTGGAAAAATTCCAGGTTTAATGGTTTTAAGTTCAGGTTTAAGATTAGAATATACTCTGTTGGTAATATGGATATTGTATGTTTTCGTTTTGGGTACTGAACTTGTTGTACTAGTAATCTGAACCTTTGATTGTGCGGAAAGTTTTACGGCATAATTTGTTGGGTTTCCAACCCAAACAAGGTCATTGTTGTCACTACCTTTTGCACCACCCCGAACAACAAAAACACTTCCAACATCTATTCCAATACCACAGTCGAAAATAAGATTCTGGGCTTGCTTATTATTTGCAAAATAAGACTTTAACTTTGGTTTTAAAACAGAATTAACAAAATCCATCATCTGAAGTGCAGACCTTACAGCATTGTTACATTTAGAATCACCATAAAAAGTGACTAAAATTCCATCACCGTTAAAGCTTCGTACCTCTCCATTGTTTTTTAAAGCAATCAAAGTTATCCCTCTTAAGAAAGATTGATACATTCGTGCGGCGGTTTTAAGTCGAAAAGCATCGACAATTTTTGTTGACTCTTTTACGTCGATAAACAACATCGCGAGTTCGACTTCTTTCCCAAATCTACCAAAAGAAACTTCATCAGAAGTCGGCACAACTCTTCCTTGAACTATTTCATAATCGCCATTAAAAAAATAGTCTATGTCACTTATTAAATCTTTTCGAAAATCAGACATACTCTAAATCGTGCCTAGTATCACCAAAAGCAGTGTTATTATCTGAGCAATAAAGGCAAATATAAATACTTGTATGTATTTATATTTCTTTTTAGCGATTATAGAATTTTCTAGAATCTGACTTGCTAAATCTGTCTTGTACTCCTCCTCGGTTACTTTTTGTAAATCTTCAACACCAGTATGTTTATTATTCTCATATGCGTTTGCTATATGAGAAAAGTAAATTTTTGATATTTTTAATTTATTATTTAATCTTGGGTAAAGAATTAGTAACCAAGATCCAAGTGCTACCAGGGTTGCTATAACAGATAAAATAAAAACAATATTTATGTATAGACTAGAACATACTATTTTCTCAATATTTACAAGCTGATATATAAA
This sequence comes from uncultured bacterium, assembly GCA_964390695.1. Lineage (GTDB taxonomy): Bacteria > Chlamydiota > Chlamydiia > Chlamydiales > Parachlamydiaceae > CAWACC01. The sequence goes on from CAYMKI010000208.1 coordinate 3,067, forward strand.
ACCTGCAATATTAAAAGATCCTAAAATCATGGCTTTTTGATCTGCGGTTCTTATCCATTCATTTACCTGGTCAAATGTGTACTTTAAATTTTCCATATTTATATAAGACTTACATAACTATCGGCATGATCTTTACACCAACCAACCATGGTGTAGTAAAACTTATCACCCAAAACCTCATCAGAAAAATTCGTATACTCTATAAACATTTCAAGTTTGCTTTGAGTCGGATTTCCTCGCCCATCACAGCAGTGGTGAAATCCATATTTTTTATTTAAGTTGAAATCTTCATAAACTTCTTTTGAGACTAAAATTGGTAGTACTGGATTTAAAGGATCCAATGGAATATTTTTTGATTCATTTGATAGTTTAGCGGCGTTGTTTACTAATCTACCAGCCCAAACCTCGTTATAGTTTCCATTTCCACGTTTACCAATCTTTTTTACTAAGAGCTTGTCCTTATGAATCCCAAATTTACAACTTAAATGATCCTCGCCAACATCGAACTTATCTCTAATATACTTTTCGAACATTGTTTTAAATGTAATAGCACAATAAAGAGCTTTGAAGGATGCTTTTTCGCCCTCAAAAATACCAAATGCACCATCTCCTTTAATATCTATATAATCAGCACCAAATACAGGGTGATTTAAAATATCTACGATATTTTGTGTAAAATAATCATAGATTTTCGCCATTGTCTGAGGGTGTTTTTTGAATGAGATCTTTGATGATTTATCAAGGTCAATAAATAGGCAAACAAATTTTTGATCGCCTCCTAGCCAAACTGGTTTTTCAAGATATGCGTCATCTTGTATTTGTTTAATACTAGAGATCGGTTCTATTCTAAAAGAATCAAATCGCTCATCTGATTTCTTTTTTAGTTCATCTAAGTAAGTTAAAATTTCTGACATATTTCTAATATAGATCACCAGGAAGTACAGCAACGACTACTCCTTGTATGATGCAGTTATCTGTTAATATAATCGGCTTGTGGTTTTTGTTTGTTGATTTCGGTTGAAGTACAACGGCACCATTCGCTTTCTTGAACACTTTGACGGTTGCTTCGTCATTTATAAGAGCAA
>CAYMKI010000209.1:0-4011 GCA_964390695.1 uncultured bacterium
TCACACAACACCACAAAGTATGTGCAAGACACCTCTAAAAGAATCATTCATAGAAATTTAAATTCCAGTAGATCAGCAGCCCAGCACATCCGCGTCAAATCCGATCTGCTAAAAACCTATGATGTCGATGTCTTAAGCGTATACTCAGATTTAGAAACCGAAAGAAAAAAACTATCCCTTGATTTTTTGAACGCTACCCCCTTTTGCGACAGCAGCAAGCTGTTATCGCTAGACAGACGCTCTCCAGCTCACAAGTTTTTGCAGGATTTACCCCTGGCGAAAAAATTATATGACGCTTACAGCCGGCCAGCCAGCATCCAAGGATTAAAGTGGTCTCTCAAAATTTCCGAACATCGTTCTCCGGAAAAAAAACTTCGCCTGTTTCTAAAGCAGTTGCAAGCTAAGAAAAATATGCGGGTACAAGCAGCCGCAGCCCTCAAACAAGTCATAGAGAAAGAAGCTAACGCCACCCCCCTAGACCAAGGACAAGGGCTGACTATTGCACAACTACAAGAAGCCTTAAAGAAAAAAGTCGACGTGTTTTCCTACCAAAAATCATCTGTAACACTGGACAAACTGGTGATGTTAATTCTCAGCAAAAGCTGGAATGATCTAGAAACGCAAAATCCATTTCTATCCGACCAAGACAGACGCACGCTTTACATTAAAACTATGCATTGGTTAATTCTGGAAACAGAAATAGAAACCTATGTAAGAGCCGAAGGAGAAATGGCTGAATTGCTGCAAAACATATCAGAAAATGCCAATCTAGACGCCTCTTCCGCCTTGGAACTCATTGGCACGGCTCTCAACACACAGAGACATTACAATATCTGGGAACAGCCCCAATTTCTCGCCTTCGAGTACCTGGCCAAATTGATCCTTAGAAAGCAACAGGTGGATAAAATCACGCATTTCATGTCCGCAACACACACCCATCAGATCATGAAGCTGATGATGGGCGAAGGCAAAACAAAAGTCATTTTGCCTTTATTGTCAAAGCTTCTCGCAGATGGAAATCGACTGCCGCTGATTATTGCACCTCATTCCCTTTACGAAGAATATTTGAAGGACTTGAAAGCCATCAGCGAACTTTCGCTGTCTCAAAATGTATTTACCTTCACCTTCAACCGCTCCAGCTCTTCAAAACCCAACGATACATCCCTTATTCTGAACATGCTTAGAAAGGCCCTACAGGAACGTGGTGTTGTTATTTTAACCGCAGAAACCATCCGCGCACTCTTCCTGAAGTATCAGGAATTGCTAATATTAGAAGAAGATGCGGCTAAACAGCCTCAGGCATCACCAGGAGACTTACCCCAAAGACGTTTAATTCTGGGTAAAATCATAAATACTTTCAGAACTCAATGCTCCGCTTTGATGGATGAAGGCCATCTTGCCCTCAAAAGTCTGACAGAAATGAATTTTACACTTGAGAGCAACGATCCTCTTAAGGAACATGAAATTCGCATTTTATTAAAGATCTACCAGGAACTGATTGCCAACGGCTTTGATTTTTCCCAACCTCTGCAATTGGATGTGACCGAACAAGAATCTTCCAGTTTCGGCATACTCAGGAATGAGCTCATTCAAAAACTTTATCCTCAGAGTAATGAGGCAGCCATCCGAGCCTATCTCGAAGGTAAGAACCCTGATTTCATCTCGCAAATTCGAGCCTGCAATAAAGATCTCGCCGAAGAGCTCGCCTTGGTCAAAGAACAACTATGGAAGCTGCTGCCCTTTACGCTATCAAAATCCTTAAACCACAGATACGGTCGAAATACCTACAACCTCGAAGTCGAATACGCCATACCTTATGTCGGCGCACAAAAGCCTAGCCCCCTCTCTGAATTTGGTCACAAGTATGTGGTAATCAACAATACCATCCAAATGCTTATCCAAGAGGGCTTAAACGAATTCCAATTCAAAAAATGGATCCTCAAGCTTAAAAAGCGATGTGCCAATATCAGGGTCAATGGTTCCGAAGAGGAAGCGAATACCTTTCAAGCCAAATTTCTAGGCTCTCTCTCTCTCCAAAAGCTCAACCTCAACGAACCCGAGATGATGAAATGTATCCACCGCAAGTTATGCAAATCCCAGTCCATCATTTTCGATTATCTAGAAAATCAATTATTGCCTAATATGCAATTTCATCATAAGAAGCTCAACTCCACTGAACAAGATCTGGGCGATTTTCTCTTTCCAAACGTTCTCGCACTCAGCGGAACGCCTTATAACGCGAGCACCTACCCTATGAGTTTTCAAAAGATTGGTTCTATGGAAGAGGTTTCTTCAACATCCACAAACTTTACAGATGAGGAGGTTAGATTAATATTTGCCTTATCACAACCTCAAAATCACACCCTCCATACTGTAGGCATAGAATCTGCAATGTCTGCCTTGGATACCCTGCGAGAAGCTCACAAGAAAAATCCAAATCTTTCTGCTTTTATAGACCTCGGAGCCTATTTCAAAGATTACACAAATTTGCAATCGGCCAAAATGATTTTAGAAACCCTCCCAAAAATTGACGGCGTGGTGTTCTTTAACGACTCTAATAATATCTCCTGTATAAAAAAAGGTAGCCCTAATCCCGAGCCCTATGTGCAAGGTCAAATCCCATTTAAGCGTCTTTTCGTTTTTTTTGACAATATACACACTTTTGCCGCCGACATCACCCTGCATGAAAATGCCCATGCCATCGTATCCTTTAATCAGGACACCTGTCTTCATGAATTACTGCAATCGGTCAAGCGCATGAGAAAACTGGAAAAATCCCAATCGGTTTCCTATCTCATCACACATTCCATGGAAAATAGGATGAAATCTTTGACCGGAGATGAGCTTTACCAGCCAGGATCTCTCTATTTATACGCTATCCTAAATGAAGCCAAGGCGCTAGGCAAAGAGATAGTATTATCCACAGCGCACCAATTAAAACACCAAATTAAAAAATCCTATCTGGATACTCAGCTTTTGTCAGATAAGAACCTAAGAGAAGCGTCTAATTTATTGGTTGAAACCAATATGTTCTCTCCTTCCGGGCACTTCTCCAAGAAAATAACTCCTCGAACTTATTTTGAAAATCACTGCAAAGCGCTTGAATCTTTGATTAAGAACACAAACCCTCCATACGCAAAGTGGAACGAAATCATCAGCTATGCCGTAAATTTACTGCCAAGAGAAATAGATAGCGATGGGAGTAGCGACCTCAATAGAGAAATTGAGAAGCAAGAAGAAAGGAAGGTTGAGATTTTTGCAGACAAGTCTAGCCGTTTCGAGCCTGGCTTAGAAGAACACTGGAATTTTGATTCTTTGTACCGTCCACTCGCTCATTATGATATTTTATCTACCCTCAACTATCAAAGCCAAGACATCATCACCTACAATTTAAATCACTTTATCAGCCTGTTCGACAACAAACCCTCAAAGATCTTCGACAACGCTATCTATATCAGCAAGAACTTTGCAAAAACAGCGCAACTGCAACAACCCAACTGGGAAATTCCCCTTAAACCCGTCGATTACTTCGTCTTTTTATTGTTTCAGCAAAACCCTAACACATTTTTCGCCCATTACCTAGCGATAAGCCTGCATGAAATGCACCTGGTTAAATCACAGTTAATACACCCTAATTTTATCTTGTCAAAAGCCAGTGGAAGACCCTACATATCGCTGTTTTCTATCCAAGGAGAGCTCATTGCCGGAGATGATATCATCGATCTCAACAATTCCGAATTTAAAAAAGCCCTGATTCAATTAAAATATTTTGATGGACGCGAAAGGTTTTCTAAAGAGGAAGAGCCCCTACTTAGAAATTGGGTACAAGGCCAAGAAACGGATATAATGGATCTATTCTCCAAATTACATCAAAACAGGGAAAAAACCGAAGATTATGGTGATGACATCCTCTTCAAAATCAGCAATGAATCCTTAAACATTCAAAAACAACTCTTGATGAATAACCTGCAGGGACCTCAAGGCTTAGAACAACATCCAGTTGCTATAAGC
>CAYMKI010000210.1:0-3972 GCA_964390695.1 uncultured bacterium
ACCATCATTGGAAGAATATAATTACCATAGGCGAAGAGGTTAACACTATTTTACAGCAGCGTTTAGCAAAATCTAAAATGAGACAGGCTACTGAGGACGATGAAAAACAACTGAAGGCTATCATCTTGGAAAAAAAGCTGCTCGATCTCATCAAGTCGCCTAAAGACATCAAGCAACAGGTGGGCGATCTTCAAAAAAATATCGCCATTAACTCCCCTTTTTATAATGACCTCGAAGATCTTCTGACGTTATTACAGGGCTCGAGTCGAAGGTCTTCTAATTACAAAATTATCGACACCGACGATCCCAACCATATCTTATTAATGGGCACAGAAGTGCAGAACAGCTGCAATAATGTAAATGGACATCCTGAACAAAATGTGTGCTTGCTTGGCTATTTTTTGGATGGCAAACATCGCCTCGGTCTAGTTTGCGAGAGAGATGAACGAGGTGCCATACTCGCTCGCAGTGTTTTTAGACTATTGGTGACAGAAGAAGGTCTGCCAGCACTTTTCCAGGAAAGAATCTACCAAGCTGATGCCAACAGCGCCTATCCCTTTTTGTTAAGAGCCCTGGCCCTTAAAAAAGCGTCTGCTTTGGGGATTCCTTTGTTGGTAAAGGACAATAATATACCAGGCTTCAAAACCACTCCCTATGCCCATAAAATTTTGGCTAAGCAAAAACCCGTGCCTTTTGAATATGTAGATGCCCTAAGAGGTATACAGAAAGGACCTTACGTCATAGACAACGTTCATCTTGTACACCCAAACACCGTTTGATAAAATAATTTATTTACTACCTCTTAATATATCATTTAATTACAATACTTCCTTAAAAGAATTGATTTTATAAGGGGTCTATATGAATAGTGTGAATAATCAAAATTCAGGTGTATCAGGCGTAGATTTACTACAACTTCCTAAGCAGGTAGTAATTGAAATTACAAAGAATGTTATACAATTACCTGAAGATTTAATAACAAAAATATCGTCCTATATGAGTAAGCCAAAGGATATAGCAAAATGCAGCCTGCTTTGCAAGGATATTAAAGTTTTAATCGCCGGCAGCAAAGACTACTGGGACACACATATCAAAAAAAGATGGGGCAACGACAGTAATGAAGAGAATTTTTTAAACTTCAACGTAAGCTGGACAATGCAGGTCTATGCCCAACACTACAGAGTTGAAAAAGCCTCTCTGAAAGGTTTCAAGTTATTATGCGAAAATGAATTTCAATTAGCTGAAAGAGGAACTGATTTAAAAATTAAACATTATGCTGCAATTTACGAACTAGCTTATCCTTATACCCTTGGAGAAAACCCTAAGGCTTCATGGCTATTCATCGCAGGCTTCACTTATTTAGAAACACATCATGCAAATACACGCGAGTGGCCCGAAAAAGCCATTTCATGGCTTGAAAGGTCTGCAGAAAAGGGACATCCTTTAGCCGCTTGCGAAATAGGGATGTTCTATTTATATTCAGAGCTTCATTTACAACGTAAGAGCCTGACCATCCAACGAAATACTCCTTTAGACCCGAAAAGGTTTGAAAAAGGTATAAAATATCTCCGTATTGCAGCTAGTAAAAAGCATTCAACATCAATAGATATATTAGATCGTTTAAAAAAACGAGAATTTGATGATGTGAATTATCGTGCTATCCCTTTAAATAACTTGTCAGAAAAAAGCAAAAATACATTAATTCAAGTTTTATGCAAGCGTCCTCATGAGGACTGTGAGCCATTAGAAGATGAAAACCCAGCAAAGAGACTCAAACAGAGTTAACATTTGAAACTTATACCTAAATTAGTGCTAAAGGGTCTATTCTCATACACTTAAAATCATATCTTTCTACAATAAAATACTGATTGCTGCATATATCGATAATAACTTATAATACCTAACATTAACCACCAGGGGTGCTAAGCAAACAAAAGCTTAGCTGAGAAAAACCCTAAACCCGAGATGAATACTTTATTTCGGGCAGGACCTGATCTGGATCATGCCAGCGGAGGGAGAGTGTGTACATGTGTTATTTTTGTTCTTTTCTATTGTCATTTCAAAAATTTACTTCAGCTCCCCCTGCAGACATATTTTCTTGTGAAGGTGAGCCATGAATTCCCGGGCAACCTGGTCATCTAGGCCTTTATGGAGTGCCTGTCTTGGAAATTTTTTTGAACACTATGATACCGCTTTGTTTGGATTTTTATCTGTATTTTTAGCCCCCCTAATTTTTCCAGAAAAAGACAACATCACAGCCCTTATCTTTACCTATGCCCTGATTCCTTTAGGCATGCTTGCCAGACCCTTTGGAGCTTTAGTCTTCGGGTATATCGGCGATATTTACGGTCGAAAACAAGCCTTATATATATCGTTAGGAGGGATGTCTTTAGTGACCACCTGCATAGCCTTCAGCCCCACCTACGAACAAGCCGGGGTTATAGCTCCCCTAATTTTTTGTGTGGGTAGGTTGTTACAAAACTTTCTATCATCCGGAGAAACCATGGGAGGAGCAATCTTCATCCTCGAAAATGCACCTCAGGAGCGTCACGATTTACTCAGCGGCATTTACGGCACAACCACAATGGGTGGAATACTCTGCGCTTCTGCGGGAGTGGCAGTTCTCTCTTATTTTGATGCCATTGAATGGGGGTGGAGATGGCTATACTTATTCGGAAGTTTTACAGCCGTATTCGGAGTTATGCTTCGCAGGCACATCCCCTCGCATACTTGGCACCACTCCCCTGTCATCCCATCTCAATCCATCGTTAAGCTCTGCAAAACCCTGTGGGAACATAAACAAGCTTTGTTTATGATAGCGATAGGTTCGGGATTTAGCTACGCCTGCTATTCCGTGGCCCTCCTACTTCTGAACGTCTACATACCTTTGGTCACGCCTTTTAGCCATGCAGATATGATGCATTTAAATTCTTATTTGTTAGCGCTGGATTTTTGCCTACTGCCTCTTTTTGGTTGGTTGTCATCAAAGATGAAGAGGGAAACACTTATGTTAGGAGCTTCTTGCGGTGTTGCATTAACCAGTCTCCCCCTCTTTTATTTATTGCCGCAGGCCTCGCTAACATATATGATCGCCATAAGAATAACTTTCGTAATTTTCGGGGTGGCTTTTTCTGCGCCTTATCACGCCTGGGCTCAACAACTTGTAAATCCAGCCTATCGATACTTAATAATCTCTTTTGGTTATGCACTGGGCTCTCAACTACTTGGAGGCCCTACCGTTTCTCTCTCCTTGTGGATCTATCAAAACACCCATGCGGCATCTGGCATCGCCTGGTACTGGATAGGCCTAGCTATTTTGAACAGCGCCGCGCTGCTGATCTCTATCCTCAGCAAAAAAAGAACCCGAGATTTGCGTGATCCGCTACCAGACACATATTGAACCACACATATTGAACCACAGAGCTCAGTGAGAACACAAAGAGGGTACAACTGTGAACAGCTATGTGATATTTGGGTATATGCTTATGTGGTTCGGCATAGATGTATATATTACAGGATAAGCAAGATAGGCAAGATATAAAAGACGAATTCACCAGACAATATAGAATAGATCAGCGGTGACTATTCACCACCTCTCGTAAATCTTATTTGTTTCCCTCTGTGTTCTCACTGAGCTCTGTGGTTCAGCCTATGATTCAACCATACTACGCACTATCTGTCGTAAAATTCGTGACTACACACCTTTTCAAGCCTACTTCAAGCCTACATAGATTATAAGCCAACGATTCAGCTCTGTAAAATGTGTGTAACTTATTGAACCACAGAGCCAAGTGAGAACACAGAGGAGGCAAAACTGGGGCAAGCATGTGATATTTGGGTATATGCTTACGTGGCTCGGCATAGAAGTAAATATTACAGGATAAGCAAGATAGGCAAGATATAAAAGACGAATTCATCAGACAATATAGAATAGATCAGCGGTGACTATTCACCACCTCTCGTAAATCTTAT
>CAYMKI010000211.1:0-3968 GCA_964390695.1 uncultured bacterium
TAGGGGTATGCGTCCTTAGCAGGGACGTGCTTTCGGCCACTCAGCCATCTTTCCTTAATTTGCTAGATCATAACTATCGTACAGTGAATGCCTATTTTTTAGCAAGAAAATGGTGTACTTGAATATCATCTATATACAAACACACTTTCTGAGCCTCTGCCGGCAAGGCGTTTTTTAAGGCGCGAATCTTTTTTGATAATGCCGGCACGGCAACAAATTGAGCGAAGGCAAATTGTTTTAAGCTCAAGGCATCGCATTTTCCCCTGGCGATGGTAAAGGCTAAATCTTTAAATTGTTTTTCATAGCGTTTGAAGGCTTCAATGTGTTTTTTCAGAAGAAGTAAAGCGGACTTGACTTTATCGGATTCGACTTGCAGGTCGTTAATCTTATTTTTCTGTTCTTCAATGGAGGTCATGTACTGTTGGCATTCGGCAGACAAGGGGTCAAGGAAGGGGCTGTCTTGGGTATTGGACACATGGAGCATATGATTCAAAACCTCTCGCGCTTGGGTCAGTTCGGCGGTTTCGAATTTTTGAGGGTCGAATAAGCGGGCTTGGCCGATCATCTCATCCAATTTCTGTTTGGCACACCTGGGTTGTTCATGCGCATTATTTTCGTTGGATTGCGTGAGTTCGATGATTTTTTTAACGGCACTATGGGAAATGGAGAGATCGGCAGCCTGGTGTTTGACCCTATCTTCTAAAATTTCTTCTGTTGTCATGGAGGAGGTGGGGTCGAGAAAGACAGGTACGAAACGCTCTTCAAAACCGTCTTTGCTGTTGTTTTGCTTTAATTTTTGCCACTGTTCAGCTGTCATGGTAGCGATAAACCTTACTTTTGAATTCGGCAGCACCATGCGCAAATAATTGGCTAAACCCTCGTTTTTATCCACTTCCTTGCCTAATTCATCGAAGCAAAATAGCGTTTGGTCTTCGAAGCCCTTGACTTCGTCGAAAGCCATCTGCATTCTGCCTCCGGGATTTCTAAACCGCCCATCTTGTTCTGTGATATCCCAGTTATTGAATTTAAACACTTGGACTTGCGGCAGCTTGTCGGCTAAGCCTTCCATAAATACCGATTTGCCCACACCTGGTTTACCGACTATGACCACATTCCCACCTTTGTGGGGTTGGCCCATGGCTAGTAGAGATAGTACTTTGGCGTATTCCTCATTTCTGCCAATCACGGTTTTCAAGCCTTCATGTTGCCGTTTTTTAGACAAGTTCTGACAGAACATCACTTCGGTAGGGCATTTTTTGAAGTATCTCAGGTAGATGTATAATGCGGCGATGGCAGCCGAAAGAAGCACCAAGGCTAGCGTCGCAACAATTACGGGTTCCATGATCAAGCCGCTAAGCGCTGCGAACAGATAGTAGGGTATAGAAAGAAAGTGCAGGTACAAGCCTGCCAAAGCGCCGTAGTCGTAAAGGCTTTCAGGTGGCCTAGCGGAGTCAAATAAACTAAATGCCCTTAAAAAAGTACGTCCTAGGTTTGGTAAAAAAGAGGTGATCACGTGAGTGGAGGAAGGGTCTTGAGAAGATGTTTTAGCGGCTGCTTGACCGGCAGGAGGAGTTAAGTCTTTAGCTATAGTTTCAGCCCATTGTTTGACATGAGCATATTTGCCTTGCGAGCTGTCACTGAGGATTTTATCGAATAAAGCGATATCTGCAGATTTGGCCGCAACGGCAGCTAGGGGTTCTACATCCTTTTCTAAACTGGCTAAAAGTATATCTTCAAGGCATTTTAAAGCATCTTCGGGTCTTAGTTCTTCTAAAAATCTTTTAAAGTATATGGAAACTTCAGAGGGCTGTTGAGAATGGGTTTCCTGTAGCAGTTTTAATACGTCTTGTTTGTTTTGTTCCCATGAGATGGAAGGCGATTTCTGCAAACTGTCGGATAGCTGCTTCCAACGCTTATCATAGGTGATTTTATGCCCCTGTATAGTGGCATGGTTTGTCTGCCAGGTGTTGAAAAACGAGGTTAAGCGATTGCAGCAAGCTCTGGCTTGCTGGATGATGGGGTCTACAAAAGAAAAAGATGCGGGTAAATGGGTAGAATGAATCATAATGTCCTCATAAAGTCTTTTTGCGAGACAGTCTGCGAGCCCTAAGCTTCCCAGTGAATGCTTACAATAGGCTCAAAGTCTGAGTATGAAAAAGCAGGTCTTCTGGCTCCGAGTTCAACCTACAGCTATGCCTTCCCAATGCTATTCTTGTTACATCAGTGGCTGGAGAAAAGCTTTCGTCACTCGATACAGCGGCGCAACCGCATAGGATTAGAATACATTAAACGTTGCGAAGAAATTGATCTTCGGAAGATTTAAGGTAATCGAACCTATTTCCCTATTCTCCCTAAGCCTTAACTTAGGGCACTTTTCCATCGATTGTTTGTGTATTTATCGTTCTATTATGAGGGGATGCCCGTAATTATGTCAAGCTGAATCAAAAGATAGGCGTCTTGCTGGATTGACCTGGAATTTCGCGGACATATCGCGGTACAGCATATCCTGGAAGCTCTTGCGTCAGTTGGTCGATCAGCATCCGGCCCTGATCTTCGGACACCTCGAAATGCGCTGCGCCTTGCACACGGTCTAATTGATGCAGGTAGTAGGGTATAATGCCATTATGGATGAGTTTTAAACATAACTCTTTTAGCGTGGTAGAGTCATCGTTGACTCCTTTGAGCAAAACTGACTGATTGAGCAGTGTGACGCCTTCGCTCCGTAGATTCTCTAAAGCAGAAAGTACTTCAGGATCTAGTTCAAGGGGATGATTGGAATGGATCACAATATAGAATTTGAGCCGCGAGTTTTTAAATAAACGCAGAAAATCAGCATCTATTCGCTCGGGAATGCCAATGGGAAACCGCGTGTGCATCCTGATGACTTTGATGTGGGGGATAGCTTCTAGGCGATTGAATAGAGAGGTCAAAATCGGATCGGATAGTGAGAGGGGGTCGCCGCCGCTGAGGATCACTTCGTGCAGGCTTGGGTCTTGCGAAATATACTGTAATTCGGAATCAAACAGTTTATCAGAGCATTCATAGTCGAAATTTTGCCTAAAGCAATAGCGACAGTGCATGGCACAGGCGCTGGTGGTGATCAACAGCACCCGGCCAGGGTATTTATGCAGCAATTTAGATTTCTTTTGAGAGAGGCTGTCTCCTACCGGATCGAGACAAAATTCCGGATGGGTGGTGGTCTCTTGCTGCGTGGGTAGAAATTGGATTAATATCGGATCGGTTAGGCTTTTTTTTTCGATTTTTTGAGCTAGGCGGTAAGGTAGATTTAATGGAAAATGTGTTTTTTTTAAAATGAATTCGCGTTGAGCAGGATTTAACTCTAGAAAATCGGCTAATGGCTGCCAATATGTGAAATTAGTTTTTAAAATTTTTTTCCAAGCTGGAATTGAATTAGATGATAACAAAATAGTTCCTAAATGATTTATTATGGATAATTATAAATTTTTATGGAAAATAGAGCAAATCTAAAATGCCCTAAAACATAAAAGTAAAAAAAAATATACGCAGCTTGAATGAACCTCATGCAAAATTAATCTCTTTGCTCGTGCCCATGCCCATGTCCTGGTGCCCTGCCCAAATTGTTTTGAATTCCTCATCCTAATCCCGAATTAGAGGGTTTGAACCACTGAGATCAGCGAGAGTACTGGGAAAAGATTTGAACCACAGAGATCAGCATGAGTAGTGTGAAAAGATTTGAACCACTGAGTACAGTGAGGACAGTGAGACAAGAGTGAGTGCAGAATTAAAAAATATGACTACAGATATATGTGAGAGTAGTGGGAAAGAATTTGAACCACAGAGCAGGTATATATATCAGAGAGTTCATGCATGACGATCTAGATTTAATAAATTGATATACAAAGATGGTCGAGCAGGGGAAAGGTTAAGGGCTCAAATCCATACATTATTTGTGAGCTCACACTTGTCTCACTGCTCTCACTGCGCTC
>CAYMKI010000212.1:0-3922 GCA_964390695.1 uncultured bacterium
TAGCTATCTCGATCAGCGCCTTTAGTCCCTCGGGTTTAGAAGCATCGATGCCATAGTTCTGTATGTATATCGAGATTTCCCTGCCACATTGCTTAGCCGCAAGCTTGGCGATCTCGATCAGGACCAGTTGTCCCTTTGTTGTAGTAGCGTCGATGCTATAGTTCTTTATGAATCTGGAAGTTCCCCTACCACATTGCTCAGCCGCAAGCTTGGCAATGTCGGTTAGCGCCTGTTGTCCCTCCGGTTTAGAGGCGTCGATGCCATACTTCTGTATATGCATAGAGATTCCCTCGCCGCTTTGCTGAGCGGCCAGCTTGGCAATGTCGGTTAGCGCCTGCTGTCCCTCTGGTTTAGAGGCGTCGATACCATAGTTCTGTATATGCATAGAGATTCCCTCGCCGCTTTTCTGAGCGGCCACCTTGGCGATCTCGATCAGAGCTTGCCGTCCATCTGACGTAGAGACATCGATGCTATAGTTCTTTATGAATCTGGAAGTTCCCCCACCACATTGCTCAGCCGCAAGCTTGGCGATGTCGGTTAGCGCCTGCTGTCCCTCTGGTTTAGAGGCGTCGATACCATAGTTCTTTATATGCATAGAGATTCCCTCGCCGCTTTGCTGAGCGGCCAGCTTGGCGATCTCTACCAGTGCTTGACGTCCTTCGGACGTAGAGACATCGATACCATAGTTCTTTATGAACCTGGAGGTTCCCTCGCCACTTTGCTGTGCCGCAAGCTTGGCGATCTCTACCAGAGCTTGCCGTCCATCCGACGTAGAAACATCGATACCATAGTTCTGTATATGCATCGAGATTCCCTCGCCATTTTGCTGAGCCGCGAGCTTGGCGATCTCAATCAGTGCCTGCCGACCCTCTGGCTTGTTGGAGTCGATACCATAGTTCTGAATGTATGCAGAGGTGTCTCCGCCATTTTTCTGAGCCGCGAGCTTGGCGATTTCAATCAGCTTATGCTGTCCCTCCTGCATAGAAGCGTCAATGCCAAATTTTTTGATGTTTTCCGAGAATCCCCAGCCATATTGCTGAATCGCCAGCTTCGCAATCTCGATCATTGCCCCTTGTATTTCTGGACTATTTGAGACCACCCCACAATGAAGCAAGCGCTCTGCTGCTTTGAAAGGACTAAGTTTACCTTGTTTAACTTGCTGAACAGTAACTTTTATAGCAAAATTTTTGTCTGCAGACTCCTGAATGAATCTATCTATCGGTATATTTTTCTGACATGTCAAGTCGGCAACTGCTTGGCATAATTGTTTTTCAATGTGAGCATCACTGGATTTTTTCTGAATCTCTTGCTGCAAGATATTCACTAAACGCACAACTTGATCAGAGGTAAAGGCATATAAAGTGTTCAATTGCCGGGTTATCCTGTCTTCTACTTTAAGGCTACTGTTTGAATTTGTGATGTCACTTAGAGCCTTCTCGATCCAATCCATTTCTTTTGGTTGTATGTTAGCCTGGTTTGGAGCAACCCGCATTTCAATATTATTTTTTATTTCACAACAATAATTTGCATTCATAAAAGCCTTCAACTCAAATTATTTAATTATCAATCAACACGAAAACATCTTAATTTATTTACCTCATTAACGACTAGCCTAATCTGCTTGTTTGTCGCTTTAAACACGAATGCCTGTAGCAGAAGATAAAACCACTGATGCGGCAAAAAAAAATTGTAAAAGAAAATTCGTCTAAAAACTAATAAAAAAAACAACATAAATGATATAATGTAATATAATATATAAACAATTTCACTCTATAGGTTTGTTATGACATGGGCACCGCTATCTCTACAGAACATTATTAAATTTTCTTTGAGTATTAAAAACTCTAGCACAGACAATGAAGAAGACATAACAAAATTAAAACAAAACATTGAAACACTAAAGTTGCGCATCGAATCAAATGAGATTACTCCTAAGGAATTAACTCTATGTAAAAAATTGATAGATAAAAACATTGAACTGATTAAAGACCCTTCCGAAACTGCAAATCTATACTTCAAACAAATCCTATCTCGTATAACCGACCTTTTTACGCTGATCACCCAAACTCCTGAATCGAAAATTTCTGGTGCCATTCTTTTCCCTACCCCTTCAATGTTGAAGGCAAAACCTCAACCTGTCTTAAATTGTGTTTTTCTTTGCAATATCGACGCAAAAGATCACAATAGTGCGATCATGTCCGACATTCAAGCTGTCATATCACAAAATGTACCTTTCATCACCACCCAATCGTTGATCTGCGGAAGCGACCTGTCACAGGACGATAAGAACACCGGGAATATTAATAAGGACTATATCCTTAAATCGCATAAAAATTACCACATCTACACTCAAGGTGAGTTTGTCGTGTTTATTCCCAAGAGTTATCCCTTTACAGCAGAAGAATTGGGCTTCGACTTGAAAAAACGTGATCCTATAGAACATATCTGTGAAGTATTTCAAGGCCCTGCCCACTCACCGAAAATCGAAGACTTTATTCAGTTATTTAAGGCCAATAGCAAAATTAAAAAAAGAATGATCCTTAACGGACATGGCAATGTTGGCTTTATCGGTGGGCTAACTTTAGCACATTACAGACAACTTATCGAATTTTTAGACAAATCCGGAGGGGATTGGCTGGAAATACAAAGTTGCTGCGGCGGAAGCATCAATGCCATCGAGCACTATTACGAAGAAGAAAAAAAGATGATACAATCTGATGAAGAAGTACCTCAAGAGAATTTTCCGCCGTTTCAACCTTCTTCGATTATTGAAGAAAAAGGGGGAAAGTCTGAGAAGCAAAAAAAAGGCCCCTCCTTTCCCATTTGCATTCGTTCCATAGGTTCATTTGAAACTAACGGCTCAGCTCATAGCAAAGCTTACAAGGACTACTTTGATAACTTGGATAAATACCTAAGTAAAAGCGGAGGGGCCACCATTTCCAAGTATAAGGATATGATACGGGAGGTCAGCAAAAACATTTTGATCCCCGAAGAGCTTTACAACTATATGCAAGTCAAATTCCCTTATGCTCTCGACGCGCCGGGAGGATTCAGGCCTCTGGGAGAACATCCCGGCTGCCAGATAATTACCTACAGCGAATTGCGCACAGCAGAAATCGAACGCACTCCCCATATAACCATAGACGGCAAGAAACATATTGAATTATTGCCTTTAAATATAAGAATTCCCTTGAACATCCGATTTACCCCATCGCTCGCTTCCTCTACCTATACGGTTCAATCTCAAGGCTCTTCTTCCACATTAACGCATGGAGAAGCGCCAATTCTCTTATCCATGATCCCAGGATCTGCTCACCATTTGATGGTCGAAATTCATGCAGAAGGCTTTTCACCCTTCGATTTATTTTTGACCAACGCCTTGATATATGATGAAGGCGAAGTGGACAAAGCATTTTTTATCGGAAAATTTCACACGAAAAATACCACATACAAAAAAGTTGTCTTAGAGTATGGTCTAAACGTTGCCAGCTTATTTTTAGCCGAAGGAGAACCTGAGATTTATTACCATTATCAGCTTGATCTTAAAACAAAGACGATCAACAAAACCACGCTGAATCCGGTAGAGTTTTACTTTGCCATTCTTCAAGCTAGCCGCCGTACAATATCCGATAGCCAAGCCTTACGCTGCGCCAGCGGCGGTCAAGAATCGGAGAAGTCATTCGAGACGGAATTATTTGAAAACTGCTTTTGGGAAAATGACATCCCCAGGGCAGCTCCTTTGCCCGCAGATGTCGCCAACTACAAAAAATACATGCTGAATCCGTCTGTGCAAGAAGCTGAAACATTCGTGCAAAGCCTGCATCCACAGTCCTATCAGACGGTACTGACGCAGGCAATTACTGACTCAGACAACCAGCTGATAGCTCTCCTACTTAACTCAGAACATGTGGATGTAAACAAA
>CAYMKI010000213.1:0-3901 GCA_964390695.1 uncultured bacterium
GAGGATGTGTTTTCGATGATGTGAGATTTTAATTACCCCAGAGGCAGGGAGAGCAATGAGAGGGTTTAAGCTAAGCCTCGAGGGTGTTTTTTTGGATGATGTGAGATTTTAATTACCACAGAGATAGGAAAGGTTTAAACAACTATACGGCGAAGGCCTTTTTTTAATAGTGTTACGTTAAAGTTAATTAGGAGTCCGCGGCCACCCCCAATTTGCTTAAGATATGACATTAACTGCGCTTCGTGGATTGGAAGCAACTCTGAAACAGCTTTGATTTCAACTACCACTTGATCTTCAACAACCAAATCCAAGCGATACCCTGCATCTAATCTGATTCCCTTATAAAGAAGAGGAATTGATTTTTGCCTCTCCACCTTCAAATTCTTTAGAGAAAGTTCATAGCACAAACATTCTTCATAACTAGACTCCAATAGACCAGGCCCAAGCTCTCTATGAACCATTATAGCAGCGCCTATAATCTGCTCAGTTATGATGTCATGCTGAAGTTGAATTCTTACATCTTCCATTGGATTGCCTCGAAAACTTCTCTCATTTGTATACTCTCGATTTTGGACATAGCCTAGATGTTGCTATTAACTATATCAAAATTAGACTTTCAATACAGATCCAATTTATCATCAAAATTCTATTTTACACTTCAACTCTCTAAATTTTGGTTGTTCTGAGCTTACCAGCTCATCACACCCTCTCTTTCCTCTCTTCCCTCCATTCTCTCACTGTCCTCTCTTCTCTCACTGTCCTCCCTATCTCTGTGGTTCATTTTTAAATTCACATTATCTTTAGCACATCGCAGCTTAAAAGTTACCCCCTCACTGCTCTCCCTATCTCTGTGGTTGATTTTACCCTTGTTGTTTTAACCCTTGTTGTTATAACCCTTGTTGTTATAACCCTTGTTGTTTTTACCCCTATTGTCAACTCGCCCCATTAATTATCTTGCCCCTGAGGTAGTCTTAACTGTGGTCCTCGCATCTAAGAGCCCACCTCATACAGCGGCAAAGGATGTGTATCTACCCTGTAAACAAACAAAAAAACAAACAAACAAACAAATAAATCAAACACCCTTCATTCGAAATAAGCTATTTATATTAATTGATTCATGTTTTATCCTTCCTATTTACCCCACAAAATATAAACAGCTCAAAAATATGCAACATATAGATACCAGCTCAATAAACTCTAATTTAAATTTCACAACACCCTTTCAAGCTCTTCAACCGACTCCACCGCTCGAGTGCACATCAACCCAATTATTTTTTAACAACGAAAACTTCAAAGACAAAATTTTAATAGAATTAAACAACCAGAATATTACTAATAATGGGTGTTTCTTACATGAAAAATTCAACGAAATTCCCCTGCCGAAACTCACAACATCATCTCTAGGGAGGCTCTGTCAGACCCTAACAAAAAGACGTTGCATCCAGGACAAATCTAATAAATTTAAAATAGAATTCACCATACAGGAACTATTTGAATTTATTTACAGTAAAAAATCCAAGCGTATTGAATCTGTAGAACTTGTGGGAAGCAGTGTGGCGTGGGTTTTAGGAGATTACATCCTAGAAGTTTTTTCAAAAATAGGACTGAAAAACTTAAAACCGGAAGATCTTGAAAGGTTCCTTGGTGAATTTGGTCGATATCCATCAGATTTTGATTTTCGAATTCTCTTGTCCCCTTCTTCGTCCGAGGACCTGCAGGATTACAACAATCTGGTTCTCGAATTCTTGGTACAAAAAGCCCTTTTGAATACAAAGGAAAGTCAAAAGGAACTAAAAACTCATATATTAAATCGCGGATTTTCCAAATTTTCCGATCCGATTCTCAATGATGGCAATTACTGTACCACCATAGGAATTCAAGACGTGTCAGGCGATTGCTTTGACCTGATCTTCGCGCAGAAGCTGAAGCGCCCGGATTTATTTATCCTAGATGCAATCAAAATCATTGTGACAGATTTGATCTTCAAGTATCAAAGCAAGCCACTGGAATCTATAAATATCATTCCCACGGGGAGATTGAGAAATGGATATCAAGCCATTCTGGATAGGATAAGCGGCTTGGCTCGAGCTATAGAGCCGGAAACCATCGATTTTACCGGCTGGACATTATTGCTGACGAGTTATGTGAAGGGAAGAAGAAGCCTGGAATCGGAACAAGAGGTCCTGCTTTTCAACAAGTTAAAAAGCCAGTTTAGTAATGCCAACAAAGACAATTCACTTCCCAAGGCACTGCAAAAAGAGCTAAAACGACACGCCCACCATCAGCAAACAAAAACAAGGCTGGTGACAGGCCTGGTTTTTCTGCTGCAAAAATGTGTTTCCAACCATTTGAAAAATCACCCGACAGCTGTCTTTTTTTTAAGTTTACAAATCTGCCAAAAGCTACATCAAGAAAACCTGTATGACGAATTGGATGATTTTTTGCAAAGGATGGGGGCCATCTTGGAATTTAGCACAGAAAACACCCTTGCCTTGGAGCTTTATCAAGCCGTTGGAGATAGCCGCAAAGACTTTTTATCTTTCATGTCTTGGTTGCAGGTAAAGGCATTTTTATTTTTCTCTGCGGAGACCCCAGCATCTTCTACCACTGATGGAGGCATATCCTTCCAACTTATCCATCATCAAGGCCATCCTGCCTTACAAATGGAATTGGACGGCTATAGTTTTTTGTGCCCATTTCAGCCTTTATCTGCCTTGCAGAGCTTGGCAGAGCTAGAAGTTAATTTATCATCCAAGCATAAGCTAGGAAAGTTAAATACCATACTGGCAACTTCTGGAACCTATACAGGAAAGAAAAAATCATTACTCAGCAGGCATGCAGAAGCTTGCAGATTTGACTTAAAGCCGGTGGAGGATCTATATGAATCAATCTTACAAGCAAAATTCCTTCAGCCCTGGCAGATGAAGTGCATCGAATGGCTGCTAGCTTATAGCAATATTTATCCTGAAAGCTACGCTAACGGAATTCTAGAGAGTTTATTCCCTAAATTTCTATCGAATATCCATGCTACACAGGACCAACAGCACATCATCACCTCTTATATGAATAAAGCCATAACAGAGACGGAAACCGCAGTTTATCATAGAATGATTGAGACTATATCCAAAAATAAATTATCTGCGAGTCAGCTATATCTGCACTGGGGACTTGCCTTAGCCGAGTTCCAAACGCCTGACCGAATATTAACTTGTTATAACATTTGGAAACAACATGCCCCAGAAGTGACCGCCAAAGAAAAGCACGAACTTGGCTATAAATACATCTCTCTTATAGGTCGTTCTCGTGCAGATTTAGCCGTCAGCATCTGGGAGGATTTATTCCATGACAATCCCTCGATAAAACTTCTAGAGGATACGCTAACGATTTTGATCAAATGCATGAAGGAGCAGCCTCAGCGATCCGAAACCTCTCTTCTGCAGTTGGTCAAACCCTTAGATAAGCTGTCGGTATCTCTTTTAAAGAAACCGCAGGAGGTGCCATCGCTTCATGCAGTTTTGGGAAACCTGCATCATTTCACCTTGATTCTGCTTGAAAATCGCAGGGTAGTAGAAGCCTCAAAATTTGCAAGCCGTCTTTGCTTTTTATGGGCGGAATGCCTTGAGGCCGTGGGCAGCAAAGAGTCCGCAATTTCCGCTAAAAAAATTCACGAGACCCAGAATGGCGCGAAAGAAGGTGGTACTGAAGAGACAATGCACCCCTCGGTAAAAGAAGATTCAGGCGTTATTGCTGACAAAGCCACGATTTATGCTAATTGGTCAAAGATTCTAAAGGCCTTTCTGAAATATGGTCACGATCAAACGGCGGCTTCCCTATGGCTTAAGTTGTTCTTAAAATTTAATAATTCTAAGTGGCACTGTTCTTCTAACTCTACTTTCATACT
>CAYMKI010000214.1:0-3877 GCA_964390695.1 uncultured bacterium
CTTTATCTTTGAGCAATTCCAATAAATACCGCAGATTTACCGGAGGCGTTGCATAACCTAACATCAAGGGGGTCATGCCTTCATCATTCACGGGTTTATCATAGGGTATTTTTGCTGACTTAAGATGTTTAAACACCTCTAGGTCTTGTTTCTCCATGACCCAATGCATGACCGTATTTCCCTGGGCATTTTGTTGTGTAAGGTCGGCGCCGTTATTTAAGAAGAAATCGATGACAGGGATTGGATTGGCTTCATTAGGTTTATGGCGAAGGTAATACAACCAAGGGGGCTCGCCCTTTTCGATAGGCTGATGGATATTTACCCCATGCGAAACTAAAAGTTTAACTCGCTTTAGGTCCCCTTTTTCTAGGGCTTTTTGAAAAAGCTTGTCTAACTTGCAGGTTTTGGGATTAATATCTTGACCGGGGATGTCAAGTATGAACTCTAATAACCCCGGAAAATCTGAAGCTGCCTCTAGGGCATTGGTATTATCATGGGTCTCTATTTGTAGGGATGCTCCTCTTTTGACTAAAAATTCAATCAGGGGCTTATTTTGATTGGTTATAGCCCAATGCAGCGGGGTTTTGCCGTCCTCGTCACACTTATTAACGTCGGCTCCAGCTTCCAGAAGTCCTTTGGCTAATTCCACAGCCTTTTCTTGTGCGAACATGGCTACAAAATGCAACGGGGCTAATTTTGTGTAATTGCTCAGATTAGGATCAGCGCCACGCTCTAAGAGTAGTTTTAAGGTATCTAAATCACGATTGTATACACTACAATGAAGAGAAGTCACCTCTTGTTCATTAAATGATTGATTTACACTCACGTTAGGATAAAGCAGCAATTTTTTGATGATAGCTGTATCTGCCCCAGAATATACAGCCATGGCTAGCAATGTGAATTTTATCGAATTTGCTTTCGATCCCACGGCATGATCGATAAGCAAGCTTGCCAGAAGCCAATTTTTGGTTTCTAGGACATCCTTCAATGCTTTGGCTCCCGCATCCCCTTCAAAATTATTTTGAGAATGTAATATCGAATTGATAAAATCCGGCCCGGCTCTTAAACAAGCCAAGCTAAATGGGGTATTATTCAAGAGGTTTGAATGGTTGATATCTGCGCCATTTTCGAGCAGCCATTGGGCGATATCAAATTGCTTTCGGTCTATGGCTATTAAAAGAGCTGAAGAGCCTCGAGCATTGACTTCTTCAAGAAGTTCCGGATTATGACTTAAAACTGTTTTAGCTTTTTGGAGGTTTCCCTCTTTAATGGCTTGCATGAGCGGCGTGTATGTGAATTCGTTTATTTGATTTGCCAGATAGGCGTGATTCAAGCTTTCAGCCATTTTTATGGCGTGGGACAATATTCTCATCACATCTGCACGAGAGGCTTTAGACATGCTCTGCTGTAGATCATTTAGCGCTTTTTTTAAATGCAAAGCTTGTTCTGGACCCTCATGCATATCCCGGATCATGGCGGAATAAAGCTTGGCAGTATCTGGGATGGAGCCTGCAAAGAAGATCTGATCCAAAGCATCCATGAAATCCTCCTGAGATTCCCTCCCTGCAGTTGCTTGTAGTAAGGCTTTTGCAGAAGGTGCGCTTTGGGCTGCAGACCGGTATACCTCTTCTAGGGCCACATTAAAACTGACAGTTTCAGTTTCATGTAATTCCCACGGATTTATATTTGAAACTCCAAGCTTGAAGATAAGTCTATGAAAACCATCTTCCCCCTCTACCTGAAAAAGAACTTCCCTTACTGTAAAGGTGTTTTTGAGCATGATATTTTTTAGGGTACAATCATTCCCCCTATATCGGCATTTTAGACTGCCAATGAAGAAGGCTTTATAAGCGGGTTCTTTATATCTATCCTTATCCAATTGATGGAAAGCGTTAAAGGTTTCTTTCGCTATATCTTCAATATCTTGTTGCGGGGCAACGATCTCTTTGATCACATGGTGATTTGTCCCCCCTCTGGATAACATGATCATGGGGAAATTCCCAGAAACGGTTATAGAGAAAGGCACGATCGGATCGGTGAATAAATACCCTTTTCGATCCGTATGAGTATCTGTTAAAACCGTATTCCCTTGCGCTTTTGCTTTACCATAGGCCCGAGTGATATCTAAAATTTGCTGTGGATCAGCTAAGGCATAAGCCACTTTAGGGATATCGGGTTTATTGGAAGGAAGAAACAAAGTACCCAGGTTGGTAAATTTGGATGGTAAAAATGGATAATCCATGATGCGGGACATGCTTTCCCTGTCCCTTTGCGTTAATTGACGAGGGCCCATCCTCAAGGGTGTATGCAAAGCAGAGGTTGGAAAAAGCATATTTTGAACTGCATCTATTAGTTTAGAGGTATCGTATTCTCCGCTAGAAATATCAACCCCATCCATCCTACGAGAAATAATTGTGGTAGGAAGATCGAAAGTAGAATTGATATATAGGGGACATGGCAAGGTTTCATCGGGAAAAGGCAGATGGATATTTTCAACATTTGTGCCGCCACTGTAGCAGCTATCCAGCATCATAAAGGACATATTGTAGTTTATTAATTTTAAAATAACTTGTTGAAAGTCACGTGTGCTCATCCCGGCTATGACTCCAGGTTGTGCCGGGTTCAGCTCATTCGGAAAACCCGGATAGCTTCCATGGCCGGAAAAAGAAATCAGCCGGAAAAATCGCTGCTTTTCATTTTCGTTGATGAATAAGGATGGAATATCTATGGGCAGGCCGGAAGGGACTAGATGTTTTCCTGTAGACTTCTCCAAATTGTCGGCATTAAATCCAAATTCCGCTATGGACTTTCCTTTGGGAATGACCACACAAAGATCCCCGCTTTTTTGGATATAGATATCTACATCCTTATTTAAATTTAATTTAGGAATTTTCTTGAAATTATGGGCTTGAGCCTGGAAAAAATGACGGTTGACAACACAGGGATGCCCTTTGTCGATCTGATACACAAATTTTTCTAAACACCAAAAATTATCCGTATTTGCCGGGGAGGTTTCGTGGATTATGCCCATTTGGATCGGCGTGGGGACTTTTAAAAGAGGTAAAATTTGGCTTTTCAAAGAGAACAAATTAAACATGAGGTCCGGCCTAAACGAATGCTCATATTTTTTAAATTCCAGTAGTAGATTGCGATGCATGAGGTCAAAGTTCCAATCCGGAGGCATTGATTGAAAAGTAGAATCAAACACCGAGAGATCGTTATGCAGCTGATATCGCGGAAAGTGCTCCAACACCATCTGCACGTTAGCTTCAAATTGTTCTCTGTTTTTTGGAGCAGAAGCTATTTGCAGGGAAATGGGCACAGGTTTCAGCTCTGCAGCCTCAATGGTGCCTGTTTTTGCACTTAAAATTTGCTCTAATTGCCCCAAATAGGGTTTTATAGCTTTTTGAATCTCCTTGTCCTGGTCTTGCAAAGAGGAAGACAAATGAGTATGAATAGATTTGATTAATTTTATCTGGCCAGAATTTAAAGAGGCGGCATGCGAGCTGATGTAATTGACTACCCCCCTGACTCTCTCTTCTAACGAGGTTCGTTCGGTGGGATTTTGTGAAATTACTAAGCTATCGTTTTGTATAGAAACATTAAATGAGTTGTCTGCCATTTTTCGCAGAAAGAAATTAAATTTAGAAGATTCGAAATCAGTATTGTTCATATTATACAACTAAAAAACAATATCGCAAATTAACGAATAAACTTTTATTAACTATATATAACTATATTATATGATAATTATAATTTTTAAACAATAAATATACTGTTTTAAATTAAGCATGTTAAGGAGAGTAATTATGCAGGAGGTCTAGTGGGTACAGCTGGGATGAATCAGGTACTAAGCCCTCTATAGAGAGGTACAGAT
>CAYMKI010000215.1:0-3854 GCA_964390695.1 uncultured bacterium
ATCATCGCCGGAATCAATGCTGCTAACCGCGTACAAGGCAAACCTCCGTTGATTTTGAAGCGATCAGAAGCCTATATCGGCGTGATGATCGATGATCTGGTCACCAAGGGGTTGGATGAGCCGTATCGCATGTTCACTAGCCGTGCGGAACATCGCTTGCTGTTGAGGCAAGATAATGCCGATCTCAGGTTAAGGCGTTATGGTTATGAGCTGGGGCTTATCGACGCAGGGCGTTATGCGAAGTTAGAGCATAAAGAAAATATGATAGCTTCGGAATCGCAACGCCTGGCAAAAATCTATAAGCAGATCAATGGCAAGGGCTATTCTTTAGCGCAGCTGCTCTGCCGTCCCGAGTACACCTATGTAGAGCTGTTGAAAGATTATCCTGAAGCTGTCACCGATCATGGTGCCGAGATCAACTTCCAGATTGAACTCAATCTGAAATATGCCGGCTACATCGAAAGACAGACCGGCGAGATCCAAAAGCTGGCCCATATTGAGAATGTGCGCATTCCTGAAAAATTTGATTACGCCTCTGTTTTGGGGTTGCGCAATGAGGCTAAACAAAAGCTTTCCCACCACCAACCGCATAACCTGGGTCAGGCATCTAGGATCTCAGGCGTGTCACCGGCGGACATCTCCGTACTCTTGATAGCTCTTAGTAAAACGTCAAAGGTGAAAGAGTCACAATAAGCCTGTAGTTCCCATATCTTATTTTTTATGAGTGGCGGTGATTATAACCAAATTTTCAGGTCGTTAGGGTGTGGTCACTAGAAAATAAGATAATAGATCTTATTATAAATTATACTTATTCCTTTTGTAATGCATAATTCAGTTGTTTTGTGATATCCTACTAAATGAAATAATAATTAGAAGGTGTTTAAATGATTTCTTTAAATAAAATTTTTATAGCTAATGATGACTTAATTGATTATGAGTGGAATAAAACAGATAAGGAAATTAAGTCCTATTTTAATCAAATGGGAAAAATTAGTTGGGATCTATTCAAAGAAGTTCAACAGCCTTTATGGATGCAGATGAATGAGAAAATGAATGGCAATGAAGATCTTGAAACGTTCTATAAAAAGTATGCCATTTCCTTTACCTTGGAAAAAGGCTTTAAAGTCATTGATGCGAAAGACAATTCTCCAGCCATCGCATTTAGGACTTTATTTGCACTGACTGAAGTTGCAAAAAGGATGTTTGAAACTCAAGACGTGAGATTTAATAATAATCTATTAGCGAAAAAGTCTGTCCATTACTATTGTCTGAAGCCCATGATCAAATGGATACGCAATGATGCTAAGTATCAAAATCGTTTGATCACAAAGGTCATTGAGAATTATAAAAGCTGGTTTCCGCACATCAGAGATAATTTCATCATTCCGGCCTCTCCATCTATTTCGGCTTCCCGATCTGATGTTTTAGCTTTAAAGCAGACTCCTTTGGTTTCTCTGGATGAAAATCCTCCCATGCCTGAAGAACACCCTATAGACGAAGTCGAAAAAGAAAAATGGATAGCTCTTCATAGCTGCGAGGAGCAGAAAATAGCTAAAAAATTTGTCAAAAATATCTCCTATATTTCCTATAATAAATTTCTGCAACGTCTTCATGCAAGCGTGGAGAGCTTCAAAAGAGAGATCCAGCACCAGCCTTATGTAGTGGTATTGCCTGAAGAGGGTAAAGATAATAGTAATTATTGGGTCACAAGCTTAGGAGTGAAGTATTTGAAAGATCACCCTCCTGTTCAAGTTTTACTAGCGGAGCAACTTCCTGAGTTTTTGATGCATAACAAGAGTTTGAATAATTTGGTGTTTTTCGATGACGCCTCCTACTCCGGCGATCAGATGAGTGGTTATCTCAAAAAATTGGGAAGCAAATTAGAGGGAATGGATCACCACATCTATCTGATCATTCCTTTTATGGGATATAATGCTGAGAGATGTTTAGAAAAATATTGGATTTCCGAGCGTCAAAAAATGTTTACTGTATATCAGCTGTTTCATGACGATAAGGTGAAAAATTTGATACTTAAGAACGCTGTTGGCGGGTATAACGATGTAAATCCAGAGCAATTATCCCTTACGTATTTTGCCCATAAAGTAGCGGATAACTGGTCCATCCATAATGCTTTGATTGAAGGTACGAGGTTAGGAGATTCTTCTTTAAGAGCATCTAAAACACACCATTTCGTGCCTAAATTTACTCCACCTTATAAACATCTTTAAAAGCAAGATACTCTAATTGCGCTACATGAATTGCGCAATTAGAGTATGTTAGGTTTTAATCCTGTTTACGAATTTTTTGCAGAGTATAAAAATCATTGGTAGCATAGGAAGGTAGATTAGGATTTCTATGTATCTTGTTGGTTATAGTTTTATTCAAGACCTCATAACCGATGGCTTCATATTCTTGGCTATTGATAAGCGCTGGCGAGAGGGAGGCTGCTACTAAAAATCCATTTTCAGGCAGTATGGAGTGGCATTTTCTAACCAGATTTAAAGCTGTCTGTTTATTCAGGACTTGTTGTGCTACGACTCCGCAAAGAATAACAATATCCACATGGCCATCATACTCAGAAAGAACAGAGGGAGTATCTATCATATCTTGTATGTCTGACACTTGTGCTATGAGCTTACCCGAAAGGGCTTCAGCACGATGCTTTGCTGTTTCAATTAGTTTTTGGCTGCCATCCAAAACATGCACTTTGGCTACTTGATCAGGGAGAGCTTGAATTATCCTTTCGCCCAAGACTCCATCTCCTCCACCGATATCTAAAATATGCATTTTTAAATGCGGATGTAAGGTGCAAATTTTTCGAAGGGTCTCATTTATTTGAGGATGGATGACTTTTGTATAGTGTTGGATCTCATAGGACATTAGTGTTTCCCAATTATCCCATACTTCTTTGGGCACTACAGCAAAAGAATTTTCATCAAAAAAAGATCTTTCAAATTCATTTCCATTAAGCATATGGTCGGGCAGGGATGGTGCCTCTCTTGAGGTAATAAAGGTTTTTGTCTCCCCTTCGATTTCAATTTCCCATTTAAGAGAAGCACAACGTTGATTAATGACGAAAGAGGTTGTTTTTATTCTGGTTACACGTCTCGAATCGCCTGAACTGGTAAGAACTTCAATATTTCTTTGAGATAAATCTCTATCAAATGTCATGAACTGAATACCCACAATCGAATGATTTTGTGTCTGGCAAAAGGAATACAATTCTTGTACACTTGCAGATAAGCTCTTTTGAGAACTGGCGGTATTTTCTATGGACGATGGAACATATAGCGATACTTGTTGTTGATCAGAAACTCGTGTTAACCTTACAGACGGGTCCATGGGTACTCCCTATTGAAAAATTTCATGTATTTGAATCTAATCAAACGGGACTTTTGAAAAATCAACGTCCTTGCACAATGTATTGTTAAAGTTTGATTTAGAAATAGTTTGATGTATAAAGTTGTCGTCCGTTTTCAGTAAGCTGAAAAAAATGACTAAACGCAAGCGACGACGGCATGTTACCACATTCATCCCAATTTTGGATAGGACAAGTGCGAATATGTCGATACAGCCCTCTCAACAGCCCAAAGGGCTGGAACGTAATAGCCCAGGGCACCCCCTTGTCATGACTCATTTTATTAGAAAATTAACTATAATATATCCTTATTGCTTCAAGTCCAACGCAGAGGGCACCTAGGCGCAGAGGCGCGGAGTAAAGGCTTAAGAAGCAATCACTTAAAGTTGCGCGCGAAGCGCACAATTTTAGCGCTGTCATTCAAACCCGTCGGGTTTGAATGAACCCTCTGAGCATCAGCGACTCTGCAAATCTGTGTATGAAATATAAAACGAAG
>CAYMKI010000216.1:0-3853 GCA_964390695.1 uncultured bacterium
TCTATGCACTGCACCTAACTGGAGAGAAATTCCACATTATAAAGACTTTGTGAGACTCCTTGGACTAAATAGCGATTTAGCCCTAAATGATAAGATATTGAAGTATGAGAAAGTTCCAAAAACTCAACTGAGCCTTATTGATGAAAGATGCGGCGCACTGCAAGACATTGCAGCATCAATTAGTGGGTACCAATCATCACAAGGACATGATGTAAGTAATGCAAATGACCTTACCAGCTTTATTGCTGCCAAGGTGGGATATTTGCAACAAATTAAGCATCTATTTGGTTCCGGAGTCCTTGTTGATGATCCTCGAGATCCCCAAGTCTACGACAGGGAAGCTGTCAGGGCTCACTTTGAGACCTGCAGTAATCAAACATATAGTGCCATGATACTAAATAATGAAGTGCATTATGATGTTAAAACGTCAAGATATTGGGGTGAGTATTGGCTTGAAGCTGTAGATCCGTGTCACAGACCGATGGAACATTTAAAAGCGAAATGGTTAGCCGATAGTCATACTGGGTCAGGGAAAACACCGTTCTTTATGTGGTTAGAAGATGGAAACGTTTCACCATACGAGAAGCAGATTGACTTTCTGTCATCAGACGACCGAGAACAGTCGCGTGTCTATATAATGAATGGAACTTTGTTCCATAAAGATAAGAATGGGGGATATAAGCCCCTTTCTGGGAATGATTTTCTTTTTGTCATCTTGGAAGATCTAACTTTATTAAGTGGACACGGGCGTAAAAATCGTCGGCATGTAAGCTATTCTCATGGCCGTCCAATTCTTGGCGTGGGTTCTTTCTCAGCCGAAGATGGAATCATTACGAATTTTCGATCCGACTCTGGACATTATCTTCCTTCTGTAGCTTCAGGGCTACAGACCTTAAATATTCTTCGTGGGTTCGGTGCCGTCATAAGGGACCATATCGGTATGGCTTATTTTGAAAACTTTAAAGAAGTTAGGACAACTGTCGGGAATTTTTGTGATCGTGAGAAATCTGGTCCAAATGTGATGGCTTTATCAGTTAATTCTTGATCTTTATTTGTAGATGGTATATGAAAAATTTCTTTTTGGTAAAGGGTTATAAATCATGAAAAAAATTGCATCAGGTATCGATTTTGGCACGTCTAATACGACGATGGCTGTAGCGACTGATACTCATGACCATGGGCTAATTAATCTGGAGGGCGCACATTTGACAATGCCAAGCGCTATATTTTTCCGTACAACAGATATAGCGGCAGCGCACATAAACGCGGCGTTGGGACGCACTGATATAGATGCCTATGACATTTCATTAGGGAGATCTGCCATTCAAGCCTACCTAGACCAAGAAGAAGGGCGGTTGATACGGAGTTTCAAAAGAGCGCTAGGAACCTCTTTAATGAAAGAAGGTACTTTAGTAGGCGATAGATGGTTAGATTTTCCAGATATGGCGACTCTCTTAGTAAAAGAAATAAAAAAGAGAACAGAAAGACAGGTTGGGCAGGAAACATCATCGATTGTCGTTGGGCGTCCAGTCAGATTTGTGGAGAACGACACTCAAAAAGATGCTCTTGCTCAAGATCAACTCAAAAGTATTTTTGAAGCCGCTGGTTACCGAGAAGTAGCCTTCCAATATGAGCCAATCGCAGCCGCTTTTTCACATGAAGCAAGACTAGGCCCACAAGAAAGATTGGCTTGCGTCATGGATATTGGTGGAGGTACATCAGATTTTACGGTGATAAAACTCTCTTCTCGGTATGTAACCAAGCCAGATCGTACAGAGGATATTTTAGCCAATAGCGGGGCTAGAATCGGTGGAAATGATTTTGATCGTAATTTTTCTCTAAGCTCATTCATGCCGTTAATTGGTCTCGGATCATCTCTTTCCAATAAAGACATGCCATTCCCATCAAGCATTTTCCATGACCTATCAGAGTGGAGTAAAGTCCAATTTGCATACGCGCCAAAAAGAAAAAGGGAAATTTCAGAACTATTCAACCAATCTTCCGACAAGGCAAAAGTAGGAAGACTGGTCCGAGTGTTAGATTATGAAACTGGCCATCAACTTTTAGGTGATGTTGAAGCAGCTAAAATCGTTCTTGCAAGCCAGCAAGAGACTCAATCCGACCTTGGCTACTTAGAAAAAGGTTTAGTGGCCGTCTCTAGTAGACGTGATTTTGAAGATGCTATTTCAGCAGAAGCTGAACGCATTAGGGCGTCAGTTCAAGAGTGTGTAGATAGGGCACAAGTCAAAAAAGAAGATATCGATCTTGTTATTCTGACTGGCGGTGGCACCGGGATTCCGCTCATACAAAGAATCGCTCAATCCGAATTCAAGAACGCCGAACTATCAACAGAAAACATGCTAACGAGTGTTGGTCTCGGGCTAGGTGTCGAGGCAAGAAGATTGTTTCTTGGAAAGACAGGTGGGTTGGATATCGGGTAAGCTGAAAATGAGTAAAAAGCCTCGTATTGCCCTGATTTTTGACAGTATGTCCCTCCCTCCCAAGGATGGGGTAACATACAGAGCGTATCACGTTATAAAGTCCTTGCAGAGAAATCCAGAAGTGGATGCTAGGGCATATCTAACCGATCGCGGGTGGTTTCCAACAAGCCGTATCTCAGAACACGGTATATCGGCAACGACATTTCCATCTCAATGGTTATATTCCGAAAGAGAAAGATTTAGAGAAATTGTCCGCGCCGATGACGTGGATATTATTCATCCTCTTAATTCGCATTCGTTAGTGCCATTTTATGCCTTGGAGCTCGCTCATGAATTAGGCATTAAACTCGTGTGCGATATGCATGATGTGGATTGCGATCTTTATTCTTCTCTGGGACGGGATGCAGACTACGTAAACAGATCCAAAATCGCTCAACAAGCCATAGGAAACGCCTGTGATCACATATTCGTGATGTCCTCTCTAGATATGGTGCGCCTTGAACAGTTAGGTATAAACAAACTGCACATGACGCATTCACCGAACGGTATCAATCCCATCAATACCCCCGCGGATCTTAGCAAGAGGGATTCTGCAATATTCATAGGGAATATGGATTACGAACCCAACTTCCAAGCCGCGCACATAATATGTAGTTCCATAGCACCAATTGTAAACTCAAGATATCCCGACTTTAGATTTGAGTTTGTAGGACGGACTCCACAATCCTTAAGAAGATACGAGTCTTCAAATATTATATTCCACGGAGAAGTAGATGACCCAACCAATTTACTGGCTTCATCAAAAATTGCCTTAGCTCCGTTGGTTAGCGGATCCGGTATGAAAGTTAAAATGCTCACTTACGGCCAACACGGCCTTCCTGTCTTGGGAACAAGCATAGCCCTTCAAGGATATGCCGATAATCCTGGTTTTATAGTTTCAGACGATATTGATGGTTTCGGCAATCAACTCTTAGAGTTACTTGCGTCTCCAGAAACGCTAATTGATCTTGGGAAAGCTGCACGTTCGTACATAAATGAAAGTTTTAATTGGCCAAGAATAACACAAACGCTAACAAACGTTTATAAAAGTACGATGATGAAACCATCCAGAGCAAAATATCAATCAATAAAAACTAGAGAGAGCTGCATTAATCTTGATGGGGTTGAGATTGACATGCCAGAATTTATGATGGAACCAAGATTTAGACTTCCAACACCTAATATCCAACTAAACTATGTTACCCCAAAAGTACAATCAATCTAAGAAAGGATTATCCATGAATACCCACAATCTTGTCCGCCTAATCATACGTGACAAACAAAAAATACTATTGGCACAAGCTACAAAAAAGAATGGCACTAAGTTCTTTTTCTTACCTGGCGGGCACATAGAGTACAATGAATCAATAAAT
>CAYMKI010000217.1:0-3838 GCA_964390695.1 uncultured bacterium
GCATGAACACGCAGCCTCTTTCCAAGAGTTTGTCACACCCCACTATAGTCTGACTGCACCCGCGTGCTTAATCAATCAAGATTGTAATCGCACTTTTCAACCTCCTAAAATTTTCTAAAGCTGTTTGTCTATCTTTTCCTTCAGCTACCAGATAGACAATTGCTTCTGACCCTTTGGGCGGAGCATGCACATACTCCCCAAGAGGCATTAAGAGTTTAAAATCGAGGTATCCGGGAAGTTTAGATAATTCTTCGATGCCTTCCACTTTATTTAAAATACCCGATTTATCGGGAAAAATAGTCTCGCCTTCAAGATAGGTTAAAGGAAAGTCTGACCGATAGGAAAAAATTGGAACATTGGCGGCGGTAGCATATAACAACTCTATGATATCTATCCCCCATACAATTTTCTGCCATTCAGTTAAATAAAGGCCAGCAGGACGCCCATTAACCTCCAAGATATGAGGGCCTTTGATTGGATCATATTTCCCCTCAACGTGTAAAACTCCATTTCTAATATTTAAGGCTTGCACGGTTTCAATGGCTAGTTTAATTGAAGCATGCTGTGCCTCCGGCGATAAGCGATACGAGGGAAGAGAGTCTCCCGGCGATAGGAAAAGGGGTTCTAGTGCCTCCCAATTATCTGTAATCGAATAATATTTTACTTTTTCATCTTGAATGACCAAGTCTACGTCCCATTCGAAACCACCAATATATTCTTCCAGAATGAATAACTTGTTGCGTTCAAAAATTGAATCTTTAGAGCTGTTTATTTCCTCTGATATCCGATTGAACACTTCACGCAATTCCTCGGCATGGCGCACTTTAAAGGTAAACTGTGAGGCAGCTCCGCCGGTAGGCTTAAGCACCATAGGAAAGGGCGAAATTCCTGTAGCGTGGGCAACCCGCGTAATGATGCTGATAGCTTGATCAAGCTCATGAGCGCTGTGCAGAAGAAAGAACAAAGGCACAGGGAGATTTACCGATTTCATGGCTTTGCGCATTTTAAACTTATTGCGTGCTGTAATGGCGGAGTCTACATTAAAATAAAACAAATTAAGGTCGCGGGAAATTTGGGCGGTAAGAACAACATCGTTTTCCCAAAATGTCGTGATTCCATCTATTTGTCCCTTGGATTTAATGCTTTGCAATAGCGATTGGTACGCCAAAGAATGAGCATCCGGATGAGCCGTATCCATAGGGATATATTCTGCTACTATATTTTTTGCCCATGATGTTGTTTGATCGATCAAAACGATTTCGATCCCCAGCTCTTTTGCCCTATCGAAATAGGGTTTTTTTGCTTCGTAACCTGATCCGACTAATGCGATGCGCTTTCCACTCAAAGCGTTGCGTCGGGCCCTTGCCAACATAGTGGCAATCCACATGCGAGAATGCTCCCCAATTCTATCAGGATAAAATTGATCGAACTGATATTGTCTACACCCTCTTTGTGAACTTACGGCAATAATCTTCGGAATGAGTTTACCATCTTTGGCTATGATGATGAGCTCTAAACCGATGTAATCAGTCTGTGCTTGTAGAGGGGCATCAGGGCTTTTAGGAAATTCTTTTTCCTTTGAGGCTATAGTCAATAGAGCTTTACTGCCAAGTGCTTCTAGATCTTTTTCAAATAGCCATTTTTCTTCTTCAGTCTTCAGAAAACCTTGCTGCTCCCGGAGGGCTGCTACGATATCTTCAAAAGGCACAAACACCCTGTCTTGACCAACCTTCATGCCATCTGGGTTTAATGGTTTTCCCCAGCCTCCCATTCGGGCTAAAATTTCGGTGGTGACTCCTTTCTCCCAGGGGGTGCGAGAAACAAGGATTTGTAGGCACCAATCCATCTTGTGTATGTCCCCATTCTCGGCTATTTCTTCTTTAGAAAGGATATGTATTGGCCATCGTTTGCCATTTAAGCAAAATCGTCCGGAATGATCATCTTTGCCAATTTCAATGTATAAGGGAGGAGCAAACAGTCGTTCTTCCACAATGATTGAGCCATCTGACGTCATAAGTTGATCAACAGAGAGGTTTAGAATGTGATCAACTATTTGATCGACCTGCTCACTGGAAAAATATTCTACTTTATAAGGCGGTGGGAAGAGGACGCCTGAAGGCTTTACCACAACGGACCCTAATTTCCGTGAATTTAAAAAATTATTAACAGATTCTGTTATAATCTGATGCTGATTAGGACAGGTGACAGAAGGGAACTCAAATAGCAACATATCTCCACTTTGAGTTGGTGGTGGGGCTTCTCCTCTGGTCATAGGATGTTGCCGCATTAAAAAAGCCAGTGAGGCTGGCGCTTGCCCTTCATTTTGCGAAAGCCAATAACGGGTCAACACTTTTTCATTTATTAAGCGCTCTAATGCGGCACTGCTAGACATGGGAGTGTCGAGCTTGGCTTCTAAGGGTAAGCCATTAATTCCTGAATCTCTGCTATCAGTATAATAATTTACAAAATGCCGGATGAGCCGAGGAATTTTATATTCAATTAATACGGCATCATCCTGACCGTCAAAATATAAGCCCTTTTTTAAATATAAACGGTGGTTATTATCCGGTTGCAATTCTTGCATTATCCAGTCTGAGTCTAGAACCAAGTGGATATCCCCAGCCGCTTGTTTACCTCCCTGCCTTAAGATAGAAAGCTGATGAAGTGACGGAGGGGCTAAAAATGCAATAGTGGGTCTATCGGGAGAAATGGCGCTATGAACGATTTCTGTTCGGTAGGGCTCTAGGTTTAGAGATTTTAAATTAGCGCTAAGCTCAGTCAGTTGGGTAGCCTCTGTCCCTGCAGCTGAACGATAATGGCGGTAGATATGTTTTTTTAAGCATAAGAGGCCAAAGACCGTAAGCAGAGAATAGGCCATTAGTATCAGTGTGATCATTTTCATGGGAGCATTTGCTCCTAATAGAGCATGTACAGATGTGCCTGGACTAGAATTAATGAAAAGCCACGCAAAGAATAAACCGCCAAAACCTGTGCTTACCGTATCGCAAAGAGTCAGTAAGCTGAAAATATTTGCCTCTTCAAATTTGGCTTTCACATCTGAGGCGATTTCAAGCTGAAGAAGCAGGTCCATGCGACAGCGAATAGGTTCATAAAGAAACTTCAAAAGGATGACAGCTGGTATAGCTGCCCAAAGTGATGGATAGGCCCAAAAAACGATGCTTGGCAGAAATGCAAAAGATGCTCCAAAGGCCAATATGAAAAAAAACTTGTATAAGCCAAGCGTTTTTTGCAATCTCTGGCCGTGCATCAATAAAACTCTGGCGGCTAAGAAACCTCCTAAATTCATGGCAGTTAATAGCAGTGAGTTGCCTGTCATACCTGTTTGGAGGATATCCAAAGCAAACGTAGGCAACACAACCATCATCAAAGCATCATCGATAAATTGCTCAAACACAACCATATTAAAACGCAATAAAATGGCTGAGTTTTGCCAGACTATTTTTATTGTAGAAAAGAGCCTTTTAGGGGTTTCACACCATAAATTTATCAATTGAGATGATCGTTTTAACCCATACCTTTGGCTAGCTTGCTTTACCCTAGCCTCAACAGGAATTTTTTCTAAGTACCTATAATAAATCATGGCAGATAAAAACATGAGAACTGCAAACAGAAAGAAGCCAAAAGCAATGCCGCTGCCAGGACCCACATATTTTTCCAATAAATCCACTACCGGTCCTAGTAGGATGGGAAGAGTTAAAAGAGAGAGATAATTGCATACCATGAAAAAATAGAGACCTTTTTCTTTCTTTTTGGCAGAAGAGAAAATTTGATTCGCTCCACCTTGGTCTAAATCAATCAGATGGCTATGAGCCAGGAC
>CAYMKI010000218.1:0-3837 GCA_964390695.1 uncultured bacterium
ACTTCGCAACCACCTCGCATTGGCCGTTCGCATTCGCTCACGATGCCTGCTCGGTTTTTGCTTCGTATTCGCTCTGTGGCTTCGACTGAGTCTGTGGTAACTCTAAAAAGCGGATTGTGCTAAGCACAAGCAAATCTATATGTGCTTGCCCCGCCCACCCTATGCGCGCACAACAACCCCCGCCGTTTTTAGGAGATATTATAAAACGGTAGGGGTTGCTCCCTTAATACTTCGTGTCAACATAATATCCTTGTCTACCTCCACAGCGATAGCCACTTTTATCTTTATGCTCTCGCAAACTACTATCGTGTTTGCTCTTTGTAAATTTTCTTCCACAATAGTTACATTGGTAAATATATTTTGGTCCAAACGAAGAACGCCTAGGCGTTCTTGATAGACTAGATATTTTGCGCGGACGCGGAGCAGGTGTCGGTCTGTTTGGGTCAAAAAGATAACGATTTTCTGGCGTTTCGCCAGCTTTAGATAATTCAATTTGATGTCTGGGTACAAATTTGATATCAGTATTTTTAATAGAACTCATATGCTCAGCAACAAACCTCTTTGTTCCTGGTTCGCTTTCTCCACCACTAAGTTTATGAGCGAAGAAATATTCGCGCTCTACTCCATCTCTTCGTTGTTGATATTTGAGTGAATATGGTTCAACTAATCTTTCCTCGCCCTTATAAATAATTCGCAAGAGAGTTTGTGTTCGTCCCGCTTGCATTATTGGCATTCGTAAGTCCGCGCCGAAATAAGCGAATTGCGCATATCCATTGTCGGGATATCTCACAAACAAAGCTTCAAGGTCTGCGACAAAGGCTGAAATTGCATCCTCTACGGTCATAAGATACTTTTTTGCACATACCACTGATTTAGCCCACTCCACTCTAAAATAATCAAAAGGGGTTTTGTGTAGAATGCCTTTTAGGACATAAGGATTCTTTTTAAAAATTGTTTTTTGTACAAAAGTTTCGATAACTTCTTCCTTGTTTAAATTTCCACCCAATAGTTTAATAGAGTAAGCATAGTCAAATAGGTCAGGTGCATGTTGGCGTTGCAAAAGACATTTCAATTTTGTTGCAATAATTTCTTCCAGCTTCATGCATCGAATATTGCAAACAATCTCACCCGCATCAGAATAGGGATGTATTAGTTTTACATTCTGAATGGGAAGCAAAACTTTATCAAAACGGGTAATGTCCATAGAAATTTTTAATTTGATATGGTCAGCTTCGCCGTTAAATCCCTTAAAATAAACTCTCACTTCATAGACTTTTAGATCAGGAAGAGGTGCATCAGTTGCTGTAAATTTTTCCTCAACTTTTATATCTTCTTTAACAAACATAATCCCAGACTTTGGTTGAATAGAATCACAGACAGCATTTATTTCTGCAATAAGAGCGTCTTGAGTAATATCGTCAGGTATTCCAAAGTCTAAATCGCTTGAAAACCTTGTATTCTCAAAATAACCTTTGCGTAAGGCGTTCCCGCCTTTTAGAAAAATGCTGTCTTTGAGACTGCTTGCTGTGAAGATTCCAAAAATTAACCAACCAAAAACATAGTCGCGCTCAACATTTGATGAGTGGATTTCAAACTCTTTTGATTTAGCTTCAATTTCATCTTTGGTAATCATTTATCAAGTTTATATTCCAAGGGGGTTTTCTGGATTGGCTTTATTCAAGCATTCAGCAAGTCTCGGGTCAGCATCATCCGACAATCCTAGAGGATCTTTTTCGGTTCCATAGTTATCAATACAGTATTGTCGCCTCTCTTCTTCAGTGTATATTCGGTCAATTTCTTCAACCTCTTCCTTCGTGAGGACTTTATTGATTTCTTCTTGGGTCGCTGGTTCACCTTCAAAATATGCCGACGGGTCAAATTCGTCCGTAGATTTTCCTAATGGAGACCAAATGAAATACGCACCAATCAATAGAGTGATGACAATAAATCCAATAATGATTATTATTTTCTTCGTGTTATTCATATTCTTTTATATATTTCACTTCTCCTGATTCTGTAGCACAAACAGTTTCTACATCGCCTTGTTCAATCCCAAAGCCAGCCTTCCATTGTTTGTATGAAATCGTTTTTTGCAATCCGTCTTCTCGCACACTAATACTTGTGGGCTCACCAAGTTTCTTGATAACTTCACTTTCGCTATCATACTTGCTGAATCCAAGCACTTCCCGAAGATAATTACTACTACAAATGAGGACAGCACGATACTCGCCGCTTTCATTCGAAAAACGTACAAAATAATCAAGCTCATCGCTATAGTTGAGATATATGTAGCGAAGATCAGTATCTTCTTCAGACCCCTCAAGATTAACTTTGGGTTTACCTGCAGCTAAAGTCACCTCTACAGGCGTCATTCCAAGTGATACATCTCCAACACCAGTGACAATTTGCGGGCGATTTTGATATTGATACCAACCCCATATGCCTAAACCGACTAAAACCACAAGCAACAAAATAGCTCCTGTGATTTTTCCTATCAAACGCCATTTTTTATGCTTAGCAACATAATAAATTCCTGCCGTGATTAGCAAGATAAATGTTATTAAAATGAGTGCAGATCCTAGTGTCATAATTTTATTCAAAAAATCTTCCAAGCCATCCACCAATAATACTTTGAGCAAATGCTATAACTTGAACCAAAATGAAAATCAGAAATGGATTAATATCGACAAACCAACTTACTACCCACGAAAGAAACAAGGTCAGAAGCAACGAAATAACGAAACCTTTTGTCTTTGAGATTTTTGGCTCAGCTTCTTTTTTTACGGAGGCAGGCTTTTTATTTAGAAATGTCTCGATATTTTCCAATATGTCTACACTTGATCTAAATTCACCTTCAGAAACGCCTACATATTCACTTGATTTCTCATCAAAAAATTGTTCTTGGAGTTTGTGCTGATGCTCGATAGCTTTTTTGACTTCCTCTTCCGACAACTTATCTTGTTTTGATTTTGAAAGCCAGATCGTTCGTCCTGAATCTTCCCATTCATCCGTTACCTGCAAACCCATCTTATCTGACTTAAGTGCTTTTTCTATCTTGTGTGTTGCGTTCTTTATTTTTTCTGACAACTGTCGCAAGTTTCGACGATAATCGTCTGGTGTAACTATTTCAGGGTGTTTAGAAAGTATGTACATTGAGACAGGGTTTCCAACCCAATCCTCGTGCCATTCAACTTCTTTTTTAAGACCATCAATGAACTCTTTAGTCATTGATGACATAGCCATTTCCTTTCTATCAGTAAGAATATCTGACTCTAAAACAACCCCGTCTCTCACGCAGTATCTTTCTGGCGGTTCATCAACTCGTTCGGTCAATCTAGTCTCTACTTTCAAAGGATTAGTTTTGATACGATATTCAAATTTTTCGGTGCGATAGTAGACATCGTCCTTCAAATTCATTCTTGATTGATAGGTTTTTGAATCAGGATATATATCAATCGTAAAATCGGCATACTTATCGCCGAAGGAAAGTGTATTGTCGCCGTCTTCTTCAAAAATTTCTATTTTCATATTATTTAATAAAGTGGTTAATGTCTTTTTTGTAAACCTTCGCAAACTCCGCTAATTCTACCGCATCAACTCCGCGCTCGCCTCGCTCTATCTTGGAAATATACGCTTGAGGTTTCTTCAATAGTTTTCCTGCCTCTACTTGCGTTAAACCTGCCTCTTGGCGAGCAGAACGGAGTTTTGCGGTAAGTTTTTGATATTTTGCTTGGTATTTCTTCGACATATAGATATTAACATAATATAGTCGATTGTGGAATATACCATTTTAGATTATTATGATAAACTGAATTTATGAATACGGCGAAGCAAAAC
>CAYMKI010000219.1:0-3795 GCA_964390695.1 uncultured bacterium
ATTAATCAAGAGAAAACTATTTAAATTAAATAGTATATATGCTATAATTAATTTTAAATAATTAACATCTGTTATCATTATGAAAACAATATCAAAATTAAATAGTTTTAAATTAAAACCTCATAATACCATCGAGGTTTCTTCAAAGTTATACTTCAAGAACTTATCTGAATTAAATATTTTTCGGCGCGAAATGGGGCATTCGCACAATTTTTATTCAAGAACTCCCTATTCATTGGTCAAAAAACGCACCTTGATATATAAATCCATATTCCTAGGCCTAGGGTTGCTATTCATCTTACTGGCCTGCTTTGTCTGCTTGGCTCCGATAAGCCATCCGCTTTTATCTCTTTTTAATCACTCGGTGGCGATTACCAAAAAATTATTGATCATGATGGCATTTTTTGGAGGAGGGTTATCTTTATTTATTTTTTACTTCCTAAAACCCGAAACAGAAATCTTAAATTGCATCTTAAGGAAGCACCATAAACAACTCTCCAAACTGCATATTAAAAAGCAGATCTTCTACAAGATCCATTCCATTTATGTTTTTGGAGCCCTCTATAGAAAAAAAACTTTGCTTCATCATCACTACCTAGAAACCAAAGATAAACTCCAGGAGCTAAAAGATACGTCTCTGCAGCTGATCACTTATATCAACAACTCTAAAGATATCCATTTAAGTAAAAAAGAGTTGTTATGCAATCAGGTGATCCTGGAATTGGAAGAAAAGCTTTCCGTTCTCATCGATCAGTTCGAACAGATTAATTTAAATGAATATGAAAACTAGGCGGGAATTCAGGCCTTTATGCTGAGCTGTATGAATAGCAAACTAGGTGCATGCTGCCGATTCAACCAGCGGTGATGGCAACAGCTCCATTCCTTTGGATTTAATGCCGAGGCATAATCGAGCAATACCTTCTCTTCACACGCCCCTTCAGCATGGCCTGGATAGCAGGTGATGCTAATGCAACCTCCTTGCATAATCAGATCCTGAGCCTTTTGCAGGCTCTTTAAGGTCGTTTCAGTGCGGGTCACTAGCGACTTATCACCCCCAGGCAAATAGCCCAGATTATATACGATCAATTTCACACTAGCCGGGGAAATTTCGGCGGGAAAAACCTCATGGCTTCCAAGTATCCACTGAATTGCAGCCTGCTCGGGCTCTGATAAATATTCCTTGGCCATTCGTTCAGCCTCCGCTAATGCTTTGGATTGAATGTCGATACTGTAAACCTTTTGGGCTTTCAGCTGTACTAAAAAGCAAGTATCATGTCCATTGCCGCATGTGGCATCAATCAAAATATCCCCGGGTGAAACAACTTTAGCCCAGAGCCCGTGCGCTAAGTCTAGATGAGATGAAAAAGCAGGAAACTGTGTGCGGGCTTTGCCCGAAGAAGAAAAAAAATTCATCATTAATGTCACTTGAGGTATAAAATCCCGACTCACTCACCTGTTCTCTGTCCGTTTAGGTTGAAATGTGACGGAAAGCGTGAAACTATGTTTATAGCCGAGGATTAGAGACAATAGATCCGCCAAATCTTTTTGAAATTTGTGAAGCATCGCTTTTTGCTCTTGAGATGGTACGTAGGGCAGATCCGCTGACAGAAAAATCTTATTCTTTTTAACCGCCACCCTGTTCGCTACGGTTCCTGCCGGAAATTGCGAGCGCCAATAGTTGTCAGCGTACTCTTGAATAATAGCTTCGTCAATCCAAATAGCTTTTGCATCTGTCTTTACGCGATAGTAGGCGGGTTTCATACCCAATGCGACATAGATCAAACGCACCACACCTATGGTCAACACAACCAATCCCATCCACGCGATCGCGATAGAACTATGCTGAATGAAATCCATTACAGCTGACTTCATCGCTTCAGACCACGGAAAAATTAAGCATATAACGCCAAATAGTATGAAAAATAAAGCTACCAGTACACTCATGAGGGATAAAATAAATTTATGTAACATTAGAATTCTTCCGAATATTCTTCTTCTATATTGGTTTCTGCGCTCACCTTGCTGTCTTTACCTGGCTCCATCCATAAGTTTTTTTGCACTCCCTCAGGGTTTACCACATTTTTAAAAACGACATGCACACAAGCTACATGCAAACCTGTAAGCCTGGTGATATCTTCAGCAATTTTTGTCTGTATCTCTTCGGCTTTTTCGGGAATAGGATATCCGTAAAATATATTGATTTCGACTTTAATGCTGATGGACTTGTTACGTGAGTCTTGCTCCGCATAGATGCCTTTGATGCCACCTTCTCCACCGCTTCTACCTAATAGGCTGTCTATAAGATTACCCTCCAACAAGGTAATCCCCTCTACTTGCGATAAACATTGCACGACTATTCCTTGAAAAACCCTGTTTTCAATATCTCGTACAAATAGTGTCTCAGGAAGCTCAAATTCCTTGGTATCCACCTTTTTTCCTGCTTGTTTATTCTTTTGGTCCATCGTAGCTATCCTCTCATTAATTGCTCTCGACACGCCTCAACTTCACTTTGCATATTAATTTTTCTTGAAGCAGTGTCGGCATTGACTTTCTTCATCTTTTATTTTACACTCTGTGCATATTTGATGTGTATATTCCTGGACCTCTTTACGCTGTCTAGAAACTATTTTCCCTTGTGTACAGGAACTACTGCACTTGAATTTATGTTAAGTCAGATAATGGTTTAAATCAAACGAGAATCGCGTGGACACACAACTTTTTTTAACGATCCTGCTATGGCTAATGATCGGCAGCGCCACTTCTTATTATGCATACCAACGCGGACGTGATCCACTTCTGTGGTTTATGGTTGGCATGATGCTAGGTCTTTTCGGACTTTTATTGCTTTTTGTATTGCCGGTTGTCGAACCCGAAGGCCAGGAGCAAACGCAGAAGGACTCCTCAACGACCACCACTCCATCCCCCACCGCTTTTCAAAGCGAACATCAAGATCACGTAGTTAAAGATTGGTATTACTACGATGGTGCACATGAACGACATGGACCCGTGCGCTACGATACCCTCAAAGTTCTGTGGCATGCTGGCGATATTGACGAAAATTCGTATGTATGGTGTGAGGGTATGACCGACTGGAAACGCATAGAGCACGTGCCCGCTCTGCATACCCACTTGGTCATTCAAGAATAGACTTCTTGCATTATTCATCTCCTTGCGCATGCCCTTGTCCTTGCCCCTGCTCCTGCCCAAATTGTTTTAAATTCCTTATCCTGTACCGAATTAAAAGAATTGAACCACAGAGATTAGCGAAAGTAGTGTGAAAAGATTTGAACCACAGAGAGCAGTGAGGACAGTGAGACAAGAGTGGGTACATAATAGTGGAATGGATATGTATCCTTACCTGCAATTTTTTTTGACTCAAGTTCATTGCTATTTGTCACTATTCAGTACTCTAGAAGGTTCTATAAATATTGCACATTCGAAGTAAAGAGATTCAGATTATTTTTTAATCTAATAGCAGGTATATATACCTGAGAGTTCAAGCATGACTATCTAGATTTAATAAATAGATAAACAAAGATGGTCGGGTAAGGGCACAAATCTATACATTATTTGTGTGCTCATACTTGTCTCACTGCTCTCACTGCCCTCTGTGGTTTAAATCCTTTTATACTACTCTTGCTGAACTCAGTGGTATAAATCCCTTCATACAGAGTTATGATAAAAAACTTAAACGAATTAGGGCTGGGGCATAGGGATGGACTGGGGCAGGGGGAAGAATGCAATTCTTCATGCAAGATGTGTATAACATCTTGCATGAAGAATTACGAGAGAATT
>CAYMKI010000220.1:0-3759 GCA_964390695.1 uncultured bacterium
ATTTTTCCGGCCCCTGGTAGTTTTTTCCCTTTTTGCGTCTCTTTGTTGACGATCACCACTGTTGGTGTGCCTTCAACGTTCAGTTGTTTGATCAAATGAGAAAAATACTTGTTAGCAAGCGCCACATCGGAATAGCTAAGTTGCTTATATTTGACTCCAAATTTGGCTGTCAGAGCATTGATTTGTTCGTCTGTGGGTGCCTTTGTGTTTTCTGATAACTCCGTTAACGCATTTCTTAATTGGAAATACTTGTCCTTATTATTAACCATGAATGATACGTTATAAGGTGTAAAATTCAATGTGTCAGGGTGAACCGGATCATCAACGAAAACCAGCTTGGCAATTTTCATGATTTTAGGACCTAGCGTTTCAAGTACCGGTTCAATGGAACGGCAAGCCGGGCAGGCCCAATCGGTGAATACATAAACCTCTATATTGCTATTTGGATTTCCAAAGGCAATGCTTTCCTGAATACTGTTTTCAGCAGCCTGAAGGGGATTGTATTTCGCAATACCGGCAAATGCAATGACAAGACCGACAAAAAAGAAACCAATTCCTGTGAGACCTTTATAAATGTTAAGCATAATAGGACCCCTTTCTGGATTTTCGAGAGATTGTTTAAAATTTTTGTAATACTCATAAAAATAGGCCAGGCCAGCGGCAGCAAGTGCAGCAGCGATTGACAAGCACAGTGGGCACCAGGAGCCGATCTTGTATTTTTGTACATAAATAAAGACCATTTCTGCACCCAGCATTGCACAAAGCATCCAAGCTGTTAGAAGTCCACACACAGGGAACTTTTTCGATAGCAGATGAATGACAGTTGTGAAGGGAAAAAGAACTAATCCGATAGTTTCAAATGGCAGACCACATAGACGATAGC
Organism: uncultured bacterium; assembly: GCA_964390695.1. Taxonomy (GTDB): domain Bacteria; phylum Chlamydiota; class Chlamydiia; order Chlamydiales; family Parachlamydiaceae; genus CAWACC01. The sequence goes on from CAYMKI010000220.1 coordinate 884, forward strand.
TGTGTCCTTCAGCACATGCTTGAGAGCAAAACTGAAGACAGGAAACAACCGTCAGCGCACAGGCAGCTATAAGTGCAAGTGCTGCTATAATATAAAGGCCGAGTGATTTGTTTACTCTGTTTGGTATCATGTTCAATGGTCTTTATTTAGCGCGTTTTTCTTGACGAGTTTTGAACGTTTGATAACTAAAATTCCCAGAACAACAAGGCTAAGAACACTCATCAACCCCGCAGGCATAAAATTATATGACAGGGCGAAACGATAAAGAAAAAATCCCGCCAATAATGCCGTTGCAGCGAGGGCCAAGGTGAAACCGATGCTTCTTTCATTGAACATTGCAAAGGCGCTTGTACTTAGCACAACAGCAAATGCGACTCCCATAATTAGCGAAGCTGTGCTTCCTGCTTTGACATATCCAAAAATGCCGCCAAGGAAAACGAGAAGTGCATAGGTAAGTACGATCCATCCGGTAGGTTTCATTATTTCTCCTAAGAATTTAAGGGCTAAGAACCTGTTCGCTGATTAGCTAGAGTATAGCTCAAACTTTGCGAGCAGTCTCAAAAATTTCGTTAAAAAAATTGGTCATATCCAACCAGGAACGTTTTGCTGCCTGCTGGTTGTATACTAACCCGATATTTGATTCGTTTGCTTGTGGATTTGTAAATGCATGCAAGGCTTTTCCATAAATATTCATTTGCCAATCCACGCCGGCTTTTGTCATTTCATTTTGAATATCCATTACATCTGTGTGGCTGACTAATGGATCCAGATATCCATGCAGAATCAATAAGCTGCCTTTGATTTTATCATTAGGGGCAAGTTTTGCCTTAAACTTATCGATGTTACTTCCAAGCACTCCGTGAAAGCTAACTGCACCTTTAATATTGGCTCCGCTGCGCAGTAGCTCAATGACTGTCAAACCGCCAAAACAAAAGCCGATTGCACCAATTGCCTCTAGGTCCACATGAATTTGTTTCCTCAGAGCTTCCAGGCCGATATTAATGCGTTGGCGCAAAAATTCTCGGTTTAAGAATAAAGGGAGCATTAATTGAAGCGCTTCCTCATTATCCTTTGCGACTGTTCCATTCCCATACATATCAACAGCAAAGCCGATATAACCCAACGCGGCAAGTTCTTCCGCCTTCTGCCTAGCAAAATCATCCTGGCCTCTCCAGGCATGAGCAACAAGGACTGCCGGAAGTTTACCCTGAATGTTGTCAGGTTTTGCCAGATATCCTTTAAAAGAGATATCATCGCTAAGGTAGTGAATGACTTCTGTTTTCATATTTCATTTCCAAGTCGAAAAAGTTCTATTTGCGTAAACTTAGAGCTTGATTTGATTTATCACAAGAATTTAATTGCCCAAATCGGTTAGAGTGATACCCAAACAACCTGAGAAATTGGGTATATAGTCGAAGCTTTTGGATGAATCACCATGGATAACCCATCTTTTTACGTCCCGCCCGGAGGACCACCGCAGCAACGCCCTAATCCTGAAATTTTTAAACGTATGGGCGAAGACAATATTTTTAAAATGCTGGAAGATTTTTATCTCGAGCTTGAATCTTCTGAAATTCGACATCTTTTTCCGGAGGATATGGTGAAAGCATCAAAAAAATCCGGCGCTTTTTTTGTTTTTCTTCTCGGCGGCCCCCCACTTTACCAACAAAGGCACGGCGCTCCTATGATGCGTCAACGCCACATGCCTTTTACCATCGATGAAAACGCACGTCGAGTCTGGCTTGATTGCTTTCGTAAAGTGATGGTGGATTCAGAGCGGAAATATCAGTTCCCTCAGGAGTATCTTGAGGAATTTATGACTTTCTTAGAGAAATTTTCTGGCTGGATGGTTAATACAAGAGCTTCCTCATGATCGCTATTTGCTTTCCCTTTTTTTTAAAAGTTATCCCTTTATATATGAACATTCTCCTCGGATTTATAGGAGGAAAAGTTATCGGCGTGAACCGGGAAACTGTCGCAAGGCTCATGCTGTACATGTTTGCCCCATTAGTGATTTTTAATGGGGTGATCAATACAAAACTCAATTATTACATCATTTCGCTGCCGCTGATCACTTTTATGATAAGTACAGGACTTAGCCTTCTTTTTTATTGGCTGGGTGGATTTGTCTGGAAGGATTCAACGAAGAATTTGGTAGGCTTGAGTGCCGGAACAGGTAATACTGGGTATTTCGGGCTCCCCTTGGCCCTTCTCCTATTTAATGATCAAGGAGAGGGGATTTACATCATGGCCATTTTAGGGGTCACTATCTATGAAAATACCTTGGGATTTTATATGATTGCCCGAGGCAAGCACACGGCAGCAGAGTGCATCTCTAAGTTGATCCGGCTTCCCGCTATTTACGCTCTCCTTTTTGGGTTGGTGCTTAATTTGCTGAAAGTCCCTGTACCTGATATTTTTATGGACTTCATGCGCCATATTAAAGGCGCTTATACAGTTTTAGGCATGATGATCATTGGATTGGGAATTGCTGGGCTCAAACATTTTAAACTGGACTTTAGTTTTATCGGTCTAACCTTTCTGGCAAAATTCATCGGCTGGCCTCTATTGATTGCTGCAGTGATTTATCTCGACACTTTTATCTTTGGCTTTTTTTATCCTGAAATCTATAAAGCATTGATACTTCTTTCTTTTGTTCCTTTAGGTGCGAATGTTGTTATTTTAGCTTCTTTAATGGAGATCCATCCCGAAAAAGCAGCGGCGGCTGTTCTCCTGAGCACCATTATTTCAATCATTTATATCCCCTTAATGGTTGGTTGTTTTATTCTATAATGAGAGTTGTAAAAAAAAGAATTACAGTGTTTACTTAATATTATACCCAAGCAACCTGAAATAATGGTATTAAACCCAACTAG
>CAYMKI010000221.1:0-3749 GCA_964390695.1 uncultured bacterium
CTTTCATCCGGTAAACAATGGCCTTTATCTAAATGGGTCAAAGTTAATACATGTTCGCCTTACAGACGCGCCTATTCTGCCATCAGAAAAATTTGTCACTAGCATATGGATCTTTTTACATGAACAAACGTCACGAATTCCAACATCCGGCCTCGCTGAAACCAGGAGATAAAGTGGCTATCATTTCTCCTTCGTCTGGCTTGCCTTATTTATTTCCCTGGGTATATGAACAAGGATTAAAGCGCATTAGAGATATTTTTAAATTAGAACCTATTGAATTTCCTTCTGCTCGTCAAAGTCCTGAGTCCTTATCTCAAAATCCAAAACTTCGCGCAGATGATATCAACGCAGCCTTTAATGACCCTTCGATAAAAGGAATTATAGCCACCGTTGGAGGGAACGATCAAATTAGAATTTTGCCTTATCTAGACAAAAAGACCATTCAAGCGAATCCTAAGATCTTTATGGGCTATAGCGACTGCACAAACCTTCACCTTTATCTTTGGAATCTAGGCCTGGTATCTTACTACGGAGGGGCTGTCATGACACAGTTTGCCATGGGTGGGGGTATGCAAGAGTACACTGTAGATTCTATGAAGAGGGCGTTATTTCATCCACCTATAGGAAGAGTGTTGCCTTCTTTGGAGTATAGCGATGCCGACCTGGATTGGGCAGATAAAGATAATTTGAGCAAAAAACGTCCTATGTATCCTAGCGAAGGGTGGCTGTGGCATAATAACCGCGAAACTGTTATCCAAGGAAAATTATGGGGTGGATGTCTTGAAATTCTGGATTTACATCTATCAATAAAAAAACATTTACCCGATCCAGATTACCTAAACGATGCGGTCTTATTTGTAGAAACTTCGGAAGAGATGCCATCAGAAGGGTTTGTCTATAGGTTTTTTGCAGCTTTTGGAGAGCTAAAACTGTTAAACAGGTTCAAAGCTGTTCTCATGGCTTATCCTAAAGCTCAATTTTGTGAAAGGCAACCTTCCGAGGGTAAAGAAGCTTTTATCATAAATCAGCGAAATGCTGTACAAAATGCTCTGAAAGATTATAATTCAGAGCTGTTAGTGGTTTTTAACATGAATTTTGGTCACACCGATCCGCAGCTTATTTTGCCAAGTGGTGGAGATGTAAAAATTGATGGCCAAGCAAGAACCATAGAATTTTTGTAACTAAGCCTTCTCCTTAGGAAACATAAGCTATTGAACCACATTAACCTCATTCTGGTGTTTGAACGTATATGAAAATCCTTATTGCTGTCTTCCTTTCCATTCAGTGCGCTTGTTTCCTTCCGATTCAAGATCTTTATGGGCAAGTCATCTTCCAAAAATGCGATCCAGCTGAAATCCCCAATGTTAAAGACTCCATGCTCTCTTTCTACGGTGAACAATTAGTTCAAGCAGGCCTATTTGAGAATTCACAGTTAGCTAAGGAAGCGGCAATTCTCGAGTGGGATCAAGAAGAGCAGAAACCGACAAAAGAAATCTTCTATTACCTCTTGATTTCTTCTGTTTGTCAAGACAAGTGGGGATATGTGGTCTATTCGATCGAGGATTATCCGACAGCCTATCTTGAGGCAATGTATCTAGAAGCTCCATATCGAGGACAGGGCCTAGGAAGACACATTTTGCAAGATTTCGAAGCCTTATTGTCAGAGAAAGAGGTACAGAACATACGACTCTACGTATTTGCCCACAACCATAGGGCGATCGATCTTTATAAAAAAGTGGGTTATGAAATTGAAACCACTTACTTTAGAGACAACACCCCTATCGGGCATCATATGAAAAAAGAGCTACAGAAGTAATTGCAAAATATGGAATCTAGCGACGACTTCTAGGGGGCATTGTTGCAACACATCATACCCTCATAAAATAATAAATTAAAAACCACAGAGCCTTAATTTTAACTCCGCGTCTTTGAACTCATTTGCGCTATGAGCCATAGTAAACATATTAAATTACTTTCTTGCAGTTTAAATCCCCTCTGTGCCCTCTGTGGTTCATAATTAAGTCCCTTTATAGTGCTGAATAGTTACCACATTTATGAAAGAAGTTTTTTTTCAACTAAAAATAGCCGCACTCACCTGGGCTGTAATATTAAGGCTTTTCAAGCCTGTATCTTATGGAGAAGGAGATTAATTATGTAAGAGGTTCAGTGTCGGTTTGGAGTATATCATCGTATGATGGGATTCTGCGAGTTTTTTTAACAGCCTATTGACTTTCTCGGAAGTTATATTCACAAATTCTTTATGGGATCCTGTGTATTTTGAAATAGGCCATTCCCATATAATAAAATCTGAAAGTGTAGATAACCAGTATTGATTATCTCGCAGCCAAAACTCATCTTCTTCATTTAATTTGTGTTTTATCTCAGCGATTTCGCTGTTGCTAATGCCCTCTTTATGTATCCTAGCAAATTCCTGCGCTAAGATTTTCCTTAAAGGCAATACCGTATTGTAATCACACCTGAATTGTATGATCAACCAAGAATTGTTCAGGTGGGGGTAATTGGCCAGTTGGTGTAAAATCTCTACGCCGAAATCTTGATTAAAAGTTTTTTTAAATAAAGCTTGCAACCTATGATGAAGTATATGATTGATAAATTTAAAGGTGAGCATATCCTCATAGCTTAAAGCCGAATCCCAATGATAGGTCAAGCGAACAAGCGAAGTTTTTTCTCCGACACCTAAGATCTCTTTCTCCCTATCCTCTGTTAATTTCTTTGAGAGTATTGCCTGCTCAGTTGGAAGCTTTGACGTTTTGGCAGATATTGTTCCCAGAGACTTTTCCAGTTGAGCTTGTATGGTATTCAGATTAAAATTGCCGACCATCACAACCGTAAAATCTTGAGGATTTGAAAAAAAGTGACTATACAACATTTGACACTTATGGTTATCCATCGCTTCCAGATCTGTTAGCTCAACTGTTTGTTTCCATAGAACATTCGAATGATTCAAGCTGTAAAAATTGCGCTGAAATTCCTCTTCAAAGTCATATTGTTTTTGCATCAACCTTTCTTTGTTGTAAGTGATAACCCTATTATACCCCTCGTTCGATATCTCTTGGGCAATAAATAGCTTTCGGATGACTGCCAAAAGCTCATCGAGTTCTGCAAGGGTGGTATATCCTTGTATACCTCTAGAAAGCGGCATGATTTCGACATCAAAATCAATTTCTTCACACGACAAGAAATTCGATACTCCACGCGTAAAATTTGACTCGAGCACCATTTGCGGAGCTAGCATGGCTGCTGCTTGTTGATTCTGCGGTAGAGCTGCGTAACCGCCTTGAGCTTGCAAGTTGATCAACACCTCATCTGGATCAAAAGGCGTTTGTTTCAGTACAATTTTCATTCCGTTGTTCAAAATGAGCCTCTTCACTCCGTTGGTATCATCAGAAGTTTCTTCTTGTGCCCACAAGCAGGCATTCGAAATACAAAGAAATACAATCAAAAGAAAAGAGGATATGGAATATTGTTTGTTCATATAATAACTATTGATTTTGCCAAAGTTAAATCAATAATATATTTTATTTGTAAACAACAGATAAAGAACATATTAATCTTTGATTTATACCTAATCTGAGTCACTCTATAAGGACGCTACAAATCTAGATTTATATTTTAAGTCTTATGTAGCAGCCCTTCAGGCTGCGATACCTTATTCATTTACCACCCAGGGCGTTGCCCTTGTCATTACCCATTTTATTAGAAAATTTATTATAAGATATCCTTATTGC
>CAYMKI010000222.1:0-3729 GCA_964390695.1 uncultured bacterium
GGTCTTCCACTTAAAAATCGGCTTTACCTGTTCAAACAAACCCGACCACTTCTCAACATTCAATCTAACTGCTTATGCAAAGGTTCTTTAGCGTCTTGTAAGCAACTTATTTTATTTATCGGCAAACATCACTTAGGGAGGCCGCAATGAATGGCACCGTTCTTATTGAGTTGTTAGATTCATTAAAACATGAAACCAAAAATCAAATTGGGTTTCAGGCAAGCACGCTACTCTATGAAACAGATTCAATTCTTGCCGTTGCGCGTCAAAAGTTATTAGATGCATCGTCGCATGTTGCGATGGGTCAAGATATTCTTAACGAAAAACTCAATATAAAAATTACGCTTAAAGCAGTCAATAAGGCACTAAGCAGAATTAACGTCTTAGAACAAAAACAGATATACGAACTTTATAAAAGCGTAAGCGATTTGCTGGCTGCCGATTATGAAGCAATTAGTTTAATTGAAGAGAATAAACGGCTTGGTGATGTTGCATATATGGAGCAAAAATCCCCGCCGGGATACAGCATAGGTGAAACATCCGATGTTAATGTGAAAATTGGCGGCTATGCAGGATTTAAAAAAGATGCTGGCGTGGCCGATGTAAAAATCAAGATCGGTGGTAGCGCATCTCTAGAGCTGCAGGACTCTGTAAGATATTCCAAGTCTCGCGAGGGCGGGCTTGTGTATAGCAATCGAATAACTGCTGGAGGTGGTCTCGAAATTGAAGGCGGCGCGTCTTTTAATCTGGGAAAAAAAATTGATTTAACTGATCAAGGCAATCTCGCGGGAGGCAAATCTTTAATAACAGCAGGAGTTAAAGGTGGGTTGTCAGCTAAGGTTTCCGTTGATTTGGGTATAGATACATTGGCGCAAGTAACTGAAAGAAGTGCAGCCACGAAGTTAGATATGTCTACTGGTGCGAAAGCTGGGTCAAACAGGTTTTCTGATTCGGTCAATCGACGGGTTTTTGATAGCGAGCATGCTGTTAGAACCAGTTCTGATATTTCCCTTGATGCTGCTATGTTAAACAGGCGCTCAGTCGCGATAAGAAGACTCGAAGACAAGAGCCTTTACCCGAATATTGCGGCGGGTTATTTGGATTACAGCAAGAAGTCTTATGATGTTATTGACGAAGGTAGCAACGGTCTCACTTGGGTTGGCGGGACAAAAAGCACTAAGAAGACTTTTTCTGCGAATTTGAGCGGAAATGCAAGGGTTGTTGGCGCTGGTATCCTAGCAGGGGGTGTCAAGTCACAGATGGAATCCGTCAATGAACGATATGTCTTTCAACCCAAAAGCATTGGTTCGCTTGCGAATGCTGCATTACAGGGAGGGGTTGAGGGCGCCCAAGCATTAATTTTAAAATTCTACGATGAACAAGCCCCAAGTAACATTATGCGATATAATGAGCCAATCGCAAATGCTTTGGGGTTTAATTCGGCAAAAGAGTATTTCAAATCAATTAATGACTCTGTTCGCAATGAGTCCGCTAGGTTTTTTGATATAAACAGCGACAGTTTTATAGCTGTAATGAATAAAAGAGCAGAGGCCTACGGGAACATAAGGACGCTGAATGATTTCTTTTTATCAGAGGATCGACAATCTCGAAACTTTCATCAAGAAGAAGCCTTGGCGGCAGCTAGATCACTGAACCGAGAGTATGGCACTAAAATTCCGGAAGAAGCGGATGCGCTAGTTGGATTTCCTGTGCGGCAGAGTTTAACTGCCCCAGAGACGTTTTCGGAAGCTCAAGTTGGCCCAGGATCTTATCGTATTACATCTCCAAGCAATAGTTACTCAAAGCAATATAAATCCTTCTTGGCTGTTTCTTCAGACATAATTAACGCATACGAGGGATTGCCCGCTTTTCTTAAAGTTTTTAGCGAACCATTTAGAAGTGCTCGAAACCCCTATCTCGGCTATAGCATTAATACGCCGCCAGCTGATACTCGCATTAATTATAGGGATCTAGCAAATTCAGTAGAATTGGCTCGAATTCGGCCACCTTTAAATGATATGGATGTTTCAACGTATGGCCAGTTTAAGAAAGGGTACTTTAATACTGGAAATAATTACAGCTTTTATGAGACTCAAGAGACTTACTCTGGCAAATTTAGTGCGCTTAGACCGGGGTTGTCGAACCCCACGATCACAACTGGCGTGGTTGATGGTGCTCTTTCTCCAACCAATCTAAATCCAGTGACTGCAGGCTCGTCGACAGAGGTTCCTCTGGTCTCCTGTGAAGTATCAACATCGGTGCAAACTTATGGGCCTAGAACTACTAATGAGTCACTTGTTGGCAGACGCACGACCGAGAGCATCAGAACGGTTATGCCAACGGCACCAAAAACGAGCGGCGGTGTTTTTAGAAACATTCTAAGATTCTTAGGGTTCAATTCGAACAATATTTCTGAGATAAAATCGACCTCTAGGCTACAAATAACAAGTGGTGGCCGAGAGTTTTTAAGCGATACAATCGTCTCTCGCTATGATAATGACTTGTCAAAGATAACAATTGGCGGTGACTTTGATCTAGGGACTGGTGGAGGGGTGACGCTTTCTGCAGGCCTTGGCGCAGCTAGATCTCTTCCGATAAATGCTAACATAATGCTTGGGAACGATATTGGAGCAGTTTCTTCGACATATTTTAAACATATAGAATCAATTTCTGGTGGTTTCAAAGATTTATATGAATCCGATTCGAAATCTGCGGCTAGATTTATTCTTGGAGCGGAAAATGACGGATTCGTTAAGACTATGTTATTTGGCGATGCTTCTTATGATCACATAAGCGCCGTACTTTCAAAATATCGGAACGCATTTATCAATGTCGGCCATGAAATAGAACTGTTTCCGTTCCATGATTCAAAAGGACAGGATAGGTATCGCTATACAACAGAAGGCGAAATGATTAATCATTCTGGATTGCTTGGCAAGATTAAGCGTGACAATTCGCCTCTTTTCTTTGCCACTGTTGAAGCACGTAAAGAAGCTGGGAGGATGTTAGATCCAAAATATGTTGACGAATTGCTTGCGACCGATGCAAGTCAGTATGGTATCAAATCCGATAAGAGCCTTCAATATTATTTGAAAACAGCCTCTCCGGAGGAGAGGTTTGATTTTTACAAAACCCCTATAGGAGAAGAATTAGTAGCCTCTTATTTAAAAGCCGCCGACTTTGCGAATGAGTTGAATTTCAAAATAACGCAAAATATTAACTATCGGACCGGGTATGTAGATAGTTATTATGATTCTGGGCTCTATGCGCCAAACGATACCATACCTGTTGCTCAGAAGGCGGCTTCCAGCGATTATCCGTTAGAGATCAACCTAGATTCGAATGAGCCGTCTGTTGTTCCGAAGAATCAGGCGGAGAATCTGAACCCATTGGGGGTTCCGCGACGTGAATTTAATCCTGCTGGTCTGCAACAGAAGTTGGAGCGTATGGGTTCGCCGTCTGTTGATTCGAATGCCCAGCCGTCAGGCGGACAGGATAGTGACTATCGTTTTACAGTGGTGGATGACGATCCGGTTGGCAACCTGAAAACGTTCTCCAAAGCCATTTCTGGCAGCTCTTCTGGCGACACATTCTACTCGAATGGAAAGCTGCAGCAGATGGTTTACGATCAGGTTAGTGGTCGCGTTGTCATCAAGGCTGTGGATGAGCCGTCCGTTGATTCGAAGCCGCCGCTGATCACTGTGGACAACACGCTGGAGCGTATGGGTT
>CAYMKI010000223.1:0-3622 GCA_964390695.1 uncultured bacterium
ATCCCGTATTGCTGAGAAACCTAGCATTAAAAAAAGCTGCTGCTTTGGAGGTTCCATTGTTAGTCATGGAAGACAAGATACCCGGCTTCACAACCACTCCCTATCCTCATAACATCGTGGCCAAAGATAAGCCTGTGCCCTTTGAATATGTCGATACCCTAAGAGGTATACAGATAAATCCTTACATTATTGAAAATGTATATATAGCTCAGACTCTTAAAAATTCATTAAATTTATAACTTAAGGCTAAATATGGTTTTTGCTCTCATAAGACATCAGTCTATTCATTACAGATGTTACCAATCCACCCCCAGAAGCAGGGATCTCGGTTCCTCATGCAAATACCAGATCTTCCAACGTCAAATTTTAGCCAAGCAATCACACACATCACCTGTGCTTAAATATAAGACAAAGCACATTAATCGCCTCCTGTCATCCACCGCTAATAAATCATTTCACCAAGATTTGCAGCCACTTCATCTTAAATTAATCGAACCCCCAAAGCCCGACATGACACACTCAGGGGTCTTTAACGAGAGCGTTCAGCATAATGCCGTGCCGTCTTCTAATCCCATTGATGCTTATTTCCAATCGAAAATTTCTGAAATAAACACCAAAGACCAATTTTATGATTTTGTAAAACAGCTCGAACATGAGAAAAAACTGAGCAGGATATTAGCTTATAAATTATCGATGGGTCAATTCAATCTCACAGCTTTTATGCTCAGGATTGGCTTTCAGCCTGCCTCTTCAGAAGGCCAACAAGCACTCTTAGAATTTGCTAAATGCTTAGCTAAACATGAACTTAGATGCGTAATCTATCAGTTTCTTCCGATTATGTGTAATCCTTCCACACGAGAAGGACAGCAAGCTCGTATTGAAATAGCTAAAGCCTCGGCAAGAAGCAGCGACCGGTGCATCTCCCAATACATCCATAAGTTTGGTATCGATATTTCGAGCGTGGAAGGCAAAGAGGCGCTTGTTCAGATTGCTCTGCTGGCAGTGGAGCATGATGGATTTGGAGCGTCAATAGATATTGATAATTATCAGCTAAACACATTTGAAGAAGGAAGAAAAGCTCTCTTCGACATCGCCATAATCGCAGCTTTACAATCCGGCGGTTATATTTCTAGCGTCATAAACAGATACGGCATTGACTCAAGCTCGGAAGAGGGACAACGGTTTATGATTAATTTAGCCAAGCTTTCCTCTCATAAAAATTCCTGCTATACAGCTGAACATATTGAAAACTATGGAATTGACCGATCAAAACCAGAAGGACAACAGGCTTTAATAGAAATCGCAAAAATGTGCGCTGCCACTGATGGCTTTGGTATCACTGCAGTAGGCTGTGGCATCAGCCGTTACATTCAATCATACGGAATACCATCCTTTTGTTCTGATTGGCAACAAGTGCACATTGAAATAGCTAAAATAGTGGCTGCTCGAAGTAAATATGGAATCTGCGAGAATATACAGTATTATAACATAGACCCTTCTACCTCAGAAGGACACAAAGGGCTATTAGAAATCGCATTGCTTGAAGCTCGAACCGAAGGAAGACATCGTCACGGCATTTCTCCATATATTCAACATTACAAAATAGATGCGTCGACTCCGGAAGGATTTTCAGCACTGTTATCAATAGCAAAACTCGCAGCTCAAAATACAAATGACAACATATCCTTTTACATTAAGAAATATGGCTTTGATCCTACATCCACTCAAGGATGCCAGGCCTTGCTGGAAATAGCAAAATTATCCGCTCAAAACAACACCTCTGAGACGTGTTTATGGATAAAAAATTATGGCTTTGACATAAGCACCCCTGCCGGACATCAAGCTCTCACAGAGATTGCTAAGTTAGCCGCCCAACTAGACGGAAATAAACTATCCCAGCACATCAAAAACTTCGGCTTTGATCCAAGTACTCCTGAAGGATTTATGTCTCTTCTGGAAACAGCAAAAATTTCCATCCTAAATAATTGCGAAACATCTTATTGGATAGATCAGTATGGTTTTGACATAAAGACTTCCTCCGGACATCAAGCTCTCACAGAGATTGCTAAGCTTGCCGCTGAGATTGATGCAAAAAGCATATCTTATCGAATCAAACACTACGGATTTGATTCCAGATCCCCTGAAGGATTCAAGGCCCTTCTAGAAATTGCCTTATTGGCAGCGAAGCAAAATGGGAGCCAAACGGCCCGCTTGATAAATTTTTATAAATTCGACAAAAAAACTCCTGAAGGCCGAGAAGCACTTTTTGACATCTTCAAAGTAGCTATCGCTCATGATCCCTTTGAAACAATCCAGCATCTCCACAAGTTCTGCTTAGAAATAGACCTATCCAGCATTCATGGAAAAGCTCATTTAAGAGACATCTGTAAAATCATATACCCTGCTGTGATAGACCGACTGAAAACATTCTCTCAAGACAGTTTTGAAGAAAAACAATGGAATCCTTTGTTCGAATTTTTATTTTCCTCACAAAACATACTAGAAGCAGCGCATACGTGTTTGGATTTATTCGCAACATACTATAACATAGAAAAACAAAATTTTGATTGGATCCTTACCGCTATTGGCAAAACCAATGACGAATTCATCCAAAAGAGGCTTTTACGTTGGTATATACAAACCGCTTTCTTATGTTTAACCTATCCAACCCTTATAGAAGGATTCAAGGCTAACCAAGGGTTAATGCAAGAGATTTCAAAGCTACCACCTAACTTAAGGATGGCGCTTATCAAGGAATTTGCCTGTATTTATCGAAACCAACGCTGTGAAATCCTGCAAGAGCTGCAGCAAACCGCCGGCGATGTCAAACGCGCTCAACTGGCTTGTCTCGTATTGGCCAACTGCCCATCGAATGGGATCTCTACGTATAAAGACATCCTTGAAGTCGTAAAAAGCGAAAGGATGTTTCGCGAAGGAAAAAACCAACAGATTTTGCTTGAGACCTTGGTGGACCTCAGAAACAGTTCGCTCGATAGAGCTGACAAAATAGACTTCCTCCAAAACTTATTCAACTTTCCAAAAGAGACACGAATACAGAGCTTGAGGATAGTCAATGACATACTTTCCTTTAAAGAAGACAGCTACCTGAAAGGCATACGCGAGTTCAGCCAGCTAAAATATACCTTGTCAATGCTATTTAAGAACCGGTTTCAATTACAACTTGAAGGATTTGCTGAACTGTACGAAAGCACTCTAGACAAATGGAGAAAAAAAGACGCCCTCATCACCTTTGCTGGAAAGTTAAATCAATTGACTAGAGATAAAGAACAAGCCCTCACGTTATTTCAAAAAGTATTAACTCAAATTTTCACGAGCACCTTTCAAAAAGACAGATATGACACCGTGTCTAACCCCCACATGGCTGAAATCGAAAAGTCTTATCCTCAAATCTTTGAAAAATGGCAATCTCAAGTCGAGCTGAGCCTTTCAGAAGTCGACATCCATACCGATCAGCCTAAGATTGATTTAACCGACAAGATCATTCAAGATCTGAAACTTGCCCTTGAAAACCATCACTTGGCAGGCTCAGATCAGACCATTCTCTACCCCCATATCACACGCTGTATTGACCATCATTGGAAGAATACAATTACCATAGGCG
>CAYMKI010000224.1:0-3566 GCA_964390695.1 uncultured bacterium
GGACACATTAAAGCAAGACGCTAAAAAACCGACACCTCACCATATCAAGGAATTTGTCACTCATTTGCAAGTTTTACAGGCATGGTGTCTTTTGTTGCCCTCAATTGAATCTCTTCCACCCGCTAAAAGCAGCTCCTTCACGTTAGAGGCGCAATCGATGGATAGTTCTATGCTCAAATCAATTTCAGTTGAAAAACGTTATGCCTTAATAACCATATACATCAGAAAGAAAGCGGCTCAAGCACTGGATGATGTAGCAAGTATCCTAATCCGTTCTGTGCGAAAGCTACATAACTTAGCCAATGAAGCATTGGTGACATTCAAGGCTTCTCAAACCACCAAGGTTGAAAGTCTTATCATCCAACTCAAAAAAATTGCTACAGCCTACCTTCAAGAAAAAACACAGAAGAAAAAATTAAAAGCAATTGATATTCTGCTAGCCAATAAAAGCGAACAAATTATTAAAGACTGCGACGCACAACTTGCATACACGAATAATAATTATTTTCCTTTTATTCTGAAACCTTATCAAAATAAAAGACACATCTTGTTTGATTGCTTAAATCTACTCCAACTTAACTCTACTACACGTGATATAAATTTGGAACTTGCTATTAGTTTCATAAAGAATCACCGTTATACTAAAAAACGGGACTTAATATTACCTAAGAAGAACGAACCTGGGTATTTTTTAATTAATTGGATCCCAAAAGCCTGGCTAAAGTGGGTAATTATTCCAGAAACCAACAACAAGAAAAGTAAAACTATCCGTGTATCTAAACAGTATTTTGAAATTTGTATTTTTAGCCAATTATCCCTTGAACTTAATTCGGGAGATTTATTTGTGCCAGGTAGTGATCACTTTTCTGACTACCGAGATCAGCTAATTTCATGGGATGAATATGAAGCACAAATAGGTGAGTACGTTGCTATGATGAACCTTCAATCTGATCCTAAAGCCTTTACCGCAACACTTTTTGAACGATTAAAAAATAAGTCAAACCAAGTAGATGAAAATTTTTCTGAGAATAATTTTGTTGAGTTTAAACGTGGTAAGTTAGTTATTAAAAAGAGGGAACGGCCAAAAGAACCCGAAGGGTTTAAGCGGTTGGATAAACTGTTGACCGAGAGAATTCCAGAAACAAATATCTTGGATATCCTGGTAGAGACTGAAGCATGGCTAAACTTAAGCAAAGATTTTAGCCCTGTATCCGGCGTTTCTTCCCGTATAGAAAACCCTAAAGAACGTTTTATTATGACCTTATTTTGTTATGGTTTTAATTTTGGCCCTACCCAAACCATTCGTATGGTCAAAGGATTTAGCCGTCGTCAGATTGCTTGGTTAAACTTGCGCCATGTAACGGAAGAAAAACTGGATAAGGCCATTGCTAAAACCATAAATCATTACAATAATTTTATGTTGCCAAAACAATGGGGGACTGGAAAAAGTGCCAGCGCTGATGGTACAAAATGGGATGTCTATGAACAAAATCTGCTATCTGAATACCACATCCGCTATGGTGGCTATGGAGGTATAGGATATTATCATGTATCAGATACCTATATCGCTTTGTTTAGTCATTTTATTCTCTGTGGAGTATATGAGGCACTTTATATTCTGGATGGACTCCTTAAAAATGAATCAGATATCCAACCCAATCAATTGCATGGCGACACCCACGCTCAGAGCTACACAGTATTTGGTTTAGCTTATTTACTTGGTATTGATCTTATGCCAAGAATTCGTAATCTCAAAGAATTAAATTTTTATAAGCCAGATGCCAAAACAATATACAAGCATATAGAAAGCTTATTCGACAAACCTATTAACTGGGAGTTGATTGAAAAATATTTACCCGACATTTTGAGAATAGCTTTATCTATTAAATCTGGAAAATTAACAGCTTCTGCAATATTGCGTAAGCTTGGAACCAAAAGTCGAAAAAACAAGCTATACTTTGCTTTTCGTGAACTGGGTCGGGTCATTCGAACGGAGTTCTTACTTCGTTATATTGATGATATTGAAGTACGTACAATGATTCATGCTGCAACTTGCAAAAGTGAGGAATTTAACCAATTTCTGAAATGGACATTCTGTGGAGGCGAAGGAATTATCTCAGAAAATAATCGCTATGAGCAGATTAAAATCATAAAATACAATCACCTCGTCGGGAATTTAATTATTTTACATAACGTACATGGAATGACACGAGCATTTAATGAATTAACTAACGAAGGTTATGTGATTGATCCAGAACTTTTAAAACTGTTTGCTCCTTACCGAACTGGGCACATCAATAGGTTTGGTACCCACGTTCTCAACTTGGATAAAACTATAGAGCCTTTAGTAGAGGAGAGAGATTTTAAACTCAAATTAAATTCTGTAAAATCAAAATAGTAAGAAGAGATGTGTATACATTTTACACAGTTAGTGGCCAACCCTCATAAAGAAGAACCCACTCTTTATCTGTATGTCTCCTTAGAGCTTTCATCAGCAGCGCATGGTCGATGTTGTCAAACAAGCCCTTGATATCAAACTCAAGAACCCAGTCGTATTTCCAACATCTTTGACGAACCCTTTCTAACGCTTGATGCGCTGATCGGTTAGGACGATATCCATAGGAATCCTTGTAAAAGATAGCCTCCAAGTCTGGCTCCAAAATTATTTTAGCAACAGCTTGGGCTATTCTATCCATTACAGTGGGAACGCCTAAGATTCTTTCTCCTCCTTGCTTCTTCGGTATAGGGACCGCTTTCACAGGGGGAGGGAAATAACTCCCAGATGACATCCGATTCCAGATCTTATAAAGATTTCCTTTAAGATCTCTTTCAAAATCTGCAACTGTTTGTCCATCTACGCCTGCAGACCCTCCATTAGCCTTAATGCTTTTGTAAGCCTGCATGACCACATGCTTTGATATTTCATACGCCTTTACTTTACTCATAGATTCCTCCCATCCTTAATGGTTGATCTATCAATATTGTTGAATAAGTCGGCCCCTTTGCTCCACTTCCATTACAGAAACTTCGTTGCTACTACAAGCCGATCCGTCCCTGTACATTCCCTCGGTACTCTCTTCCTTGAGACAAAATTGCTCTTGGAATTCTCCCTTAACATGAATGTGACAGGTTCCCGCAGTTCCATGAAAGAGCCCAAATTAAAGTCACGCCGCCTAAATGCCGGATATCGCCTTCTCAGTAAACAGGTTTCCAGAAAGCTTATCCCAGAATGGTTCAAAATTCTGGTTTTGATATCGTCCAAGTTCTTTTCGACACGTCATCAGCGGTTTACTTGCGTTCGTCTCTTTAATTTCCATCTGATGCCAATCACTGTCAGCATCTTTTCCTCAACGCTCACGACCATGGCTCTTAACCACAGCCGCTTGAGGTGATTTAGAACCGGCTCCTGCAAGCAGATTCTGAAGGACCTACCTTCATCTCTTTCATAGCTGCACTGTATTTAGAAAAGGTATTTACATTATTACCTCCCCCGCATACATCTGCGGCACACTGAGACCATAAAACCATCCCATGGTTGTTTTGCCTCGAGCAGCTAGTCCTTTAAA
>CAYMKI010000225.1:0-3503 GCA_964390695.1 uncultured bacterium
CATATATAGTCCCTATTTAAGAATGGCATAACCGCTCATGCCGGCTTTTAAATTTCCTTTGGTGTTATCCACTTGCACCTCTACTTTGATGGTAGAGCTAGAAGGTTCTATCGCAGCTGCGATATTAGAAATGGAAGTCTCAATATTTTCCTGAGTTTCATCGATGACTATCAGAACAGGCTGTCCTATTTTGATGTTTTGAACCAGTTTTGATGGAAGGAGTATTTTGCCAGTTAACATCGAATCATTGATAATCTCGAGCATTTCTTTATTCTCCAGAGGCAATTCATACTTGTATATAGATAATGAAGCTACCTTGCCATCATAAGGAGCAACGATCTCTATGGCTTCCAAATTTTTTTGTGCAAAAACCACCTCGGCCTCTGCAGTTGCCAAATTGGATTGTGCCTCGATGTAATCAAAGTAGGAGGCATTACCATCGAGGTATAGGCGTTCTTTAGACCTGAATTCTTCTTTGGCTTTTTCTAGAGAGCATAACGTTTTGGAAAGAAAAGCTAAATACTTGGCTGGATCTAACTGAAGTATCAGATCCCCCTTTTTAAAGGCATCTCCGGCTCTCACGTTAAGTTGAACGACTGGAGCAATCACCTGAACCTGTGGAAAATACTTAGTTCGGTGTATGGGATCTAATATGACCCTATACCTTAATGCAGAATCTGTAGTAGTACCAATAGACTGTGGAACAACAATTTCTTTTGAGGATGGTGGCGATTTATTTTCTTGTTCAAAAATGAATCTTTCCTCATCGGTCCTCAAGGGGAGTATCGGCCTTCCTAATGATTCAAACGGATTGTGAAGGAAGTCATGCCTGCTCTCCGGTTTAAAATCCCCTTCGAAGTTATCTCCTACCAAAGCCACGGGCCAACTTTGCTCTTCATTTATGCTATATAGCACATTTGCTAAAGCTTCTGCTGCCTGAGGGAATGCATCTAAATGGACTGAAATTCCTTCTTGCTCAGGTTTTAAAAGAACATTTCGCATAGCTGGCGCTTCTAGCTTTGATGCTAAATTAGCGGGATCTACATGCACATCTTTAAGAGCAGGGTCCATCACTAAAGGTGGACTCGTACCCTTTTTAGTCTTTATAATCTGATCGAATTTTGTCACCTTCAATTCGGAAATAACAAGTTCCTTCACCGGGGGCACTTCCAGAAAATTGTCGCTATTGGGCACGAGAAATTTTATGTGATAAATACCGGGATTCAAGTTTTTAACAACCACCCTTCTGGAGGACTGTGAGAGATCCTCAACAAAGCTATTAGCTTTGGGATAATAGTGCATGGTTTTATTTTCATCTACTAATACAAATCTGATGCGGTCAATTCTATCATCTTGCCCTTCGGTTTGATAAGTGACGATTAAGGTACCTGATGGAACTTGCTCAGACTCAGCGGTCAAACTGCCGAAAAATATTAGCGTACAAAAGACAAGAAAAAACACTCTTTTCAATATCATACAATCCTCATGTTCACTGCATACTCAAGGGGCTTGAGCTTGCACTTTTGTAGTATTCAGGAACGCCAATAGAATAATTTAGCTGAGCTAACGCAATCTGCGCTTCACCATAAGCTTTGATAGCATTTACTTTTGACAATAAAGCCTGTGCTGCCACAATCACTAAATCTGTTTCACTAGATATTCCTTCTTGCGTATCCATTTGGGTTGCTAAGAGCAGACTATGGTTTATCTCTTCAAAGGTATGAGCCAGCTGATATTGATTCAAGTTTTCCTGATATAAAATGTGAGCAAGCCTTACCTGGGAAAGCACTCCTACCGACAAAGCGATTCTTTGAGTTTTAATCAAGTCTTTGCGTTTAGCGTTTCCAGTTCCATCAATAAATTGACTGGGGATGTTGAAAAGATTCCAGGTTGCTCTGGCTCCAGCCACAATCCAATGATGAAAAGCAAAATACTTATTTGCGTCATAGTAATTGCCTGCAAACCATTCGATGCCCGGAAGCATCTGTAAAAAAGCATACCTGACTTCTTCTTCAGATATTTTTTGCTCTGTATCCTTGATGTATAACTCCGGACGGCGCATCAGCGCCATAGACTCTAATTTACATATGTCTTCTGTCTCTTGATTTACCGGCCGCGAATCATCATATACTATTTCCAAGGTTGCATTTGGGGGTAATCCCATCAATACAATTAATTCGGATATCGCTTTGTAATAGTCATTATCATAACCAGTAAATTCTATGTTGATGTTTTGCAATTCAGCACAGGATTTTAGTCCTTTTGTTTTCGATAGCACCCTTTCATTTATTTGTGAACCTATTTTCGAGCGCAATTCTTGAGATTTTTCCATCAAAAACTCTGAATCCTGCATGGCAGTTTTTGAGACAACTGCTTTCCAGTATTGTTTATGAATGTCTAAGACCAACGCCTGGCGGGCTTTTTCGTACTCTAAAGCTAAAATAAAGCCTTTTTTCTCCTCTTGGCGGGCCTTGTAGTACGACAATCCAAAATCCAGAAGATTAAATACTAAAGTTATGTCATGCCTGCTTACATGACGTTGCGTGGAGATGCTAGGTGGTGCCGGAGGTACATTGGGGACTACAGAACGAGAAGCTACGATGAGGTCATTATTACGGTTGCTTTCCTCGCCGTTAAGCAATAGCTGAGGCAACATCTTTAATTGATCGCGAATGGCAAATTGCCTTTGAACATCAAACTCCTTGGCTTTGACCAGCAAATCATAGTTATTCTCCACAGCTATAGCTATGATCTCTTCCAAAGTCAATCTGTAATAAGGAGCTGCGGCATCTTGATTAATAGCCATCAAGTCGATTTCTGCATTGATGGAGCGTTGGAGGCCGCTGGGTGTTCTATCTCTGATGCAACCTGAGAGCGAGAGGCATAGACATGCCATGGCAGAATAATATATAGCGCGTATATTCATCTCTTAAATACAACCCTTCATTGATATTCCTCTATCCAATGCTATTTGAAAGTAATATAAACCGGCAGCCAATTATCATTTGGAGGATTAGCGATCAATTCCTGGCAATAATCGCAGTACAACCTACTTGGAACATCTCCTCCTGGACGCATCCTAGAAGCCAGCATAAATCCATCAAAAGCTTCCTGAAAACGTTTTTTCTCAAAGTTATCCAAAGCTAAGTGAAATTCTTGAATCCACTTATGTTCTTGAACATCTTCCACATCAAATGCTTCATAGATATCCAAGGATTCATTTTTTCCTTCAACTTGGACTCTTCCAAATCGTCGCCAGATAAAATCCGGGCTTTCCGAAAGCAAGGCGTACGTCTTATCGCAAAACAGATTGTCTGTTCCACACTGCTTGACTGCGCTTTCTAGTCGAGCGGCCAAATTAACCCTATCCCCTAGTATCGTATAAGACAACCTATTGGGAGTGCCAAAAGCTCCGATCATGACATTATCTGCGGAAGCTCCACCTATTTTCATATCTTTAAAGTAGGGATAATAAATAAAAACCATTATTGTTGACTTTATAA
>CAYMKI010000226.1:0-3488 GCA_964390695.1 uncultured bacterium
ATAGGCTTAGCCAATACCTCATTCCAAGCCTTTTTCAAGGAGCCTTCTTTCAACTCGCTGCAGACACTGTCCATCAAATAGATATAAGACATATTGCCAAATACTAAAGAATCACCGCTTAGGGTATTCATAAGGGGAGAATGTTTAGTACCATCTTTTTCCTTACCTATCAGCTTTAAAATTATTTTTGAACAGCTGGATCGATCTTCGTTAAGTTGGGTTAACAAGACAAATAAAGGCTTGATGTTAGCTTCTTGAGGATTTTTCTTAAATTGCTGATACATCTCTAAAAACTTCCCAGTATCTTCTGCCAAATCGAGCATCGCCTCCAGAACTTCTACCTGACATTGGCTGACTTCTCCTTCGCGGGCATATTCCTTTACCCGAAATTCATTTTTTTTCTGCCAATCTAAAAAATATGTCCACGGAGCTGGCATCAACGGTGCTCCGAACACAGTGAGAGGTATCCCCATACCTGGTAAATTGCACAAAAGAGAAGCAACTCCTCCGGCGACCATAAGAAGTCCAATTCCTGTTAAGCCGATATTAGTGAGTGGACATGGAAACCAAGACATCAAATATTTCAAATCTTTGAGTTTTACGGACAGATTTTCAACATCTCTTGCATACATAACCTTTCTATTTTGCGAAATGGCTAATATCCCCGGATAGATCTTCTCTGCCTGTTGATAAGTTTTGTTAACGGTATCTGAAGTTTCTAGCAAAGTATCTTCAACCGGAATCTCCGTATCTACCCTAACGTAATCTTTGTGTATTGAAACGCTCATTTATGAACTCCTGTGCCTAATTTTTTATCTTATTTTATTAATGCGCTTCTTTGGCTCGCATTTCTAGGCCTGAACGGAAATAGACCATGGCGCCATGTATTAAGGCCGCCCCGATGGCCACATCGATAAAACCCCTTATATCATTGGGGACGCCGAAATATTTGATGCCCATGCCTAAGCTCATCATAGAAAGGATCAAGATATAATATTTCAGGGTATACACTTTAGAAATAGGGGTGGGATTGCCCAATTGCTGGATCCTCTGGACACCTTGACGAGCAGACTTGCCTAACACAAATTTGCCTTTGAAATATCCAATGGCCAAACCGACGGTCAGCAAGATCAACACTGTCTGCTCCAGTCCTCCTGTCCAGGGGGTTAAAAGGCGGATCAATGGATAGGCCTGTACAGATTCCACCTGTACTTTAAGGCTACTTAAAAGCAAAGAGATGCCTAAAGGCATCAAAAACAACCCGACGAACAACCATACTGTACCTGAGAAAAAGACCATAGTAGACTGCTTACATTTCATAACGAAAACTCCAAAATAAAAATTAGATAAGGAAATTGCCAGTGCACATTTCATGTTTCAGCTGGACTTTTGACAAATTTTTAGCGTTTATGATGAAGTGCCTTCCAGATTCATGTGGGCTGTGTCGGCGCAGTAAATAGTCCCTCCCTATTTACAAACCGACACAGCCCACATGAGATTGAAAAGCCACGAGTCAGAAATGCTAAAAATTTGTCAAAAGTCCAGTTTCAATCAAGACAAAAAAAAGCAGCAGCCTAAACGGCTGCTGCATCTACAAAAAAGACAACGAGGATATGTTATCCTACCACTTCCAGCCTAGAGCAAATCCCAATACGCTCTTGCTCTCATTCAACTTTACACTCCCGCCATGAAAGGGAACTTCAGGTATGGCATTATGGCCATGCAGGGTGTTGTTGAATCCATAGGCGTAAAACCCGGAGAATTCCCAGCAGTTTCGTGCCCAGGTAAAGCCTACTGTGACGAAGTCTTTGACGACATCGTCGATCAAAGTATTCGCGGCAGCTTGAGAGGCCGAGATGAGGCAGTTGACATGGCGGAAACCGGCGCGCAGTGTCCAGCAAGTGTTGACCCTATACTCTACGCCGAAACGATAGAAGGTTTGGTTTCTAGCTCCGAAACCGGCGCTATCCTCTGTTCCTAGTGGTAGATATAAGCCCGGCAATAACTTATTGGATAGGGCTTTGATGGAATGCCAGCGCAGGTGCTCGACATCAAAACAAACCGTCAAGCAGGGCCATGGATCGATGGCTATACCGCCGCTGATTTTTTCAGGAATATCGAAGTGTCCATGATCGGCAAAAAATCCGTCATATTTTGTGAAACGGCTCATCTCTGTTTTGGGGCGATAGGTAGCGCCGATAGACAGCCAATCTGCCAGCTGACCATAGTAACCTACAGTCACGCCTAAGCCATTCGAGTAGTTATACCCCCGGTTGGTGACATGTCCTGGATTTGAGCTCCCTCCAGTCTCTATCGTCCATGGATGGTCAAAATTTTCCAAACCATTGACTTTGGTACGTGCAATATGCCAATCCAAGGAAACGCCCAAGTAATGGCCATCGCATACGTTTACAGCAAAAGATGTCGCAATCTCTTCATGTACGTATTCGATACCAGGATGGCTGGTGCCAAATAGAGGTTGCACCTTGTTCTGAGTGGCTTTTTGGAAATCGCGGTTATACAAAGCCACGCCAAACGACCAATTGATATCCATGCAGTCGCACACGTTGGTGCACCAAACGGAGTTAAAGGCTAGGTTGCCCACATAATAATCATGCGTTCTCATAAGATTGTAACGGCCATCAACACCCGGAATAGGGTTTCCCGAAACTTTAGCATGACCGTTGTCATGCACCCAGCCCACTTCTGCATCCACTCTATTTCCCACTACAACCATGCCCGCAGGGTTGTAAGCGACAGCAAACGAATCTTGCGGGTAAGCGACTGCCGTAGCAGACATCCCCAATGACTTTACGCTAGCAAAAATAGCCTCAGCTTTATTAGGAGAGGCACAAAATACTGCACATGCTCCCAAAAGAGTTGAAAGCAGCAATTGACGAGACTTCATTTCCAAACTCCTTCATATAATTTAAAAAGGTAACTAGTTGAATTCATAAACAATATAGAGGTATTTTGCAATAAAAAAACAGGGCTAAGGCCATAAAAACATGCTACAATACTTTCTAATGGCTATTTAAGATTGTGCTACGCGAGAAAAAAAAACATGATAAAAACTATTCTGTTGAAAAATTGCGTTGAGTTTGCTACATATTGCTGTCATGCTAAACAAACAATTTTTATCTCCTTTTCCTTTAACATTAGCGTTTGTGCTGTGCATTTTCGCATACTGTAATAAGGGGTATGCAAGTACCCTTCCTGAAGAAGGCCTACCTTTATACTACTACCAAGATCCTCGATTTGTTAACTTTGGCGACTATCTATCTCTCAAAATCGTTGAACGCATCTTAGACGGTCCTGTCAAAGTAAGCAAAAAAAGAGCCCCTCCAGGCCAGAGAAAATTCCTAGCTCTAGGTTCATTGCTCTTTGCCGCCAATGACCATGATGTGGTCTGGGGATCCGGCACGAATGACAAAAGATCCGAAAAAAGCGATTATAATTTCACCACCCTTGATGTGAGAGCGGTACGC
>CAYMKI010000227.1:0-3435 GCA_964390695.1 uncultured bacterium
TCCTAGGCCCCAGGCACCCAAGGTAGGGGATTCCCAGTCATCGTGAACAAAGCGCATGTCGTGTTCTTTGAGATTGAATCCGATCGCTTCCAGTGATTTTAAACACAAGTCTTGGATGTCTGGAGGAGACGGCTTTAAAATGACTTGGCATTGGAAATAATGCTGCAAACGGTTTGGGTTTGTTCCGTAACGTCCATCAGTGGGGCGCCGGCAGGGTTCGATATAAAAAGCTTTATACGGTTCTGGACCTAAACAACGCAGGAATGTTGCAGGATTAAAAGTTCCAGCCCCTAATTCAAGATCGTATCCTTGGTGTACCAGGCAACCGTGCGATTCCCAGAACTCTGTCAGCTTTTTTAGCATTTCTTGAAAGGTTTTCATGTTCTTTTTAATCCTTGTTTAAGTGTGATGTTGTTTAAGATTCGCTGGGATGGGTGGATGCCGACGAAGAAGCGTCTTGAGACGATGTCTTCTCGGAAGAAGTTTCTGAGGTGTGTTGTGATTTTTCGATATGTTCGATGGCAGAGCCAAAGGTTCTTTCCATCAGGTCAATGGGTTTTGGCTGGCTTAATAGTTTAGCTGTGAATTTTTTCTTTATACCCGGAATACCAGCAGTGGCTTTGGCTTGTGTCATGCAGCATTGCTTGTATTTTTTTCCCGAGCCGCAGGGGCAGGGATCGTTGCGACCAATTTTGTTATGCATATTATACTCTTAAGTTGATTATAGATTCTTGACTTTTCAAGAAAATAAGCGTATCATAGTTAGTAATTTATTTCATTACAAAAAAAATATGGATATTCCAATCGCTCAACCTCCTTGGTCAGGTTTAGGTAAAAAATTAGAAAGCACCATTAGAAAAGCTCTGTTTGATTATCGCATGCTCGAAGGAGTTCAAGACCTCGCTATTGCTTTAAGCGGGGGCAAAGATAGCCTGTCGATGTTATTTTTTCTAAAAGCTATCTCCGGGAGGGGATTCCCTCCTTTCAACCTGCATGCCATTCATGTGGGAGGAGAATATACTTGCGGGGCAGGGGTGAATTTAGAGGATCTTCGCCGATTGTGCGATCGCCTCGAAGTTAATTTTATTCTGCGAGAATCGCATCAAAAATTAGAAACTCTTGAATGCTATAGTTGTTCTAGAGAACGCCGTTCATTGATTTTTGAAGCTGCTAAAAGCGTGTCTGCGCACACCATCGCCTTTGGCCACCATCGGGATGACCAAGCAGAAACTGTTCTCATGAATCTCTTGCATAAGGGTGAATTTGCAGGCCACCTGCCTAAATTGACTATGCACAACTATGGGATTACCCTGATTAGGCCTTTGATTTATGTATCGGAAGCTGATATTCGTACGTTTGCACAGCAGCAAGGTTTTAGTAGAATAGTGTGTAAATGCCCGGTGGGACAGAAGTCCATGCGCTCAAAGGTCGGTGATTTGATAGAGGAGATAGAGCTCCTCTATCCAAATGCCCGAGAGAATATTGCCAAAGCGGGTTTGTTATATGGCTCAGACAAGGCTTCTCGTCCCTGATATTTTATATAAGCTTTCTTTTTCTTTGAGCAACGCAAATTGTGACTGTAAGCAAAGAACCCAATAGAAGATAAGTTTGGGGTTCTGGTGCTGCTAGACCGATCAACACTTGATTGGGGCTGTTGCTGGGTCCGCTTAAGATAATATTCCAATTGCCAAAATTCAAGTTTTGACCCGAAGCGAAAGCTTGTGCCAGATTTAGGTAATTTGTCAATAGTGCACTTAGATTCCCGGATAAGTTATTTGCGGTAAAAGTACCCGTAGGTAAGTTGGGTGTGTTGCCTTGAGTCCAATCATATATTATAGTCCAAACAGCTAATTGCAGGGCTGTGGATTGATCTACAGTGGTGATGGTAGACAGGTTAAGACTATTTAAAAAAGCTGTAGCCACTTGAATACTCGACCATCCTGTATTGGATACCGGTGGTAGCATGTAATTACCGCTGGAAGCAATGGTATTTAGATTACTGGTTGTCGGCGAGAGAACCGTGACAGCATAGGACCCCGGAGTAATGTTGTGGTTCAAATCGTAGCAAAAAAATGTGGTGCTATTTCCATTTAACGTGCCTAAAATAGTTCCCGCATAGGAGTCATAGGTGTTCCCACTAAAAGTAATATTGACAACACTTAAGTTGGGTTGGGAAGATAGGTCATTGATGGTCATGGAGTCCGCCCAACCTGTGTTGCCAGATAAAATAATTGCTGCGCTAAAGAATGTTAAGGAGACAGATTTGATCGTCGAGAAGAAGTATCTCCTCGAGGTACATAAATGACTTTTGATGCGTGTCATAAAATCTCCTTATGACGATACCTTTCGCAAAGATACCATCTTAATTGTTATAAACTTCAAATTTTAATTTAACATAATTACAATTAAGTATTCAAAATGTTTTTATTGTTTAATTGTATTAATTATCAAAATCTGATTTATTTGATATTAAACGTGTAGAAGAAGTTCGCTAGGGTGTAATTTAAATATTTTAGTTGATGATAATGGATGTCTGTGTTAAAAAATTCACTTTACGCTCGAATTGATTTTTTTTTTGATTTGACTTCAGATACAACCTATGGAGATAACCCATGAAACAGAAAATAATAAAAACAAGTCTTCTTCTGCTATCAGCATTGCCTTTTTCTTCCATTGAAGCCAGGCAGCCCTATCATGCGACTGCTACGGTAGACACTACGAGTGTGAACGTGAGCGCTCCAAATATTTCGGATTTATCCGACGACTTAAAGACCTCGAGCCTAGAAACGCTGGCCCCGATTTACACACCTACTTCTCCTCTTTCAATCAATATCAATTTACGTGGAATTGATGTAATTGCGTCATTCGCTGCGAATTCAACCACTTTGGTGGTGCAAATTCCTGATACCGGAGCCAATGAAACCTTTTCTGGAGCTACACGTGATGACAGCGTGAATCTATTTAAAGAATATGTCAAGGATGGGGGGGGTAATGGTGGATTGCTCAAGGCTTATGCACGATATTCACCGATAGATCCCATCGCCGGAAATCCTAATAGCTTAATGGCCATCATGGCACAATCGGATTATCTTCTGGGGCAATTAGATCCGCTAAGTGGCTGTGATTGCGAATCCAGCATTCAACCTATAGTCCATGAATTTCAGGCGTCTGTAACGGCAGGAAGAGTTTTTTCTAAGGGATTCGATGGCACAACTGTGCATTTTCCACTGAGGTATTCTTATTCTCCCTCTTGTGATTGGGCGCTGATTATAGACACCCCTGTCACCTATATCCGCAATGGAGGCGCATCGTCGCTGGTGGGGTCATTAGGCATCGGATGGAGGTATCAGCTGACACCGGGGTGGTCGTTGACATCCGTGATAAGGGGAGGCGTTGGAGGTTCTTCAGATTTATGCACTGCAGGCAGTTTTGTAT
>CAYMKI010000228.1:0-3422 GCA_964390695.1 uncultured bacterium
CGGCGCGCTGAAATGTCAGGCGGTCCCATGTACTATATAGAGAAGGGGTTGGGATGGAAGTGGATGGCCATCCTTTTTGCCGTTTTAGGGGTCATCGCCGCATTTACGACAGGAAATTTAGTTCAAAGCAACTCGATAGCCGGTGCTGTCCAGCATGTTTGGAATATAGATCCATGGATTTCCGGACTGTTCATCGGCGGGATCACAGCAGTGGTCGTGATTGGCGGAGTCAAATACATCGGCCATGTGGCAGGTGTGCTTGTGCCTCTGATGGCATTCCTTTATATCGCCGCGTCCCTCTTTATTTTAGTCGTCAATTACCAGCTCATTCCGGATGCTTTTTTCTTGATTATCCACAGTGCTTGGAATGGACAGGCCGCGGCAGGCGGCTTTTTAGGGTCTACCATGATGAGCGCTATTCAGATGGGGGTGGCCCGCAGCGTCTTTTCAAATGAAGCAGGACTTGGCATTTCATCTTGCGCCGCGGCTGCTGCCAAAACAGACAGTCCTGGAAGACAAGCAATGATCAATATGACAGGCGCCCTGATTTCCACGGTCATCGTCTGCACCATGACCGGTTTAGTACTTGCCGTAAGCGGCGTCATAGGCGCCCAGTCTGAAACGGGTCAACTTTTAAATGGCGCCTCTTTGGCGATCGCCGCATTCAATACCCATATCATCGGCGGAGAGTACATCGTCACGGTCGGGCTTATTCTGTTTGCCTATACTACTATTTTGGCTTGGTCTTATTATGGTGAAAAATGTTTTGAATATCTGTTTAAAGAGCGTTTTATCATTCCTTACCGCTGTCTATTTGCGCTGGCTATTCTTCCAGGAGCAATTTTAAAACTGGAGATTGCCTGGTATTTGGCTGATATCAGCAATGGGTTAATGATGATTCCCAATCTCATCGCTCTCATCGGCTTATCCGGAGTCATTGTGCAAGAAACTCATCTTTTTTTAAAGCTTCTGAAGCAAGAAGAGTCAGCTCAGCCCCTTGGATAATCTCGACTGATGATCCATTTTCCTCATTTTTTTAATCGTTTAGCGGAGAGTTTTTGTGTTTGATTTGTGGATTCATCGCGTTGAGCCCTATCTAGATCTTATCTATGCTTGGGTATGGGGGGCGCCTCTTTTGATTCTCATTTCGGGGATTGGGATTTTTTTGACCATCGCATTGAAGGGATTGCAATTTCGTTATTTAGGTTATGCATTGAAATTGGTTTGCAAGCGCGAGGCCTCCCACCCTGAAATGGAAGGTAAAGGAGACATCACCCATTTTCAATCGCTGATGACTGCCCTGGCCGCCACCATTGGAATTGGAAATATTGCCGGGGTGGCAACCGCCTTGGCTGTCGGAGGGATGGGGGCGCTATTTTGGATGTGGGTGACAGCTCTCTTGGGGATGGCTACGAAATATGCAGAAGCTTTACTGGCCGTTAAATACAGGCAAATAGATGCGCGGGGTGAAATGTGCGGCGGTCCCATGTATTTCATTGAGTCTGGATTAGGCTGGAGCTGGCTTGCGGTTGCCTTCGCCGTTTTTGGGGCCATTGCAGCTCTTGGAGGAGGCAATATGCTTCAAGCCAATTCTGTGGCTGATGTGCTTCATACGGTTTTTAAAATCGACCCGTGGGTCTCCGGGATCTTTGTAGCGCTTTTCACTGGATTGACTCTTCTGGGCGGAATTAAAAGTATCGGGAAAGTAGCTGGATATTTAGTCCCTTTTATGGCGATTTTTTATATTGCAGGGGCAGGCTTGATTCTTCTCCTTTGCTACGACCGCATTCCCGCCGCTTTGATCGGGGTTGTCACGCATGCTTTTACAGGACAAGCAGCTTTTGGCGGTTTTTTGGGATCTACCATGCTGATGGCTCTAAGGGTGGGCGTCAGCAGAGGGCTGATGACCAGCGAGGCTGGATTGGGCACTGCCTCCATCGCGGCAGCTGCTGCAAAAACAGATCTTCCCGGCCGTCAAGCATTAGTGTCGATGACGGGTTCCTTTTTAGCGACCATTATTATGTGTTCAATGACAGGTCTGGTTCTGGGAGTCACTCAAGTATTCGGCCAGGTAGACGCAGACGGAAATTTGTTAAACGGCGCCTCTATGACCGTTGCCGCCTTTGAATCTGTGATCACAGGAGGAGGGTATATTGTCACGATCGGTCTTGTATTATTTGCATTTACCACTCTCCTCGGTTGGGCTTACTATGGAGAAAAATGTGTTGAATATTTATTTGGAGTGAAATCGGTCCCGTTCTATAGGATTATATTCATCTTATTTATTATTCCGGGCGCTGTCTTGGAACTCGATTTGGTGTGGAAAATATCCGACATTTTCAATGGATTAATGGCTATTCCCAACCTGATAGGATTATTGGCCTTATCCGGCGTCGTTTTAAAAGAAACGCATACGTTTTTAAATATTTTGAAGGCTGAGCGGGAAGCTGCCGCCCACCGCTCTTTTTAACCCACATTGAGCAGTTTCGCTGTTTTAGGTTCGCTTTTAGCGATTTTTCAAGGCAAATTTTCAAAATTGACGGTCATAGCCGATCCTATGACCTCAGTTTTGACAAATTTTGCATTGAAAATCGATAAATCGAAGATAAAGCAGCCAAACTGCTCAATGTGGGTTTTAAAGCTTCTTGCGCGTCTAAATTAGCTTTTGGATGTTGAGATCGTCCTGTAATACAGACTAAACCTACCCTCTGTAATGTGTTATAGACAGAACGTAATGATGATTTCACATTGAATTGTTTCTCAAGGAGTTCTACAACGTCCTTGCCTCTGATCCGACCACCTTTTCGATTAGCTCCAAGTTGCAATACCGCTTCTCGAAATGCCTCTTGTTTATCTTTAGGTAAATTTGGTTTAGATCCACGACCAGGTTGATCTTTTAACCCTTCCAGTCCTTCGTTTGTAAATTTTTTAGTCCAATCCCAAACAGTTTTATAAGCCACCTTCATAATGTTAGCGACTTCTGCATAAGTTTTACCTTCTTGAATATGTGCAAAAGCCAAAAACCTTAATCGTTCTCTTGGATTTTTTGTCGTTTTTGCTAATTTCTTGAAATTGTGTTGTTGAATATCTTTTAATGGTTTTCTTGGTCTTCCCTTCATCTTTCAATCTCCGAAAAATGAAGATATTACACTATTAATTAAAATATTACATTATTTTTTACGAATG
The DNA here is from genome assembly GCA_964390695.1 of uncultured bacterium. GTDB lineage: Bacteria > Chlamydiota > Chlamydiia > Chlamydiales > Parachlamydiaceae > CAWACC01. The sequence goes on from CAYMKI010000228.1 coordinate 3,187, forward strand.
GTATTATAGATGTTTTAAAGGACCAATAGTAACTCAAATCTCACGTCGAATCAATGATTTGATTCATCTGGACCAAGAATGGACCATATAGCTACAAAAAATCGCCAGATATGGCAAATAATCGCAATAGATAAAAATCTTTGACACTGCTATTCTAGCTGCCGTTAGCTGTTGCTAATGATTGTAATTAGTGGATTACGCACGGACTCAGTGCCTTTGTGTCTAAACCTCTATTT
>CAYMKI010000229.1:0-3350 GCA_964390695.1 uncultured bacterium
ACGTCAGCTATGCCCTATGCCAACGGCCCTTTGCATTTCGGTCATATTGCCGGAGCCTATTTGCCGGGCGATTGCTATGCGCGTTTTCAGCGTTTGCAAAAAAACGATGTGCTCTATATCTGTGGTTCCGATGAATATGGCATAGCCATCACATTGAGTGCAGAGATGGCGGGCAGGACCCCTAAAGAGCATGTCGATATCTTTCATGAGGTGAATCGGCAGTTATTCCACAAGCTCAATATAGGCTTCGACCACTATTCCCGCACCACCTGCAAGCAACATTATAGGCCGGTTCAGGAGTTTTTCAAAGAACTCTTGGCGAATGGTTATATTGAAGAGCGCGTGACCGACCAACTCTATTCCGAGAAAGACAAGAAATTTTTAGCCGACCGCTATGTGGTCGGAACTTGCCCGCGCTGCGGCTATCTCCAAGCCAGGGGCGATGAGTGCCCAGAATGTGGAGCTAGCTTCGAGGCTACAGACCTTAAAAATCCCCGTTCGAAGCTCACTGATGCTCCTTTGACCCTTAAACCTACTAAACATTGGTTTTTACTCTTAGATAAGTTTAAAGATAGGCTGATAAAATGGATCGATTCCAAAGAGTGGAAGCCGAATGTGGTGAACTTTATCAAGGGATACATTAAGGACATGCATCCACGCGCTATCACTCGTGATTCACAATGGGGCATACCTATTCCTTTGCCTGACACTGAGGGTAAAGTGTTGTATGTGTGGTTTGACGCTCCCATCGGATATATTTCGGCCACGCAAGAGTGGGCGGAGGGTATAGGACAACCCGAGAAGTGGAAGGAGTATTGGCTGGATGATAAAACCCGGCTGGTGCAATTTATCGGCAAAGACAACATTCCCTTTCATGCTGCTATCTTCCCGGCAATGTGCATGGGACAAAACCAGCCTTACAAACTCGTGGATGAACTGCCGGCCAACGAATTTTTTAAATTGGAAGGGAGGCAGTTCAGCAAATCGGAAGGATGGTATATAGACCTCGACGACTTTTTCCAACGGTATTCCACAGATCAGGTGCGCTATGCCATTGCAGCTAATGCTCCTGAAACAGCCGATGCGGAATTTTCCTGGAAGGATTTTCAGGCTAAATGCAATGCCGATTTATTAGGGAAATATGGCAACCTGGTCAACCGCGTGCTGGTATTTGCCAAAGGGCGCTGCGACGGTAGAGTTCCTCCTCGACACACAACTGATAGCGTCGATGAAGAGTTTTTACGAAATATGAAGATCCTGGCCGAAGAAGCAGAAACCTGCTACCGCAGCTTCAAATTGCGCAAGGCCTGCCAGGTCATCATGGAATTGGCACAACTGGGCAACGTCTATTTTGATGCTAAAAAACCGTGGATATCGGCCAAACAGCCCGAAACGAAAGCGCAAATGGAGACGGTGATTGCATTATGTCTGGAATGCATCAAAACGTTAGCCTTGATTTCATATCCGATCATCCCTGATACCGCAGAGAAAGTGTGGAAAATGCTCGGACAAAGTACTACTCTATGCTCGGATTCGTGGAAAAATGTGCTAAGGGATCCGCTGCATCCCGGACAACAGCTGCAAGAGCCGGTATTGTTATTTGCTAAAATAGAAGATGAACAAATTGAACGGGAAATAGCTAAACTGCATGCTATGTCCTCTAAGTTGAAAGCCCCTAAGTCAGTGGACGTTCCCGCGCTCAAACCTCAAATTGGCATTGAAGATATCCGAAAAATCGATTTGAGAATAGGTGAAATAAAAAAAGCGCAGGCGGTCCCCAAAAGTAAAAAAATGCTGCAGCTGGAAGTGGATATCGGGCTTGAAACGCGCACCATCCTTTCCGGCATTGGCAAAAGCTACAAACCTGAAGAGCTTGTCGGAAAAAAGGTCGTAGTGGCTGCGAATCTTAAGCCCGCTACCCTCATGGGTATTGAAAGCCAGGGCATGATTTTATGCGGGGGATTGAATGATGATCTCGAGTTGATTGCTTTGAGCCGTCTGCCAGCCGGCAGCGAGGTGACCTAACAGGTAAAGGTGATCAACGCTAAAGTTTTAGTTGCATTTTATCAAAATGATATGTTACGATTATGCCAATAATAGATGATTTTGGAGAATATTATGTCAAAACTATGTCAAGTTACTGGAAAAAAACCTACTCGTGGATACAAATATGCCATTAGAGGTATCGCTAAAAAGAAAAAAGGGATTGGTTTGAAAGTTACTGGAAAAACCAAACGTCGTTTCCGTCCAAACCTCGTGAAAAAACGCCTCTGGTTAGGTTCTGAAAATCGCTTTATCACCTTGAAGCTTTGCACCGGAGCTTTGCGCACCATCGATAAATGCGGCATCGAGCAAGTTGTACGCGAAATGCGCGCTGAAGGCCAAGCCGTTTAGTCTTCTTTATCCCAAAGCTCAGCTGTGGGATTCGTTTATTTCAAAACCCAGGGCATCGCCCTGGGTTTATCTCATAGCATACCTATAGCATAACATATACACATTCAGCAGAGTGTATTATTTTCGTGCCCATACCCTTGCCCATACCCTTGCCCGAATAAAGTTATTTTTTAGACATCTTAATCCGCATTGAATTGAAAAAATTAGATTTTTTTTGATTTTGGGCATGTGCATGGGGGGCGACCAAACCACATAATCCTGACCCCAAAGCAAACAAATTGAACCACAGAGGGCAGTGAGAGCAGTGAGACAAGTGTGAGAGTATGTCGTTCTTTCAGGACTCTGCGCATTGTTTATTGTCACCCAGTCCTCGGTTTTGATGTGTACAATAACCCTCTCGATCTTCCTCTGCCCTCGCACAGGTCTCACTGTTCTCCCGATCTCCGTGGTTTAATTTTATTTTCTTTGGGATTAGGGTAAGTAATGTAACAGCATTTGAGTCGCCCCCGGCAAGGGCATGGGCACGGGCAAGGTGATTGATTATGCAACAGGTCTATGCTGGGAAGCGAGCGCTTGGAAATTGCAGAGGTGGGTAGGAAGGAAAATACTGGAGGTTTTTATTAAGATCGGCTATGTTTTTGCTATCACCTCAGCCCGAGCACTGGACATAATAACCCTTGGATTGCTCTGAGTTGTGGAGGTAGCAGTCTTACAGACTGCTATGGGTGATGTTGGCCTAACCCAGGGCGATGCCCTGGGCTATTACGTACCAGCCCTTTGGGCTGGTGACTGGGCGTTTGTGATAGATGGCGATTAGTCGGCAAACGCTGTAAATGCCGCCCCCTCATCCAGGGCATGGGTGTGGAGGTAGCAGTCTTACAGACTGCTATGGGTGATGATTGCCTAACCCAGGGCGATGCCCTGGGCTATTACGTTCCAGCCCTTTGGGCTGGTGA
>CAYMKI010000230.1:0-3208 GCA_964390695.1 uncultured bacterium
AACCAGCGACACAAGGATTTTCAGTCCTCTGCTCTACCGACTGAGCTATCTGGCCGTAAGGACGGCGCTAGGGTGATGATGTAGAAGTTAAAAGAGTGGCCAGAACTGGAATCGAACCAGCGACACAAGGATTTTCAGTCCTCTGCTCTACCGACTGAGCTATCTGGCCACGCAAATAAATAAGGATAGAGTAGATTCGTTTTTTTTGCAATCGAATTTTAGAACCTGTGTTCTCACTGGGCTCCCTCCCTCAGTGGTTCACCATTTTTGCAGCAAGGCTACTTTTGCGATTTCATGATACCTTTATAAAAAAGCACCTGATCTTCGCTGTGGATGATAAGGTCTTCTTGGTAGGATTTATAGGAAATAGTGTCTTGTGAACTGTCATAGGCCCTATTTTTGAGAGCATCGCGCGTAATATACTGAAGCGGTTTTTGCTGCTTGGTATCCCATACAATCCCCAATGTGCCATCCTGTGAAGGTGTGGCATAGTGTACGATTAACTTGTCCCCGTAGTAATTGGTTTTTAGGGTGCATACATTTTTCATATTTCCCGGCGGAGTAAATTCCATCATGGCGTTTAGGGTTTTCAAGTTGCGGATGATCACTTTGCCGTTTTCGTAGCCTTCGGCCATCACAGGTTCTTCGGACAATTTGAAGAGATGGAGGCTTTTGATTTGATTGCCGGAGGCGCACGCTATCGTTCTGGCTTTGCTCAGCGTTTTTGTTCCAAACGATTGTTCGAGAGAAAGTTCTTTTTGGCACATGCGAAAACAAGGAAGCTCGGTGTCTACCTCTCCGATGGCCTCGTAGACTGCGATTTCTTTGCGGTCCACCACCACAAGGGTAAAATCGATAACGCCTGTCAAGGTGGCTTCATCGGCATTTTTTTCAGCTTTACGAGCCAATACCGGTGCTAAGGTGTTGAGGTCCCAAACGACACTATGGGTAGGCGTCCAAACGTCATGGTAGATAAAAGACGCGCTTGTTTTCAGATTATGTGGCTTGACCACACTTGAGTCGTAGGGATAGTTTAATTGGTATTCTTGCACGTTATCGGTCAGGATATCGTCATAGACTCTAATAAATCCGTTCGAAGGGGCTTCTTTACAAGCAGGGTTTGAGGCAATGCCGGTGATAAATAATCTGCTCATCTTGTTGGTGGCATCATGGATTTTAAAAAATTCTGTAGGTAGGGTCTTAATAGGGGTGAATTTATGCCGATCGCATAGCGTGAGGCTTAAGGTGCCATTATCTACTGGGGCCGGTGTGGCCAGAATAAGATAATCTACGGTGAATAAATTTGAGACTTTTTGCCAGACACTTGGTAAGGACACAGGATTTCCTGAACCTATTTCCCAGGCTTGAATGGGGCCTTCTTCGCCTAGATGGGCAAAAAGCACTCCGTAGTTATCGTGCATGCTAGTGACGTGGCTATCGCATTTAAAGGTGTGTTTTAAGGTTCCGTTTGAACAATCATACAGCTTGATTTCTTGGCTTTCCGGCAGGTATGCCGCCATTAAGTTGTAGCCTGACCAAAAATGGATGTTATTGGTTTTGGCCGGCAGCTGTGTGATGACCGGCTGTACACCTTCCGGATGAGATGAAGATGCCGAAGAGGAAGAAGAGGGCCACATATAGTGGGCGACGGCTTTATAGGCATAGCTGATGGTAGTGGTCATGAGAAGACTCCTTTGTAGATCATTACCTGATTTTCGCTGCGCACGAATATATCGTTGTTGACGATGTGGATGTTGTCATTGTAGCTTTGGTAATCTCGGTTCTTGAGTGCCTCCCGTGTTATCAGCAAATGCGGCTTTTGGGTATTGAGATCCCACAAGATTGCCAAAGTGCCCTCTTTGGAGGGGGTTAAGTAGTGTGCCAGCAGGTAATCTTGATGAAAGGCCGTATGAAGAACGCCGCTCATATTCTCAGGAGGGTGAAGCTCAAGCAGGACGTTGAAATCTTCGGCATGGCGGATGCGGATGAGGCCGCTCGTGTATCCTTCGGCGATGACTTCTTGGCCTGCGAAGGGGAAGAGTTCCAGGCTGGTGCCGGGGTCTTTGTCCTCCCAGGGTATGTGTTTTTTAGACACGAAGGTGTTATGTTCCTTTTTATAAATTTCCATCTCTTTTGCATCCAATACTACAGCCGTATCTTGACTGACTTGGGTCAGAGCGCATGCATTCTCTTTGTCCCCTGCAGTTTTTCTGATGAGCATAGGCTGGAGGGTCTCTGCATTCCAGATATAGTTGGTGGAAGGGTACCATTTGTTATTGAACAAGGCGCCCTGTTGCATTTTTAAGGCTTTTGTTGCCAGCAAATTAACATCGTAAGCCAGGGATATTTTGCGTTTTTGTGGGTTGGGATCGGTGGGGTTGTCGTATTTGATCACGCAGGCGCTTTGCAGAAATGAGTCATTGCTGAAGGAGGCGTTTTCATCCACGCCGAGGACATACAGGCTGTTGCCTTTGATGGCCGTATCGTAGATGCTAAAAAGGGAGGTGCTAAGGGTGTTGATAGGCTGGAGGGTTTTGGAGTCGGAGATAATCAGTTCGATGGGTTTTTGTTTGTCTACCGATTTAATAGGGTCTTTGAAGTTATCGTGGGCGGTGAAGGCTTCGCTGAAACACATGCGATCTATGCGGTTCCAGGTTTTGGGCAGGTCTACTTTTTCACCTGTTTTCCAGTTCCAGGCCAGGATACCCCAGGCATTGTACATCTGCACAAAGAGGATATCGCGGTGCACTTTGAGGTCCATGATTTGATTGCCGCATTCAAAAGTGTGTTTTAATTCGCCGCTTTCATAGTCATACACCAAGGCTTTGCCCCTAATTTTTGAATCGTCATTGAAGGTGATGACGACTTCGCGAGCGTCTTGGATCAGATAGGCTCCGGAGGCTTTAGCTGGGAGGTCAAAGATAAATGGTTCTGTATGCGGCTGTTCTGCTGCTGTTACCCCTTTTAATTTTAGATGCAGAGGTGGGTTATGATGGACATCGAGCTGAATACGCGGATATTGTACGGTCTGAATAAATGAACACGACATGCAGCACTCCTAGTGAATACAATGGTAAGATCTTGTTTATCAAATTTTTTTATTATTGGGAAAGGAAAAAGAAACGTCTAGTTGCCCGAGGGCAACTAGACGTATATAGTTTATAGTTTTCTTTGTTAAGTAGAAAAATTCTTTAAAATCAAACGAGCT
>CAYMKI010000231.1:0-3199 GCA_964390695.1 uncultured bacterium
TGGTTTTTAATTTATTATTTTATGAGGGTTTGTGAATAGTCACCAGAGATCTTTTTGTTAAAAGGTTCTCTTATAATAAATTTTCTAATAAAATGGGTAATGTCAAGGGCGATGCCCTGGGCTTTTACGTATCAGCCCCTTGGGCTGACGAGAGGGCTGTCAAAAAAAGTACAAACTCTAGAGGCTATCTGTAAAGATAGCCACCCGGCCGATAAATTTTTAATGCAAGATGATAAAATAGGTCTTATCAGGATCGGGAGGCAACTCCTTCAGGCGAATTTCGCGGATATGGCCGTTGAATTTCATTTGAATTTTTTCTAAAAACCGGTCTAGGTCGTGGCGGTTTCCTTGAACATAGACTTCCACAGTCCCATCCGCAAGATTTTGCGCAGAACCTACCAAGCCTAATTCTCTAGCCAGTTGATAGGCCGCGGCGCGAAAGCCTATCCCTTGTACCTCTCCGGCCACAATCAGATGCCATTCAATATGAGGTTGTCTATCTTCATTTTGCATACTTTTACCCGCAGCAAGGATTATCCGACACTTCGTCGTCTTCCCCTATTGTATCGTCGCCAAGACCTTCCTTCAAGGAAAAATTCAGTATTAAGTCTTTGACTGCTTCAAGCGATTCGGCTTTGCTGATCAAACCACGGAAAGCGCGGGTACCGGGGGCTTTTTTTAAATACCAGCACCCCACGCGGCGCATATCTACCACCGTACGGCGTTCATGGTGATAGTCTTGGGTAAAGAGAAAATGCTGATACAGCGCTTGGCGGCAGTCTTCCAAACTTCTCTGGATAGGATCTTCGCCTTCAAAATGACGGATAATATCCTGTACAGCCCAAGGATGGCCCATCGTGCCGCGCGCTACCAATACAGCATCGCAACCGGTGTACTCAAACATTTTTTGCGCAGAAGGTCCATCCAATACGTCTCCATTGCCGATCACAGCGATATTTTTGGCGACTTCTTTGGCAGCTTTGATGCTATCCCACACCGCAGGGCCTCGATATGCTTGCTGACGGGTCCGCCCATGAATGCAGATGGCTGTAGCTCCTGCCTGTTCGGCAATTTCGGTAATTTTGGCTGCTACGATATTGTGATCATCCCAGCCGGCGCGGATCTTCACCGTCACAGGAATTTTGACCGCCGCCTCCATATTCGCGATAACCTCGCCGATCAGTTCCGGTGTTTTCAACATGGCCGATCCGCTGCCGTCTTTGGTCACCTTGTCCACGGGACATCCGCAGTTGAGGTCTACCACATCGAATCCCAAAGATTCAATTATTTTGGCTGCTTGACCGGCGATGCCCGGTTTGCTGCCGCAGATTTGCCCTCCGATGGGGTGCATGCTGGGATCGATATCGAGCATGCGCAATGTTCCCACATCATTGCGGATCAAAGCTTCCATTTTGACCATTTCGCAAAACATCAGGCCTGGGCCATAGAGCGCAGACATCTTGCGGAAAGGATAATCTGAACATCCCGCAAGCGGGGCATAAAAGATATTATTAGGTAAAGTCAGCGACCCATACCTAAAGTTTTTTTTGAGGTATTTAGAAGTAGATTTCATCAGGATAACTATATAATAATCGTAACGATAACTTGTTTCACGATGGCTTCGAGAATGCTAAGGCTGAAAAAAGCCAGCATAGGACTCAGGTCCAACATGCCTAAAGGTGGAATAATACGGCGAAACACATTTAGATAGGGATCTGTGTAAAAAGCCACAAACTGCATTCCCCGAGTAGACTGCCATTCCGGTATCCAAGAACCTAAAATCCTCACGAAGAGCATGATCATGTAAACCCAAAAAAGCAGATCGACAATATTCAACAAAATCATAGGTATTTCATTGTAATTTAAGTTTTTTATATCATCCATCATACACCTAATAATCAACTAAATCAATCAAATTCTAATACTTGCGCCTGATTCCCCGATCCTTTTCAAATCCATCAAGGGAAAATTCAAATAAATTCTTATGTAATAATAAAGAGTAAGCTATAATAATAATTATAGATATCCATTCGGTGAATGATAGATATATAAATACATACAACGAAACAAGCGTTATTAAATTCTATGGTAAGGTTAGTATTCATCGAGATAATACCTATTAACTAAAAAGGAGGGTCGATATGCAGCCCAATGTAGAGCCTAATAATCCTATAGACCCCAGTTTAACTACAGAAAGTTACATTTCACCTGAAACCTTTTCACCTGACAAAAAAAAGGCACTGACCAAAGAAGATAAACCCTTATCGCACATTATCATGGCTTCCCAGGTGGTAGATCACACCCCCGAGAGCCTTACCACGCATAAAGTCTCGGCAGGCCCCATCCCTACTGATATCCCCATTAGTTATACCAATAACGAAGTGGCTGAACCTTCAAGCTCGGCTTCTTCAATGACGAGTTATATTCATAACGACGAACTCATCGACATCACTTCGGCCGCTGACCCGCATAAACCTCATAAAGAGGCTCTGATCACATTAATCGGCAACAAGCGCATTTTAGATCCGCATTTACCCGTTTCCGTGAGAGATCCCGCCACGGGCGAGGAGATAGTAGCCAAATTGAGCGACCTGCAGGCTTCACCCCTACTCGTAAACCCGCAATATGAAGGCGACACCAAGCACTTTGAAGCCGTCAAAGATACGCTGCGAGTCTATGAATCCTCCGGTGTAGATAACGCCGTCTCCAACCTGGAGGTTTTGGGCTCGGGCCAATATAAAGTCGCCCTAAGAATGAATGCCCTTATGCAGAAGAAGTCCGGCGAATTGACTTTAAAACCCCTGGTGTTAGCTACCGGTATCTCCACTCACAAACCTGAAGATGCGCTCTTAGATGCACAAAAAAATGAAATCAAGATGGTGCTTGCCAACGTAAAACAGAAAATACCTGGAGTGGTTCCCAATTACGGCGTCCTGCAAGCTCCGCTGACCGAAGAGTTTGTGTTGATATCCAAATTCTGCAACCGAGGTTCCTTAAAAGACGCTATCCCTACTTTATTTCAGTCTGCCGATACCGATAAAGTGTCTATCATCAAACAATGCTGGGAACCTATAGCCCATTTTCATCAGGCTGGGCTTTCGCATCGCGATATAAAAATGAGCAATTTCATGATGCACGAAAATGCAAAAAAAGAAAGCAAGATCTACCTAGGTGATCTCGGCTTGGCCAGCCCCTCTAC
>CAYMKI010000232.1:0-3112 GCA_964390695.1 uncultured bacterium
AATGTGTAAACAAGGTGAGTGTGTTAAAGTGTAAACGATGTGACTTTGTCGGACCCAAGAAAAAGCGGTACCAGGTCGTCGCACTCCAAAAGCAAAACGGCAGTTACAACTCACGTTATAACTGCCTATTTGCTCTTAACTCCAGTTACTGGGTACACTTCGAAGAGATCTCGTTTTTTTTATAAGGCACGCTTTTCTCGTTGTGATTTATAGCCTTCCTAAGAGCCATAAAATCAGCAGGATAATCAAGATTGTGCCTAAGATCCCACTTGGACCATATCCCCACGATGCACTATAAGGCCAAGAAGGCAATGCACCTATAAGAATTAAGATTAAAACAATAATAAGAATTGTAGTGAGCATGTCCTACCACCTTTTTTTGATTGATATTCACTCGCTTAACATATCCTTACAAGAGCACAGATAGAACGAATTGTCAATAAAATTATTTTGGGTTTAAACCCGTGATTTGCACGCAATCACAGGTTAAAGAACTTTTTTATAATAATAAAAATCAATTGTATTTAAATTAATTATATTAGAATGGCGCAAAATGAAAGCTTATTCTTTCTAAAGAGATAACAATTCGGCTTCTTGCAATAGCTGCCAAGAGCGGAATAGGGGTTCTGTCTCATTTGACGTGGGAAATAATTCGCTTAATATGTTCCGTTCAGATACTAAACAGGGTGCTTTTTTTGAAAGCACAGGCTGTACCATCCAGGACTGCTTATCCTCAATTCCTATACTGTCTACAGCTGCTTCCTGAAGCTCCCACGATTCTAATTTGGCCATCCATAATTTGTGAAGGCTCCGTTTTAAAAAGGGATGATCGCTCAAACTATCTCCCACCCCTAAATAAGGAGAGCAGCCAATTCGTTCCATAATGGCGGCTACCTTACCGCTATAAGCTGTGATCGGTGGAACTAATATGCCTGTTAATCGATAACGTTTCAATGCTTCTTCATCCATATCTCGATAACCAGCGTCCGTATCAAGCAAAGGATAATCCTTAAAAAAATTTCCTTGCTCATCCTGAAGCAAAGTGGATATTCCTATGATATGGTCAGATAAAACCTTTCCAGAAAATCCCTGCTCTTCCAGAAGCTGATTAAAGACTTTTATCATGATCCAGCGGACCATTAGTGTGTTACTTGCAGAAACCACCCAGACGTCATACCCATGGTCGAGCAGTACACCTATGAGTTCTACCATTTGAGACCGAATGAAGGGTTTTAAAAAACCAGTTTTTTGCGGGGTCACCCAAATTTTACTATCCCCAGGATATTGAAATTCATCTAATGAGCCAATGCCATCTTCATAAGCTCTGGCCGTTGCGTCTGCTACTTGGTCACATGTTAATCCTGACATGATCTGCACGACCCATTCAAAAAAACAAGAGTTAGGTGCTGGATCTCCCTTTTGCCAGCGAGTGCCATGCAGCAGCCATTCGCCGTATTCCGTAAGATCAATCGCTTGATTCAATGTAAACATTTGTCCATTAATCCCCAATGGAGGCGCTAAAATGGAGGGTATTGTTTCTTTCGTTACATACCGATCTCGAACCAACACCCCAAAGGTGGCGTCCGCAATATCCCGGGCAATTAAGGTTTCATCGAGATCAAACACAACGGGTAATTTTTGGCCGGCGCCTTCGAGAATCAGGTGATCTAATTGTTGGCGGACCCTGGTTGTCCAGCCATCAGCTTTTAATATACAGTTAGTATCAGTAGTTGCTATAAGATTTGAAATTAAAAATTTAAATGAAATTAATGTAATAATTAACTTTATGTTAATTGTTTTAAATATTATGTAATTAATTTCATGCATAATAATCCAATTGATGTTATATTTTGTTCCCAAGATTAAGACCTAACTTGCTAGCTATGAACAGGTCAGATTCGAATACTTTTCTTTAGGAGATCGCAAAAATAAGGGGCAATATTAGAAAATATGGCCCCCTTATTTTCAGAGCCAAGGTGCGAGCTCCTAGAGAGAAAATAATTTCGAATATGACTGCCTTCATAGGTGGCAAGTTGGATTTAAAAAAGATCCAATATTTTTCTTTTTTTATAAAACTCACTTTGTAATTTTAAGTCTAGGATAAGAAGGAATCAAAATGTCAAACCTTAACGGTAATATGCGCTATAAAAGTCATCCATGGCACGGTCTTTCTCTAGGGACAAATGCTCCGGAAGTCGTGAATTGTTACATTGAAATTGTACCGACAGATACTGTTAAATACGAACTTGATAAGGAAACTGGCATTCTAAAAGTCGATAGGCCGCAAAAATATTCTAGCCTTTGTCCAACACTTTACGGCCTACTTCCTCAAACCTATGCAGGACAACACGTCGCTGACCATTGCATTAAAAAAACTGGACGGCCAGGTTTAGAGGGTGATGGAGATCCATTGGATATTTGCGTTCTCACTGAAAAAGCGATTGTAAGAGGCGATATCATCCTTAGCGCAATTCCAATTGGCGGTTTTCGTATGTTGGATGGAGACCAGGTGGATGATAAAATCATTGCTGTGATGGTGGACGATCTGATTTATGGGGAAATTAGAGATATCAATGACTGTCCTCAAAAGTTGATAGATAGGCTAAAACACTATTTTCTGACTTATAAAGACTCTCCTGAAAGGAATTCATGCTGTGCACAAATTACTGATGTTTACGGTCGCGAAGAAGCCCTGGAGATCATAAAGCTCAGTTGTCTCGATTATCAGAATTTACTGAAGAATCTTTGATAAGATCGTCTTTTTTTGGTATGACTCCATTTCTTGAAATGTTAAACAGGTTCTTAAACCCGTGATTTGCGCACAATCACGGATTAAATTACACAAGAAAAGAGTCATCTAATGGAAAAACCTTTAAATCTTTATATTGATCACACCCTCTTAAAACCTGAGGCAACAGCGGCTGAAATACAAATGCTGTGCAATGAAGCAATTGAATATCAATTCGCTTCTGCATGCATCCTGCCTAGCTGGGCAAATCTGGCACATGGACTTTTAAAACATTCGAATGTCAAACTCTGCAGCGTCGTAGGGTTTCCCTTAGGAGCAAACACAACAGAAAATAAAGCCCGTGAAACAGAGCAGCTTATTGCC
>CAYMKI010000233.1:0-3103 GCA_964390695.1 uncultured bacterium
AAAGGTTATAAATGTTTTTGCACTGCCGAAGACCTGGAATAAATGCGCCATATCCAATCCAAGCAAGGCGGCCGGCATGGATTTGATAGGCGCTGCCGCAACCTCAGCCCCGAAGAGATCAGCCAAAAAGAAGCCGCAGGATGCCCCTATGTGATCCGCTTGAAAATGCCTCTTAAAGGTGAATGCGTGTATGAAGATTCCATCAAAGGTCGCATAACTTTCCCTTGGGCGGATGTTGACGACCAGGTGCTTTTGAAATCGGATGGATTTCCCACGTACCATTTAGCCAACGTAGTCGACGACCATCTGATGCACATCACCCACGTGATCCGCGGCGATGAATGGATGAGCTCTACTCCCAAGCACGTATATCTATATGAAGCCTTTGGCTGGAAGCCTCCGGTATTCATGCACATGCCCCTGCTCTTAGGCAAAGACGGCAAGAAACTGTCGAAGCGCAAAAACCCGACTTCGATTTTCTTCTACCGCGACAGCGGCTACCTGCCGGAAGCCTTCCGCAATTTCTTGACCCTGATGGGTTACAGTATGCCCGGAGATCAGGAAATCTATAGCATGGACGAAGTGATCCAGCAGTTCGATTACAAACGCATCGGCGTCTCGGGTGCTGTCTTCGATGTGCAAAAGCTAGACTGGATCAATCAGCAATACCTGATCAAAAACATCCCGCAAGAAAAATTATGGGAACGCTTAAAATCCTGGTCGTTCAACGACGAGTTTATGCAAAGGCTGATGCCGTTGATCCATTCCCGCATCAAGACTTTCGGCGATTTTATGGACCTGTGTGATTTCTTCTTCATCAATCACCTGCGATACACTCATGAGATGTTTGCCGTCAAAGATCTGGCTCCGGAACAGTGCAGCTTGATTTTGCAGGCGATGATTTGGGATATGGATGAAAATGACAATTGGGGTTCCTCCGGCGTCAACCACGCTTCCAGAAGAGTGGCAGAAGTCTTTGGGGTCAATCACAAAAAAGTCATCATGCCTTTGCTCTTCGCCAGTTTGATGGGCAAAATTCAAGGGCCGCCTTTATTTGATTCTGCCGGCATCCTTGGCAAAGACCGCGTGCGTGCACGCTTGCTGAGGTCTATAGAGTTTTTAGGAGGCATTTCCAACAAGAAAGCCGATGCCTTAAAGAAAGGATGGGAAAAGAAACACTGTCACGACTTGGTGACCTCCCATACTAAACATGAAAAAGAAGGTTAAAAACTCGTTAGGATAACATGACTGCATTCAATGACATTAAAGCATATTTTCAAATCATCCTAGGCTCACTAGAGGGAAATTACGGCGGATTGTATGAAATCGCCAGCCTGATCGCCCTGGTATTTGTCTTTAATTTTGTATTAAAATGGATACTGCTGAAGTTGCATGCCAAGTTTGAGAAGAACCAACAAGTCTGGCAGGACAGTTTTATTCGCGCATTGATGCAGCCATTAAGTTGTTTCATCTGGTTTTTTGCCATCATCCACATGATTATTCTAGCCGCACATCAATCTTTGTCGCTGGATTTATCACAAACACTCAACGCGCTACTCCCTGCAGGAGCCGTATTAAGTTTGACATGGTTTTTATTCCGTTGGAAAAAATACCTCATCTCGAATTTTTCACAGCTCGTGGACCACAAAAAAATCACCTTCGATTCCGCCAAGATTGATGTCATAGACAAACTAGCCACCTTGTTCATTTTGTTTTTCAGCTTGTTGATTCTTTTAGAATCTACAGAGAAAAGCTTGAACACTCTGATCGCCTTTGGAGGCGTAGGTGGCTTGGCTTTGGCGATAGCTTCGCAAGAGGTGATCTCCAACTTCTTCGGAGGGGTCATGATTTATATCACCCAACCCTTTTCCAAAGGAGATTGGATTCAAGTACCTGAACGCAGCATCGAAGGCATCATCGAAGAGATCGGCTGGTATATGACTTTAGTGCGCAGCTTGGATAAAAAACCTATCTATGTGCCCAACTCCATATTCTCTAAAACTGTCGTCGTCAATCCTTCCCGCATGACACATCGGCGCTTTAAAGAAACTGTCGGTGTACGCTATAACGACATGCCCGTGTTAAAAGAGCTGATGCTCGACATGCATAAGATGCTGGAAAAGCATCCTGATGTCGATCCGCATAATACAATCATCGTGAATTTGGATAACTTTGGCGCCTATTCCTTGGATATCATTGTCCAAGCGGATTTGAAAGCTTTGGATAGCGCCAATTTCGCCCGGGCCAAGGATTCGATACTATTTGAAATTGCACGCATTTTAGCGGCGCATAACGCCGATTTTGCCACCTATTGTCCAGCCTGTTATGGCTCCAAGTAGTCCAGAGGAATATCTAAGGATGGATAAAGCAGATCGTCTTGCCATCCTTGATAATCAAAATGCCACCATTCAAAAGGATAAACTTGAAATCCATGCTTTTGCATGACATCTGAAAGCAGCTTTCTATTTTGCAAAGCAGCCTTCGGCCCCCCGTCATAGTTGCTATGGGCCCTTTCTGAAAATTCATCAAAACCTGAAGGCATTTCCAGTTCCTGACCGATGCGATCGACCAAAGTCACATCTACGGCTGTTCCACGTGGATGTCTTCCTCTGTTGACCGCGGGATTGGATATATATCTTTCATCTTGTACTCGCTCCCACATCAGCTGTTGAATGGAAAGCGGCCGGTAACCATCGTATACCTTCAAGCCAAGCCCTTGAAAAGATAATTCCTCTTGAACAGCCACTAAAGCTTTTGCCGGAATAGCGTGTAAAAAGCACACGGCTTTAGAATAGACCGGACAACCAAAAAAATTATTCGCTGTAGCATATATAATATCTAAAATGAGACTGGGACATACTGCTGCCAGATTCACTAATTGATTGTTGGTATTTTTCATTTCTTTATCTTCAACCATACCTATGCCACACCCTTGCCCCTGCCCTTGCCCTTGCCCTTGCCCCTGCCCTACCTAATTCATTTAAATTCCTTATCCTAGCCCGGAATGAAAGGATTTGAACCACAGAGTTCAGCAAAAGTAGTGTGAAAGGATTTGAACCACAGAGTTCAGCAAAAGTAGTGTGAAAGGATTTGAACCACAGAG
>CAYMKI010000234.1:0-3083 GCA_964390695.1 uncultured bacterium
GTTTTTGCATGACCCTGACTAATCGAATCAAAAAACAAGAGCAGTGGATCGCACGTGATGAAAATAAACTGGCTTACGAAAAATTAAAGCAACGCAAATTAGATACCCGACGTAAGATTGAACTCGGGGGACTCGTGATTAAATCCGGCATGGGCGAATGGGATAAAGCGACCATCTTAGGTGCTCTACTTCATGCGGTGGGGTCATTAAACCATGAACCACATTATCATGAACTGTTTGAGTCACTCGGTGATGCGGCATTCATGCAATATGACAGCACATTAAATCAAAAAGGATAAAAGATGTTTACTCCAACAAGACGCGTCACCGCCGGATTCAATGACTCACAAGAGTCTGTGGTACTTTCTGAAGACACGGTTCAGACGTTAGTACCTTACCCGCAGTTTCCTTCGTTTCAATTGCAAGAGCTTTTTTATACCGAACATGCCCCACCCTCTTTGACTACGCGTCATTTTAACAAACCCTATGACATCCAATTACCCGAAGGTGCCCTGCGAATGATGAAAATTCGCATGCCTACTATTATGGAGATGACAGCCGATCTTAAAGCGGCCGGTGTTCCGGTGTTAGACGACAATTAGCTTTGCCGGTAACGACAACTAACGTTGCCGATTGAAAGTGAATATATTAGCCATAAAAACCCTAAAGATGAGGTTGTTATGGCGGGGAAATATATTACTAAAAATCAGGTAAGGCTATATATGAAATACAGAACCATTAAATCGCTAACGCAAGAAGCCAGTGCTGCTAAAGCGGGGATAAGTACCCGTAGTGCCGGTACGATTGAACGCAAGCAGCATCATAGTCAAAAAGCTAAAAAGCCACGAGGTTATAAAACTCGAAAGAGTCCAATTGATGACATTTGGTCACATGAAATAGTGAGCATGTTGGAAAAAAGTCCAGATCTTCAACCGAAGACGTTATTGTTGTATTTACAACGAACCTATAAGGATGAATTAGGTCATGCACTTTATGATGATTCTATTTTACGCACGTTACAAAGACGAGTAGCCTATTGGCAAGCACAATATGGCCAACCTAAAGCGGTTATCTTCCCTCAGATTCATCTGCCGGGCATACAGTCACTATCTGACTTTACTCATATGGATAGAGATGAAATTGTAATCAACGGCGTTGTTTTCAAACACATGCTCTATCATTTTCGCTTAGTGTACAGTAAATGGAGTTACATCAAAGTTATTCAAGGAGGCGAAAGTTTTCAAGCGTTATCGGAAGGCTTGCAGGAAGCTTTGGTGTACTTAGGAGGAGCAACGCAGGAGCATCGAACCGATAGCTTATCTGCGGCGTATAAAAATTTGAGCAAAGAAGCGGCAGAAGATATGACCGTACGTTATCAGGCATTATGTGCCCATTATGGTATGGAGCCTACGCGTAACAATAAAGGTGAAAGTCACGAAAATGGCTCTGTAGAATCATCACACGGGCACTTAAAAAATCGTATTGGCCAGGAATTATTACTCAGAGGCAGTAATGACTTTGATTCTATTGCCAGTTATGAAAAGTGGTTGCAAGAGATGATGTTTGGTATCAATAAGCGCCTGAACAAATATTTTTCAGAAGAGCAAAAAGCCTTAAAGCCACTACCGGGATACAAGGCCATGGACTATGAATTACTGTCTACTAAAATATCCAATCTTTCTTTGATAGTCATTAAAAACATGACTTATAGCGTGCCCAGTCGCCTGGCAGGACATGCACTGACGCTTCATTTGTATCAGCATAAAATAGAAGGTTATTTAGGTAACAGTTTAGTCATGTGTCTTGAAAGACAATATCGGCACAGTCACCCCACACGATACGTCATTAATTATCGACATATTATTCATGCTCTGATTAAAAAACCAGGGGCTTTTCGATTTTGCCAATATCGCGATGAATTATTGCCTAATGAGAGCTATCGACAGATTTGGAAATATCTAGATGAATTAGAGCCCCTAAAAGTGGCCCCAAAAATCATGTTACGCCTTTTAAAACTAGCAGCCGATTACGACTGCGAATATGAGCTGGGTGAGCAAGTATTGTCTTTTATTCAACAAAAGGTGACATGGGACATTGAGACTCTCGAATGCCGTTTTAATCGCAGTAATCCTGCCTTGCCTGATGTGCCTTGTCTTCAGCATACCTTGTCCCATTATGACGAATTTATTCCTAATCAAACCGGAGGTATCCACCATGCAACAGTATGAAGCTATATTACCGCTACAATTAAAGCAATTAAAACTAGCGACCTTTAATTCCAGCTGGGAAGGCTCTGCAAAATCCGCTCAGCAAGAAGGCTGGAATTATGGCCGCTATTTATCTTATTTGTGTGAATTAGAATTGCAAAGACGCCAAGTCAGACGATTGGCTTATCGCGTTAAAGAAGCGTCTTTACCCAAAGATAAGACTCTTAGTAGCCTTGATTTTAACGCGAACCCTTTGATTAATGCGGCGCAGGTTAATGCGCTCGCAGAAAGCGATAGCTGGATAAGAAATGCGCATAATCTCATTATCTTTGGTCCCAGTGGCGTCGGTAAAACTCATATTGCCGCTGCCATTGCCTATCGACATATCGAACTGGGTCTGCGCGTTAAATTTCAACAGACTTCTCATCTTGTCCAGCTATTACAGCAAGCAAAGGTACAATTACGGCTTAAAGAGTTACTGATTAAACTGGATAAAATACCGTTATTAATTTTAGATGACTTGGGCTATCTGAAAAAAAATGAGCATGAAACCAGCGTCCTGTTCGAGCTTATTTGCCACCGTTACGAAACAGGAAGTTTGCTCATTACATCCAACCAACCCTTTAGCCAGTGGGATGCTATCTTTCCTGACAACATGATGGCGGTTGCCTCCATTGATAGGCTTGTTCATCACGCAACTGTTATGAACATTACGGGGGAAAGTTATCGTACCAAAAATAAATCTATCACCACCCCACAATCAACTCACTTAAATCGGCAAAGTTAGTTGACGCCATCGGCAAAGTTAGTTGACATTTAACAAGATGGAGCGGTCTAAAAGAAACCTGTTTAAAATCATTTGAATTTATTTTGGCC
>CAYMKI010000235.1:0-3072 GCA_964390695.1 uncultured bacterium
GGTTTGAATAAGCTAAAACATGCAGTCTGAAGGACTGCAATACAAATGTAGATATCAAGAAAAAGATGTCTCGTTCAAAGACTTATAGGAAAAAAAATCGTTTTTATAACGCGGGTTATTGAACGTCGTCTTACATTTAGGACAAATCAACCATTCATCATCTCCTATCTGAGCCATCTCAGTAATGGTGGGATCGGGAATACTGATGCTTTTCACAGCCGGCGGATTGGGCATTTGGTGGCTGATTGATTTGATTATGATTGTATCCATGCGCTTCAGAGATAAGCAAGAACGTTTAATAAACCCCTAACATCTGTATAGGAATTACCGCAAAATCCAAAACAAGGCCACTACCGTGTAAGGACTTGATTTTCTCGTTGTTTTAACCCCACGTCCGGCGCAGGAAGCGCCTTCACGCGGCGCTAGTCTCTTAAACCCGAGATTTGCGCACAGTCATGGGTTAAAGGAAAAAATATAAGCTATTTAGAGACTTTGTGGATAAGTTTTTATAAAAAATAAACTATTTTTGGCTAAGCTTTGGCAGGTGAGCAACGCGAAGCTGCCATGCTGTTGCCCTCCATTGGACAATGGAGGGCACCCATCTTGTGCCTTTCTTTGCGCCTTTGCGCCTTTGCGTTTAACTTTTTTTAAACCTGTGAAACTAGGGCTCAACTGCAAATTGGCGTAGCTGGCTGATTTCCTTTTCCCACAAAGGCGGGCCATCCGGCGTCTCCAAATACATCGGTAAATTCCGGGTACGAGGATCCTTCACCAAAAATCGAAAACACTCCCAACCTATCTCACCCTCACCTAATGGAGCATGACGGTCGACACGCGTCCCGAACCCCTTCTTCGAATCATTCACATGCAGAGCATACAAATGCTTTAACCCCACCACTCGATCAAACTCACTGAAAGTCTTGTCACAGGCTTCTGCGGTTCGCAAATCATATCCCGCCACAAAGATATGGCAGGTATCAATGCAAACACCAATGGGCAACTTTGTATGGACTTTTTCCGTAAGATAAGCCAGCTGCTCAAAGGTATATCCCACACTAGATCCCTGTCCAGCAGTCGCCTCCAACAGCAATCGCAATTTTCCATCTGCAACTAAATCCTGCATCTGAAAAAGGCTGTCGACAATTAAATCCAGACATTCCTGCGGGTCGCTATCCAATGATGCTCCAGGATGAAAATTAAGAAAAGAAAGTCCCAACTGCTGGCAACGCTCAATTTCCTGACGAAATGCCGTACGGCTCTTTTGCAGGTTTTCATCACTGGACGAACCCAAATTGATAAGATAGCTATCATGGCTCATCACCTGCTGAATACCTGTTTGAGCTAATATTTCAAACCACTTATCAATATCTTTTTGCTCAAGCGGCTTGCTCAGCCAGCGCTTCTGATTGGCTGTAAACAATTGAATGGTGGTGGCACCAATCTTTTGTCCCTCCAAAAGCGCATGATAAGCGCCGCCTGCCGCCGAGGTATGGGCACCGATCAATAACTCCGGAACTTTCTTCTCTGTATTCATCGTTTAACCTTTATAATCCTAATGCCGCACGAACTAATATGATAAGAGATGCTGCAGTGAAAATATTTCTTGATGTTGTATAAGGACTTCGCACGACTTTAAAACCAAGGTAAGCCGCTGCGGGATATTCTGGGTTATTTATAACCACATTTGTAACCACTTCGCCTGCTGCTTTAGCTTTTTCCCATTCGGTGCTATTAAAAAATGGTTCTAGGCTTTTAATTTCCAAAACCTTGTTATAAATTTTTTCATACCCATTCACTGTAACTTTTTTCAGACATTCAAGATTGCACCGACCCGAAACTTCTGAATTAGGCGCTGTTAATCGTGTCTTTGCGGGCAAATCTACAAAAAATTCTTCCACACGTTCAGCCGGGTAAACATTGCCAAAGTAATGATATATTCTCTTATACAAATCATTAAAAATTTCCGGGAAATACCCTTCTGCTTTCGGATTAAATCTATCCTGCAGTTTTTCCATCAAAATACCACCAGCCACCAAACCCGCAGCTTTAGTCAGATCGCTCACTACATTTTTTTTTATCTCATCCACATATCCATTTGCAGAATTACTCCACAAAATCGATACCATCTTCTTTTCCAGAAAATCAGCAGCCAAGCTTCCTGTTTTATAACCAACAACCGCCGCCGCTCTCAACACATTTTTTCCCACAAGATAACCTGCGCCTGCATAGCAACCGACTTGCGTTGCCGGTAAAACACACCTTACTGCTATACGGTTCCATGCCTCTTCCATAATATTTCTCCAAAATAAATTCAAAAAATTAATACCAAACAAAAAAAAACAACTTAGGTCAAAACGACCTAAGTTGTATATGTAAGATTCAAGATAACAACGGACCCTACTGTGGATTAGCGGCAGGCTGCTGTGCAATAGAATTAGCTAGCCCTTGAACCTCGCCCACGAGAGCTATAAGATCTTGTGAAGAAGCAAAGCCACCTAATTGAGTAGCAAAGCCACCTAATTGAGTTTGAACACGGGCCGTGAAAGCTGCTAAATTATCTGTAGTAGCAAAGCCACCTAATTGAGCTGTGATTTCATCAAAATGTCTAGCAATATGTTGAATTGCGTTAGTATACTCTCCACGTGGTATTGATGGCAGTGCATTGATCTGAGCTTGAATACCTTGAATTGCAGCGTCAAAGCCAGCTTTAGTTAAACCAGCTAAACCTAAAGCCTGATTCTCTAATTGAGCTATAGCTGCTCTATCTGCTGCTCTATCTGCTGCTGCACTTCCCCTGGTTGCAAATTTATAAGTACCAAATCCTATTGCCCCTGATACCAGTGGATGATCCATTGCAAATTCATGAACTGTGCCTGCAACACTTATAGCGGCATCTCTTGCAACGTCATTAGCAGCTTTATACAGAGGGTGAGCGTAGTTTTCATAGAAAGGCCCAACGTACTCTTTGCATACTGAAACTTTTTGGCAATTCTCCCACATGACCCCACCTTGAGCAACTGGGGGTTGTGGTGCTGGAGCTGGCTTTTGTCCTGCTGGTGCTGGAGCTGGCTT
>CAYMKI010000236.1:0-3071 GCA_964390695.1 uncultured bacterium
TTCTTTTTTCCTTGCTTGCTGTTCAATCAGCCGTCTGGCATTTTCTCGGATTTCCTTTTGCTCTGATGAGGAAAGCGTCTGGGAAGCTGAAGAACTGGCCCAAGCAAAATCAGAGGTATCAGCCGGGGGTGTTTGGCTTGAATTTTCTGTATGTCCTATAGATGGCGAATCAGAACATTGACTTTCTTGCCGCTTTAGAAATTCCTTCAAAAATTTTTTAGCCTTATAAAGAGGCGTAACTTCAGGATCTATGCCTTCGTCTACTTTCAATTTTTTGAGATCTATAAAGTGAGAATTGCTTTTCAATTTAATTTGATTTAAAGCTGGTACAATTTTGATTTTTGACTTAGAACTAGTGTTATTTTGTACAATCTTCAAAAATTCAGCATAAATATCTAGAGCAGCTTCAGGACATTGCTTGGACATCAAATGCGCCGCTTTGATGAAAAGCAGCGGAGCCACGCTCTTGTTGAGATATTCAGGGTCATGGGATAAGACCAAAGGGTATAGGCTATGATATTCTTTTAGTGAGCTCGGTAGCTGAGAACAAAATTCGTCAGCTATAGGGGTTAAATCAGAATTTTCTTCCGCTCCTTCTATATAAAAACCGACATAATTCTTCTTCCATAGGTCGTTGAGTTGTAGGTCATGATCTTGCTTCATTATTTTCAGGTAAACGCTTTGTTCTTGTAATATCTCAAGAGCTGTCAATGCCCAATGTCTTTTATGAGAAGTTTTTTTTGAAATCGACATCAATATATTTATCGCCATCAACGCTAGTTCTTGAGCTCTATCGACACAGCTTTTTGGTTGATGAGGATACCATTTGAGGTTAAGTGCATGAAATACCAGAACCAGCTCACAAGCCCTATTTAAAATATAAAACCTATGACGAAGATTTTGAATTATTTGTTTTTTACCCTTATCACAATGACTCAAATCTTCCGAAAAGAAATCTTTTATAAAGCTGTTTCGATAAAAGTGATCTATGTATTCCATACAGAAGTGCATATTCATATCCGCATAAGCCAGCTGCCCCTCATAGCAGGTTAACTCAGTGCGTAGCAGATCGAATACATCTGAATAGAGTATCACACGATTTGGTATGATTTTATTCATGTTCACATCACAACACTCATCAAGACTAGCTGTAAACAGCTTAATTTTACCTTCGAGTATCAAGCTCTCTGTTCTAATTAAAAAGAATTCGAAGAATGGATGATGAATGCCTTCACTGATTAAAGCTTTTACTAGCTGCGGTTGAGGTTCAAAAGAGGCCGCAACGGTACCTTGCTCAACATTGTTTTCGAAATTTATAGTGTGGAATCGGGTATAGCTTTTTCCTCCGCCATAATACATATCTGAGTGTTTTTTTGCTTGAAGATATATATGAGTATATATGGGATTGATCAATTTATGCACAGCTTCGAATGACCCTTGGGAGACAGCATCCAAGAATTCTTTGGAAAATTCTTTCCAAAGAATGGTTTCCTTCTCTGCATCGCTCTCAGCTTCTTGATAAGAACGTGAGAAGTTTGTCTTCAGCTCTAAAGATTTATTACTCTTATTGGCTAGCTTTATTGTAGAATAACATCCCAGCCAAGCTCTCATAAATTTAGCATAGTTTTTCTGAAGCAAATGACGGAAACAAAGCAATAAATATAGCTTGTAAGGAATATCCTTAAAGATTGCGTCTGAGCCCCCTTGTGGGAACAACAAGCTTAAATGTTGGGCCGAAATTTTTATCTCAGGGTCTACAATATTGCCCTGTTGAAGATTTTCAAGAAATTTACAAACATTCTCCGTGTTATCTTTAGAATCCGGTTGAAACATAGCGTAGAAGCAATACAGAAATTCACATTCTGTATAATTTTTTACCGACGCCGTATTTGTGTCAGCCCAATGACCGGGTCCCTTATCCACAACCTCTTTAAGGATATTTTTGATATTGAAAATTGCTGTTTCATTTTTTTCGCTCAAGGGACTCAAAAGCTCAAAAATTTTGACTTGGAGCAGCGAGGTTAATACAAACTGATTCCGTGATAATTTTCCCTGCAGCTTAAGTTCGTAGAGGGTTTTCATCATCATTTTCAATGCATTTTCCTCTACCTCACCCTTTGATCCAAGAGCTTCTACAACGAGAGATATAGCGTCTAACTGCAACTGTTGTTTTTCAAGTGTATCTGCAGCAAATTTTTGAGCACTCTCCAACAAACTGACAGCTTGAGGATAGTCAAGGGAGTTGAACCATTCTCGTCTGGACAGAAGAAAGGCCATATTGTGATATAAAATAATATTTTCCTGCGGAGGGTTCATTGTTGTATTACTACAGACCGCTATTAACAGATTGAGAGTTGCTTTATAGAATAAAGGCAAGGTGTGGCTCTCTTTAAGACTATAGCCATAATAACGTTGAAGAAGATATAAATAGTTGACGAGATGATAATTATATGCGTCTTGATATTGTTCCGGTTTCACAAATGATTTACAATCGCTTATAAGCTCTCTTCCGATTTCTATACCTTTCTGCAATACCTCTCGAGGCACCTCAGAATCTTCCAGCACACATTGGATATATAGACTCATGACTAAATATGAGCTATACCATTGCCGCTGAGTTCTCAAACAACGTAAAGCAGACTCTAACAGCAATTTAAAATTTTCATTTTTCTCCAAGTACTTCTCAGCACAAATATCGACTTTAAGAGAAATGGCGCAGAGCTTGCCTTCAGCAGGAAGACGCTCTTCCAGTTCTTTTAAATATCCTGCCAAAGACTCCTCCATAGGCGATTTATTGAGGATGAGCTTGCATTTGTCTATGAATCGGTAGAGGGGAACATTATCGCCTTTGGATATGCTTTCAGGATTCAAATAAAAATCTGCAAGCTGCTTCATACAAGCCAAAGCATTTATCGCAAAAGGAGAAACAGGAATTGGATTTGTTGATTGTTCCACTGACGATATGTTGGAATTTGTGATGGGTACATTGGATGCAGTGGTTAAATTGTTTGAAATCCCTTCATTGATACTCATCGTTATTCCTTTAATTTTTTGTATTGCTACTTTCGTTT
>CAYMKI010000237.1:0-2999 GCA_964390695.1 uncultured bacterium
CCTTTATGCTGATAGGATGGGGTCTGATCCTGCAGTTTTGTTACAGATGACCGCTCAAGGAAGCTATAAATGCAATTCATCAGGCGGAAGGCTAGTTTTTTTTGTTAAAGCACTCAAAGCAAAGACCATTTCAAAACTCAAGGAAATCATAGAAACGCGCCGCGAGGAAACCGAAGAAACTTCGATAAAATTTTCGAACCTCTCCCAAGAAGAACTTACGCTGTGGCGTGAAGGTAAGCCGAGTCTTCAGCTGCAGTATGAGCTTTCTTTCTGGAACGATCTGGCTAAGTGGTTGTTTTTACTCCAGGATGAAGATCAACCTTACTCAATCACCTTTGAATATTCTAACCAGAAAATCCCGAATCATCTCTTCATTGATTTTACTGAAATAGAGGCTGGATTTTACCTTTCCGAAGCTAATTTACCTCTGATCATTCCTTCGCTAGCTTACGTAAAATCCCCTTTGAAAGTGCATAATGCCCCACAAGAAACCATCGAAAGCATTACCTATGATAAAGTTGGCGGCGTGATGCACATTGAATTTAAAGAATCTGCCCCCAAACAAGATCTAGCAAAAAAAAGCGGCATCAACTTGAATGGCTGGGTGTTTGTGCCCGACGATGGTTTCTATCTACAGGACAAACATAGTTTATTCAGAAAATCTGAATTAAAGGATAAACAAATTGCAGAAGTTCTAAATGATTATACGCCCACTCTAAAAGCTTTTTTAAAAGACATTGAAATTCATGAAGATACCCTGCATGTTTCTTACGCGATTGCTTTTGATGCCGAATGGAACCTGCACATAAATGCTTTTTTATTCAGTCCGGGTGATCTTGTTCAAGGGTATTCACGTCGATTTGGCAATTGGATTTACTTGGATGACGAGGGATTTTACCGCTTCGAGCAAATGCCGTTCGAAAGTTTGGAAACGGTAATAGCAACAGACAGAGTAGCCGATTTTATCCATCAACACCGAGTCTGGCTGAATACTCATGAAGGCTTCGAAACACATGTTGCAGGTTTAGAAGCTCAAATTACCTATCATCTCAGCGACGACGACCACCTTACCTTTGACAGAACCATTGCTAAAGATGATTTTACGGCTAAAACAAAAGAATTCGGATCTTGGATTTATGTCTCGGGTCAAGGGTTTTATGCGAAAGTCACTTCTCAAAGCCCATTTCCTCTCAAGCCGGGAATGTCCTTATCCCGCGAACAACTCCCTTTGTTCATCCGCATGAACAAAGAGGAGCTTCAATTAATTCCAGGATTTTTTTGCAGAGAATCTCCTCTGGCAAAATCAGGCTTAAACATCGACTATGATGGCGATGATCATATCTCCATAAAACCCGTGTATGAAGTGGATGCTAAGTACCAGCAGCATAAGGTCCGTTTTTTTGATGACTATATCTACATAGAAGCGCAGGGATTTTATGAAATCCCTACCGAACAGCGTCTGCCGGAAAGATTCAGATTTCCTGTCATCATAGACAAAGAAAATTTGGCGCTCTTTTTAACGTTTGAGCTGGTGGCATTAAGAAGATATGCGATAAAAATCGATCCGCGCCTGGTCAAACCCGATACGCTCCGGCTGGTGACCACCCAGGTGTCCAAAGCGCAGGAATCAGGAGGCAGAAGATATAGTTTAAAGCTAAAATATCAAACAGAAAGGGGAGCTGTCCCTGTTTCCCATATCTGGCAGGCTATATCCCAGAAAAAACGGTTTTTATTTCACGAAGCGGGATTGTTCGACTTGGAAGAAAACCGCTTCAACTGGATTCGGCTGTTAAACAAATCCCAGGTGGACAAACGCAGCCACTCCGTGGAACTGTCAACGGTGGAACTCGTCCGTCTGAATGCCTTTGAAGAAATAGAACTGGAGAAAAGCCGAGGAAGCGATTATACCGAATCGAGAAATAATTTAGAGGAACTGCTCCAATTTAAAATTGTAGAAGACCCCGATCTTAAAGGTTTGAATTGCTCTCTAAGGCCCTACCAGGTTATAGGGATTCGTTGGCTGTGGTTCTTATATCAACATGGCCTTTCCGGTTTGCTGTGCGATGATATGGGCTTGGGAAAAACCCATCAAACCATGGCTTTGATAGCTGCCATCCGCAATCAATATCAAAGCTCAGAAAAAAAACCGCTGCACTTTCTTGTCATCTGCCCTACATCCGTGATCTATCACTGGCAGGAAAAAATAGAAAAATTTTTGCCGGGAGTGCGTGTGTGCACATTTCATGGTATTTCCCGGAGCTTGCAAGATTTTCACCACCAATATGACGTGCTCTTGACCTCATACGGCATCTGGCGCAACGAGATTGAACTGCTCAGCCAGGTGAACTTTGAACTAGCCATCTTTGACGAAATCCAAGTGGCTAAAAACCACACCAGCCGCATTTATTCCTCTTTACAGAGCGTGCGCGCACGTATGTCTTTGGGGCTTACAGGCACGCCCATAGAGAATCATCTAAGAGAGCTTAAAGCGTTATTTGATATCGTCCTACCTTCTTACATGCCCACCGAAATGGATTACCGTGAATTCTTTGTCAAACCTATCGAAAAGGAAGGGAATAGGGATAGGCGCCGTCTTCTCAGCCGCCTCATCAAACCTTTTATCATGAGGCGCAAAAAAGGGGATGTGTTGTTGGATTTGCCGGAAAAAATAGAAGAAATATCCCATTGCGAATTGAGCCCTCAACAAGAGCAGCTTTACAATGATGTTTTGAAGCAGTCGAGACAGAAAATCTTGGATGAATTAGATCAAAATGATAATAGCATTCCTTTCATCCATATCTTTGCTTTACTGACCAGCTTAAAGCAGGTCTGCAACCATCCGGCAGTGTACTACAAAACTCCGGAAAAATACAAAGAATACACTTCAGGCAAATGGGACCTCTTCGTGGAGCTGCTGAACGAAGCCAGAGAAAGCCGCCAGAAAGTGGTGGTATTTTCCCAATACCTGCACATGCTTGATATCTTTGAAGAGTACTTGA
>CAYMKI010000238.1:0-2933 GCA_964390695.1 uncultured bacterium
GCCTGGTACAGAGGGTACTTCAATTTTTAGGTTGCCTGTTCCTTTCGCAAAAGTAATATTCAAATAAATATTTCTTTCTTTTTTAGAAATTGGATGCACATCTTCGGACTTCTGAACTATTATAATTTTGTTCAGTTCTTCATATAATGGTTCAATTTTGTTTTCCTCAATTTCAACAGTCATACTTAAAGAAATATCTGAAAATAGATGAACATCTACGACATCTCCGTACTTTGAAATTGCACTCTTAATTTTGTCAATTGCAGAGTGTCTTTCCTCATTGCTAAACCCTGTCCAAAAAATATTTTTCATTATATTGCTTGTAGTTTCTTTTTTGATGTCCTCTTATGCTGACCGCTGACGTTTTGCTGCTTTGCGAAGGCGGGGCGATTTAATGAAAGATATAATTCAAAATAGCTCACTTTCATATAATAACTTACTTTACTTAAAAGCACGTAACCTCGCTGTCAGAAAACCAGCAGTTGAACTAAACCTTCGGTATCTATTGGTGATTTCATTCGTTTATTTGTTTTTCAAAAATAAACTATAAATCATAACTGTATGACAAAAAAAAATCAGTAGAACTATTACACGCACAAAGTATTGTGAATCGTGCGAAGCGAGAGGTGTTTGGCTATGGCGAGCTATTGGCACGCTTTGAGCGAAATCTTTCCATCCTAGGGAGAAGCGCTAGTACATTTAAGAATTATGCCCTGCATATATCGGCAGTAGCCTTGTATCATGGACAAATTCCCACAGAGATCGATGCAGAACAAATTCAAGACTATTTGTATTATTTACAAAAGAAGTCCAAGACCCCATCACAAACATATTTTAAACACACGGTTTATGGTCTTCGATTGTTGCTAAAGACAGAAGGATTGACATATAGTCATTTGAAGTTGCCGAGTATTTCTCATGAGAAGAAGCTTCCTGTGGTATTGAGTAAAGAAGAAGTGTGGCGTATGCTCATGGCGTGTAAGTTACTAAAACATAAAATCCTGTTAGGTCTTCTCTATGGCTGTGGACTTCGTTGTATGGAGGTTCGCAGTGTTCGATTGCGAGATTTGGATTTTGATAGAAAGCTATTGCATGTGGTACAGGGCAAAGGCAAAAAGGATCGATTACTTCCCTTGTCCGAGCACCTCATCCGTGGACTGAAACAGTACATAGCTGTGGAGAAGCCCGAGGATTGGTTATTTCATGGTCAGCCAGATGGAAGAGCTGGTGGAGAATTGGATAGCAGGTATAGTCAGCGAGGTGTACAATGGGCGGTAAAGCAAGCTTCCAAGGTAGCAGGTGTACTCAAAGAGGTCCATGTGCATACGCTTCGCCATTGTTATGCGACTCATCTGCTAGAAGATGGTATGGATATTCTCACCTTGAAGAATCTAATGGGTCATGTGAATATCGAGACGACGATGGAATATCTGCATATAGCCCAGTTGGAAAACAAAAAAGCTTTTAGTCCACTCGATACTTTGTTTGCACAATGCAGTCCCGCTTCGAAATTGCCGAAATAATATCGAGGCTTGGCAATGAAGTAGAAAATTTAGGACTCAATACATGGCAGCTTCGCACCTTATCAGCCATTCGGCGATGCCGAACAGCTGGATTAGGCGGTCATGTAGATGGGTGTGATAACTGTGGCAAAATCCTTATTAGTTACAATTCTTGTCGCAATAGACACTGTCCGAAGTGTCAGGGTCACAAGCGAGAAGAGTGGATACAAGCTAGATCGCAAGAACTACTTCCTGTGCCTTATTTCCACATCGTATTTACGCTACCTAGTGAGCTGAATCATGCTGCCATGAATAGTCCTAAGGCTATCTATGATATCCTTTATGAAGCAACATGGGAGACCTTGTCGCAGTTTGGCAAAACCGCAGGTGTACAGATGGGTATGATAGCGATACTGCATACCTGGGGTCAAAATTTATCTTTACATCCCCATTTGCATTGTATCGTTCTTGGCGGTGGTATTGATAAAGACAACGCATGGAAAAATATCCGTACAGACGGCAGGTATCTCTTTCCAGTCAAGGCGCTATCCAAAGTATTTCGAGCCAAGTATGTAGCCAAGCTCCGAGTGATAAATCTAGGCGACCAATCTTTATATGATTCTTTATTCCAGAAGAACTGGGTGGTCTATGCCAAGCGACCCTTCGGGTCGCCCAAATCGGTAGTAGAATATCTAGGAAGATATACGCATAAAATAGCGATAAGCAATCATAGAATTCAGAAGATAGAAAATGAGACGGTGACCTTTGGATACAAAGATTATAAGGATGGTAGTAAGAGGAAGTCTATGACCCTAAGTCATGAAGAGTTTATTCGCAGATTTGCACTACACATTCTGCCTAAGCGATTTGTGAAGATACGCCACTATGGTATCTTGAGCAGTACTTGGAAGCGTGAAAAGCTACCAAATCTACAAGAAAAACTTCAAGTAAATCCACCAAAGCAGAAAGAAAAACAAACGCTCCTGCGTGTCTGCCCATGCTGTAAAAAAGGGCGACTACAAACGATTTGCACTTTTGATCAGCGAGGACCACCAGCAGAATATCTTATGAGTAATCTCCCGAAATCCTACTAGAGAGTGGGTAGGGGAAGGTATGCTTAGATGAAAAATTTTATGACTAAAACAAATAACTAAAACAAAACGACCTCATACAAATCAAAAATAGCAAGTGAATACACTTGAGTAGGAAGACCGATAATATGTCGATAAATCCATAATAAAAAAAAACTCCTTTTAATCCCCGCTACCGAAATTTCCGTTCAACTGGAGGTTTCATTTTCGGTGCTTCGCACCCAACGAAACCTTAGCTGTTATATGGCGTTTTTTTTATTAAATTCAATTATTCCAATTAAATTTAATAGATTGTTTCTCATATAATCAGTTAGTTCAATTTTATTTTCTTTAATGATTT
>CAYMKI010000239.1:0-2933 GCA_964390695.1 uncultured bacterium
TAATTATGAGCAAATAGGATCTTCGATAATGGTATAATTTAAATTATGAAATTTCCATTTCGTTCAGACGTCTCATAAATTCTGGGTTATTTCTGAATTCTTGATCAATAAATTGAAGTATCTCTGGATTTCTTTTAACCAGATTTAGATTAAACTCGATATTTTTCTTTAAAGCATCGGATGCGTACTTAAGAAGATGAGGCAGTTCTGCGAATCTTAACATATATTGAGGGTCATTCAAAAGCGATGGATCTAAGCCATGTGATATAGATACTGGATCGTCCGTTCTGAGTATAGCATCAGATACATACTCTATTTTCCCGAAATCTCCGCCGTAAAGATCTATCCAAAATTGCCTGTCTTCCTTTAGTCGAGGGCTTGTATGTTTCAATATGCCTGTAACTCCCATCCTATTCTGGTCCGCCATTCTGAGAATAAAATCCCGATCGTCACTCAGTTTGTTTAATAGGGCGGGATCTATTGCAAATGAAAGAGAGTCAGAAGCGTTTAAGTACAGATGCTCTGCAAACGCATCCTTTGAAAGATGAGAAAGATTAAAAATTTGCCTCCAAAAGGAAGGATCTTTCTTGATAGTTTCATCAGCGTATAACGAAATAATCCTTAACAGGATCGAAAATTCAGGACCTAGGCAAATGGCTGGGTTTAATCGAAGAACTTCTCGTAGGAAGTCAGGTTTTTGCCAAAGAGTTGGAAATATGTTCGTCAGAATATCCGGATCTCGACCCAAGGCAAATAGCATAAACTCTGGATCTTCGCGAAGATTATGGCCAACATATTCTAATACATCTTTGTTATTCTCGACTGCCGCCCGAGCGATATCTTTATTATTGCGTAGATCATACGAAGCGTATTTAAGAAGGGATCCCTTTTGTTGAACCATTTTCAACATGAAATTTGGATTCCCTAATAGAGGTTTGATGAATGGAATAAGATCTATATATTCAGAAGGCGCCTGCATTAAAACTCTTTCAGCGAACTCCTCTTTGGATAGATTGGAATTTGCGAGAGCCTGTGACCAAAAATCAGGATTCTTTTTCAACTCATCAGAGGCATATTGGAGTGTATCAATAGGGCGTTCAGGATCGATCTTGATTACGCCGAGCATGAAAAGCATATCATTTCTTAAACATATATCAGCATGAGGCAAGAGCTCTGGGGCTATCTCTACAGCAAATTTCATAAATTTTGCGGAGGTTTTCAGCGTTGGATCAACGTATTGGATTGCTTTTGGGTCATTTAGGATGGCGGCTTTGGCTATGTCAATGTTTTTTCTGATCTCTTCAGATCCAAACCTTAAAGACCGCCCATTCTTTTGAACCAAATCTAGCATAAAAGCCTCATCAGTTCTTTTCGCGCTGCTTATCCACTCAATTTTGCCCTTTCGATCTTTGAGTGTTTCTTCACCAATTATCTTGAGTTTTTCGAATTGGTTTTTACTGAGCATTTCGATCTTATGTATGGAACCGGAAGATATTTCTTCATTGAGCTGTTTGGAATATTGAGTCACGAGAGCCGCTGTTGTATATAATTTGTACTTGGCATACTCCTCTTCATGGTCCTTCAGTGCATTATGCACATATCTGCTCAATGGACTGTAGGCACATCTGCCGATAGGGCCCTGGTCATAATAGGGCCTTTCCTTTTTGGAAGCGATGCTTGGATCTATTAATATATCAAGCTCATTCTGAATAGTCTGACTAAGCATTACAGGGAGAAAGCTTTTGTTGTTTTCATCTGCATCCAAGCTAGCTATACGGATGATTTTGGTGAAAAAGTCCTTTGAAAGCTTATTAATATCAACATCTAGGTATACCTTAGGGTATATTTTTATCGGTATTGTATCGGTGTGATCGTGAAAATATATGCCGTCACCTGTATTGTATATTTGTAGCTTGCCTTTCGCATCCGAGATTCTTGTGAAAACGAGTGGGGTAGCGTGAGCTCCCACTCCCATCATACTATATCCTGCAGGGATGAGAGTCGAGCCTCCAACGGGCGTGTTTTTTACAGCTTCTTCCATCGATTGGGCCAGCTCTTCCTTGATTCGAGCTTCTGTTTCACGTTCATGAACCTTATACAGAACGTCCATCCCCAGGAAACATTTTTTTGACCGTTGTAGAGTCTCTAAAATCGGCTGAAAGACTTTTTGAACATCTTTTGGCTGTACATCGGCATATTCGCGTATTTTTTGTTTAGTGATGAAAAGTTGTTGGCCGTAGGGGCTTCCTCCTAACTTTTTTTCTAAGCCTTTACGTTCCTTGGGAGTCGCTTCTGCAACCAGGTTCTCCACTTTTGTGGCTTCAAAGTAGATTCTTTGACCCAAATCGGGCAGAGATTGAAGCTCCTTCTCATATTTAGCCTCTAAGTCCGCAATTTTGCTATCAAGAAAGCTCTCTTTTTTAGGTTCGAGTTTTTGCTTTTTTTCAGAATTCGATATCTCTTTTGGCATCTCCTCAGATCGCTGACGTTTTGCCGCGGAAAGCGTTTTTTTTCTAACAGCGTGGACTTCATGAGCCTTAGACCTTACCTTTTTACCTGAAGGTTCTTTTCCTTTCTCTACGGGTTGTTTCTGACTTTTATCAACATTAAGCTGAGCGAGTTTTTTCTTATGCAGTGAACGAGGTGTTGGCGTTTCTTCGGTAGGTGTCAATATTTTTTTGGCAGACTTTGCTTTTTGTTGAGTTTTTTCCTGAACAGTGCGCCCATGCCATATCTTTTGTTTCCCTATTTTTTCTGGGAGCTGATTATCTAATGAATTTTGTGGCACTTTTGGCCCGTCAATTCGTGAAGGCATGGCACATCTCAGATTTTCGTTTATGTTAAATATTTTTTTATTTCCACGGAATCAGGAATCAACATTCGATATGTGATCTTTAAAATAGGGGTCTTTTTGAAGGTCGGGATGGACGTAA
>CAYMKI010000240.1:0-2910 GCA_964390695.1 uncultured bacterium
GCATTTTTTTTGTATCTGCGACCTGCTTCGATGCGATGTCTTGAATCCATTTCAGATGGCTCTCGGGTATGCCGAATAGGTCCTTACAGAGTATCATCAGTTGTTTGAGTGTGCCCGGCATATCTTTCTTTTTATAGGTGCTGATGACGGTTTCAAAGGGTTTACTGTCCAAAGAAAAAGGTAACGAACCGTATCCTGCTAAATTCTTCCTCAACACACTAAGGTCGTTCAATACTAACGAATCAAAATCGGAGCCATAAGATTGAAAGGCGAAGCAATGATAAAGAAAATACAACATCTGAGTGCGATCAGACTCACTCCAAGAGGCAATATTATAGTTACTGAGATATTTAGAGGTGTAGTAAGCGGAATTCTTAAGAGCCAACATCAGGATTTCCTTTAGAGCCTTTTTCCCCTCTGAGGAGGTGGCATCGATGCCGTAATTGGCTATATACGGAGCTGAAGACAAATACCTGGTATGAATGGCGGCCAACTTAGCTATATCGACTAAAGCTTGACGTCCCTCTGGAGTAGAACCGTCGATGCCGTAGTTGCGGATAAATATTGAAGCACTCACACCATCTTTTTTTACATCTATCTTAGCGATCTCTATCAGTTTATTTTGCACCTCGGCATTAGTGTTCTTAATGCCATAGTTTGGGATAAACTCAGGAAAAATCATACTTTTGCTTTGAGCGGCTAGCAGGGCCAATTCCAACATCAGCTTTTGCCCTTCCGGCGTGGAGACGGGTAGGTCAAAGTTGTGCAGTTTCTTTGAAAATTCATATCCATTATTTTTTGCTGCAAGCTTAGCTATCGCGATCATGCCTTTTAGGCCTTCTTCGGTCGAGGTATCTATTTGAAATTTTTTAATAAACTCCATCAAGTTTGTATCATATTGCTGAGCTGCTACCTTGGCGATCTCGATGCGTCCGCGCTGTCCTTCGAGTGAATCTACGGAGATGCCGTACTTTTCGATATTGTAACATAAACTCTGAGGGTTTTGCTGAGCGGCTACCCTGGCAATCTCGATCAAAGCCTGTTGTCCGGTCTCACTCTGTGCATCGATACCGTAGTTGTCGATATAACGAGAGATTCCGGTCCTATTATGCTGTGCAGCCAGCTTAGCCAGCTCTATCAGCACCGGCTGGCTATCGGGAAAATCCTGGATGCCGAAGTCTTGAATATAATACGGGATTTCATCGCCATTTTGCTGGTGACATAGTTTAGCAATCTCGATCATCGCCTGTTGCCCTTTGAGAGTGGACGTGTCGATGCCGAAATTTTTTATATCCATCGCGATTCTCCATCCATCTCTTATAGCCCCCGATTTGGCCAGATCGATGAGAATTTCCTGGCTATTTGCAAGTTTATCCAGTCCAAATTTTTGAATGTGTTCTAAGGTTTCGTCGACACTTTTTTTCATACTCAACTGCGCAATTTCAAGCATGCTTTGCTGGCCTACAGCTGTAGAGATATCGATTCCAATTTTGTGTATGTTTTCACAGATAGTGCTTGGATCGCAGTGCAAGCATCTTTTGGTGATTTCGATTAAGGTCTTTTGTCCCGTCGGTGTGTTGAATATTTTTTGGGCAGTGGGACTGTTAAACAAAATGTCGAGGACACGGGGGACGCTCTGTAAGGCTATTTTCTTCAGAATTTCCAGGAAAAAGGGTTCATCTAAGCTGCTTACCCAAGAATCTATATCGACTAAAGGAATGGATTGGAGTATTGTCTTGACATCTTGGAGGAGGTGATTTTGCACTATCTTGTTCTTAATATGTGTATCTACATATTCCCTTAAATGGCGAACAAGAAAAGGCATGCGTTCTTTCTCTAAATGATGAGATGAGTGCATAATGAATGCGTTAGCATCTCTCCCCTTTGGAATCAAATGTCCTTTTTGCGGATTTTTGATGCGTTCAATCGCATACCAGAACCACTCTTTTTCATTTGAGGAAAATGTCTCTGTGAAGTCCAGCTGTGATGGGATTTCAATTTCACAAGAAGTCAATGGTTGAGAAGGGTGTGAAAGGGAATGCATATGTTTACCTTAATTGCTTAATTCTGTTCAAAGGCCTACGTATTCACCCTCCATCATATAATATAAGCTATTGAATTACATAGATAGCAATACTTTCTCGATCATCCTCTTCGCCTCATCAGGACGATTTTGCAAAATATCTACGATCCAATTAAAGAGTTTGAATTCTTTTTTGGTGATGTAATGATTTTGGATTTTATCCTCGTTGAAAGAAACTACCGTCTCTTTCAAAGCCTCTTCTAAAGATTTCTGTGATTTGTGAGATACGGGTAGAGGATATAACTTTGTATACTTGTCCTTATAGGTTTGTAAGGTTGTCAAGGATTGAGTTGCCCTCATATGAGCTGGAGGTAAGGCTATAATACCCCGCATGCTAAATGTTTTGGATTTGACTTCCAGGATTTCTGCTTCACATTCTATTTGTTGAAAAAATAGGGGGTTTTTTAAGTAGGCGATGGCGTCATAGATAGCAAAGATAGCGCAGCCATGAGCTGTTTGTCGTATGACTTGGCTGTAGTAACTTTCTATGAAAATATCGCTATTCGCGCAACTTTTAACCACCGCTCTTGAAATTAACTCGAGGGCATTGAAATTACCTTTAGCCTCAAAGCCGCTCCAAATATCTTTTGAGTTGTCTATATCTAAATGATCGGGATTGAAGTTGGCTTGATTTCCCACCGGCATCGGATCCAAAATGGCGGTTTTTAGCCTAGTCGTAGTTTTCTCTATCACCACGGCTAATTTATGCTGTGGAAAATTTTTTGGAACAGGACATCCAGAAAAAGAAGGGGAAATAATGTAGGCAGCTCGAAAAATCTCCTGGGTGCAAACCTGAGTTTTAAGGGCTGCCATAAAAGCTTCCATGG
>CAYMKI010000241.1:0-2885 GCA_964390695.1 uncultured bacterium
AAAACTGTTCGGTGATAATTACGTTTTCTGGCTTTAAGATGTCCCAAATCAACCGCAATTATCGCCGAACACCGATTATAGATGGCTGCTTGGGCTGTTAAGGTGGGGTGAGCACCTGCAAGGAGGCTCCGCACGAGGGTTCCCACCTGGGATACGTGGGGATGCCTTGTAGGTGCGAGGGGGGATGAAAAACCACCCCTCTTATTGTACCTCATAGGTATTTAATGTTTTCATCTCTTATCTCCTTAGTTTGGAGTCTGATTCCCTTACAGGTTCCTTATTTGAATTTTCATACCAAATCAAAACTTATTACATGCCATTCCTAAGCGTTGTCACCCATGATTCCAGTGTCGAAATGTCTAATCACATATACTTTTTTCATTTTACCTCACTTTTTTGAAAAAATTTGGAGTCCGCCGTATACACGGACTCCTGATATTTTTAGTTATTGTGTATTTTTTTTCGCAAACTTCTCGAACTCATCTAACGACCCCCTAAAAATTAAGCCATATTTAGGATCGTCACTAAAAGAAGAAGTTCTTTCAAAGGCAGAAATAATAAAGCTTCTTTTCCTAACTTCAAAAATTGCCTCTTCTTTATATTTAGAAGAAATTTCATAGCGATACTCTAAATCGGTGTGCTGATCATAATGGGATGTTAATTCAGAACCAAAATAAGGATTGCCCATCCTTTTATTGGCAACAATAAAAGAAATTGCTAAGTCACTTGCTCTTGGTGAGCCTATCTCAAAGGCTGCTTTTATAAAGCCAAAGGCTCCTTCTGGATATCCGTCGCAGTGCTTGTATACGTGGAAAGTTCCCCTAACATCTTTAAATGTATAAACCGCTCTTGTGCTCATAATTTTGATCTCCTCTATAATAAGTATTTAAGGCGCAGGTGCGCCTTCTGCCTTCCGGCGAGGATGGGGGTAGCAATTGCAAGGAGGCTCCGCACGAGGGTTCCCTTTAGGGATACGTGGGGATGCCTTGCAAGCGCGAGGGGCGAAGCTCCTTAGCTATAAAAAATGAACGCTAAAACTGTTCGGTGATAATTACGTTTTCTGGCTTTAAGATGTCCCAAATCAACCGAAATTATCGCCGAACACTGATTATAGATGGCTGCTTGGGCTGTTAGGGTGGGAGTATAAGCGCAAATCTCATACGACTTGCACAGATTATTAGGGACTATGGGGGTAGCAACTGCAAGGAGGCCGTACCCCTTTGGGATACGTGGGGATGCCTTGCAGTTGCGAGGGGCAAAGCCCCTTAGCGTATTCGGGGGGTTTAAAGGCTAGAACTCCAAACTGTTAAATTATGCGCAGCACAATAGGCCAGCGTCCATTTCTTCTTCAATTCCTCTACCTCTAGAGTAGCTGTACCAACATGGTACTCGGAGCTTGCGCAGTTGCCTGTTGTAATTTCGATCAACGGTAATTGGCTCTCAGTAGCCTCTTTGATGGCGCTATGCTGGCCTTTCAGGTGCGTATACAGTGTTTCGACATGCTGGGGAGGATAAGTAATAAAACTCCACTGAATGGCGTTCCAATCAGGCTCTTTCTCGATCATTTTCATGTTTTCCGTCTCAACGATGTGCTCAAAGAGTGCCTCATAACTTGGGAAGAGTTCTTTCGTTAGGTTCAATGCTGTTGTTAATTCAATCATTTTTATTCTCCTATCTGAGCACCTCTAAGAACTCGTTTTCAAGATATCTGAGAGCATAAAGAAGCGGATGTGTTGCTTCCGGCCTGTGAGGAGCCAAGAGATTGATAAGTAGGGAGGCATTTCTAGGTAATTTTGGATGGTATCGATAGCTTTTGATAGGGTTCAGACGCAATTATCCTGCCAATACCCTTTTATTTTCCCAAAAAACAAGCCTTTTTATATTGTAAGCCATGTTGGCAAGAGAGAGTTTGACGGTTGCCCGTTGTAATCCTATCGTGCGAATAAAGATACCCATTTGTTCTTTTTGAACAGCAAAC
Source organism: uncultured bacterium (assembly GCA_964390695.1). Classification (GTDB taxonomy): domain Bacteria; phylum Chlamydiota; class Chlamydiia; order Chlamydiales; family Parachlamydiaceae; genus CAWACC01. Next base: position 1,979 of record CAYMKI010000241.1, read on the forward strand.
ACATGTTCAACTTTAGCCCGGATTCCAGACCTTGTCTTATTTCCTTGGCGGATGTGGGCGGGCATGGGTTGGCCCTTCGATTTCTTACGGTGAAGTTGGGAGCCAAAGCCCTGGTCAGCAAGAAGCCTCTCGTTTTCTGAAGACCGGTAAGCTGTATCACCCCATACGAGGCGGGCTGTGTTGCTCTTGTCTAAAATCCCTTTCAGAATCCTTCCATCATAACAACTCGCATCCGTAACTTGATATTTGCGGATAAATCCATAACGTTTATCTGTTGAGATATGATTCTTATAGCCAAAAAAAGGAATGGCAATATCAACAAGATTGTCGGATCCTTTTGATTTCTTGTATTTAACAACCCATCTGGCATTCCTATCTTTTTGTGCCAGTTTGGCAGGGTTGCTTTCCCAATCTTGAGGAATCTTGCCTGCTTTAATTTGTTCTTTCTCTGATCGGGTCATTCGCTGACGAGGCGCAGATACAATAGTAGCATCGACAATTTGTCCACTCATGGCAAGGTAGCCCCGATCTTTTAACATCTGATCAAAAGTATCAAAAAGTTGCTCGTACAAACCCTGGTTTTTTAACCGTTCCCGATAAAGCCAAACTGTTTTGGCATCGGGAATTTGATTCCAGAGATGAAGACCTAGAAACCTCATGAAACTTAACCGGTCCTTGATTTGGAATTCAATTTGGTCATCAGATAAATTATAAAGACTTTGCAAAACCAAAATCTTAAAAATTAATACAGCGTCATAAGGAGGACGACCACCTTTGGAACCATCTGAGAAACGAAGTCCTTATACGATGGGGTTGCGAAAGACTTCGAAATCAATCACAGCATTAATTTTTTCGAGGGGGTCACCAAACTTTGATAGGCTCTCGTAACGGTGGGATAAATCAAAAA
>CAYMKI010000242.1:0-2837 GCA_964390695.1 uncultured bacterium
TTCCCATCTTTATTCGGACAAATTTTATCCAAATATACTTCAAGCCATTCGGACTTTGAGATGAGAAGGGTGTGAAATACAGCATCAAAATACGCAGGCGGCTGTACCAGGTTGAACCCTGCTTGCATGAGCACTTTGAACAGCTCTAGGTCATTCGATTTAATGGCCTGGGTCCACATGTCTTCTGCATCTGCTTTTGATACTATGTCGGGTTTGGCTTTGAGGCATAATACTAAAGAGGAGGCATCACCTGTCCTGATGATCGTTTCCAAAAGCGAAGGCTTTCTATACGTTTTATATGTGGGATCTGCGCCCTTATCTAGGAGTGTCTGAGTTAAGTGTGGGTATTTTTCATAGATTTGCACCTGCAAATTTTTGTAAGAGTAATCCTTGTTTAAATCGATGTGTTTCGCGCTCTCAAGGCATCGGCTTAGGCTTTCGGCGTCTAATATGTAAACGAGTCTTTCGAGAACGCATTCCGACCCCATAGTCTGTGTAGGATCCGCTCCATGCTGCATCAGTAATTGCATCAGCGGGACATTAATAGAGTTAAGGGTGTGCTCTAAAAAATTTTTTCCATCAAGATAGTCTTCTTCATCGTATAGATTTAAATTGTTTTCGAGAAGTTTTACAAAACGCTTGCCTAGCTCTAGGGTGTTATCTGAAAGGCAATACTGAAAAAGTTCATGACACGTTTTTGATAATTCTATATCGGTAATAGGTGCAAGCGGCAAAGCTATTTTATCCAATAAACTGTCGATTAAGTTGAGATCTTGGTACCTGAAAAGCTGTGCAAAACATTCCAAGAGCTGCTGAAGTGGCATTTTGCTGATATCTAAGCCGGCGGCCAGTAGAAGTTTTGCATTTGCCAAATGGGACTGCTCAAGAGTTTTGGTAAATAGAGCTGAAGCGTCCAGAACAGAGGATAAATCGATATTCTTCAATAAGAGGGCAAGGATCTTAGGGGTGCCGCGCAGACATGCATATTCCAAAGCCGTGAAGCCTTTATCATCGGGTTTTAAAATATCGAAGTTTTTCTTGAGCCAAAATTCTACCATGCTGAGGTTTCTTTCACAAATCGCTTTGGAAAGACAAGAGGGGTTGCCAGCGTAAGGGTCTGCGCCGAATTTTAGCAATTCCTCTATTTCGTTTGGATGGTCTTTCATCGTTTCGTAGCTTAGTAGAGTATATCCATATTCTGATACATGATTCAGGCGTTTAGCCAAGGCTGCGGCCAAGGCTTCTCCTTCGAGCTTATCTTTGTGTATAAGCTGCATTTTAAGGGCTTCGTAGACTTTTTTAAATATGGGATGTGTAGCTTTGCCCATCCCAAAAACAGTCCATCCTTGTGAAGTTTGGGCGTCAAAATTGAGGCTGGAAGCGTGGTGCAATAAGAGATCTACGATATCCCCAAGCTTTGTCTGAACCGCTAGCATCAACGGAGTGAATCCATAGGGCAAGGAGGGAGTGTTAATATCAGCTCCTTTTTCGATTAACAGTTTCAATGCGTTGGCATTTTTTTTTAGGGTGGCCAAAAACAGCAACGTTCTTCCGGCTGTGTTTTTTTTGTTTACATCCACATGTTCTGAGTTAAGTAGGAGAGCTATCAGCTGGTTGTCCGAGTCTGTAATTGCCTGTGTTAAAACCGGTTGATAGGACTGTGGATGCAGGCTTTGCACGAATGCTTCAGCTTCTTTCTGGGAGGGTTTCAGTATGTATTTTTTGTAGTTGGCGACATCTGCGGGCAAAGGACCCGCTCTGGTGTTATCATTATCCCAAAAACAGTTTTCAAATAATTCCATTTCGAATTGCTTCTCCGATTCTTGACCTCCGCTGGCCGAGCGCAAGGCTTGATCATCGGATGTCGTACGGAGGCTAGTTTGAAGAATCTCAAAGTAAAACTCTACGGGAGTCAGCGCAGTTTTGTGGATCGTCTTTGTTTTAAGATCAAGCTGATAATGATAATAAAGTTCAGGATCTCCTTCGGCAAAAAATAGGTTAGAAACTTTTTCACTAAATTCTAAGACGACTTTGGTGTATTTCGCGTCTTTCGTGTGAAGTTTTCCGATAAAAAAAGCTTTTTCTACTTCGGCTTGATCGTAGACCAAGGCATTTGTCAAAAACAAATCGAAGGGCGAAAAGCCTTCTGCTTGAACCTCGGCCATTAAATGGTGAGCAGATCCTGGGATCATGGATAAGAGAATTGGCGCTTCTCCAAGCATTAAAGTGGAAGAAGAGTCTTGAGATTGAAGCGTATAGGGAGAAGAAGCGCGCGAGGGTGAAAATCGGATATTCAAGGGAGTTCTTATATTTAAGGGCAATAATTCGATATGTTTCTTGCCGTCTATGGATATATAGGGGGTGCGTTCGATTTCTGCTACACGCAATTCGCCGTAGGTGATTATCTGGCTGCTGGGATCTTCTCCTAGAGGCCTGAATCCTCCAGGTGCTTCAAACGGATAAGAGAATTTAACTTGCAAATAGTTGTTAAACTTTTCAGGTTTCAAAATGTTTTTGTTGACCTCCCGTATCATATCTTTATACTTGGAAATGGTGGCTATCTCACATTTACTTAGGTATTTATCCAAGTTGTCGAAGTAGTTCTTGTAAGCTTTGCTATGAGCGGAGGCTCTGGTGACAAACGAACCTATGGAACGAATGCAAATGGGAAAGGAGGGGGCTTTCTTTGGCTTCTCAGACGTTGTCTTTTTTTGATCGATAATCGAAGAAGGTTGAGGGGGCGAAGAATTCGCTTGAGGCACCTCTTCATCAGATTGCATCACCTTTTTTTCTTCTTCGTAATAATGCTCGATGGTATTGAGGCTTCCACCATGACA
>CAYMKI010000243.1:0-2741 GCA_964390695.1 uncultured bacterium
CTAGATAATGTGCGCTTCGTGGCGCACCAGAGCACACAGAGGAATATAACAAAAGGATTTGCAGCAAATGAGTGCCTCACAGAACAAGACAGCTGCTTTCAGCTCCCTCTATCGTGAAATAACTTGGATCTTCGTTTTATATTTCAAACACAGATTTGCAGAGTCGCTGATGCTCAGAGGGTTTATTCAAACCCGGCGGGTTTGAATGGCAGAGCTAAAATTGTGCGCTTCGCGCGCAATTTTAAGTTGTTGTTTCTTATGCCTTTACTCCGCGTCTCTGTGCCTCCGTGCCCTCTGCGTTGAACTTGAAGCAATAAGGATATCTTATAATTAATTTTCTAATAAAATGGGTAATGACAAGGCTGTAACCTTAGGGCTTTTCAAGCCTGTATATTATCGAGCCTCCTCTTAAATTTAAAACAAACTATCTACCATAAAAAAAAAGTACAAACTATAGTCGTCATATTCCTGTGAATATGACGAAATAGTGTTGAATTAGATCCAAACCTGCCATTGCATCAAGCACTCGCCTACTGTTGGGGTGTTTTAGATTTCAATATATCAGCTAACTTTGGACGTACACGTTCTTCTATCACAGGGATTTGCCCCAATTCCGGTAGGTTTAACTCCACTGCCCCTTTGGCTAATTTGGCACCTAGACCTTGAGCGGCCAGTCGGCTTTTTGCATCAGATTTCTGTATAATTTTCTTTGAGCCTTCTACTTTTACGCAAGAGCCCAGCTTGGGATCTATTTCCAGGGATATCGTGGATTCAAACAATGCTAGGGGCCTATATTCTTTTTTTTCTATTTCCCAATACCCCTGGCCCTTAGAGACTCCCCCGGTATCTGAATCAAATCCAATATCAAACTGTGCCGATCTTGTCAGTTGAACACGACCATTAGGCAAGGCGGTCACCACAATTTTCTTTTCACAGTCCTGGATATTGCCGCTCACTTTACCCTCACTCTTCTCTATTTCAATTGAAGATATCAAGTCGAGAAAAGAGGGAACCAAAAGACTACCCAAATCCAAATTAATCCGCTGATCCAAAGCAGCAAAAACCAATAAGCACGCCGTTTTATCTCCAGGATGCGCGAGTTTGGTTAATTGCTCGATCTCCTCCTTCAAGTACTTGGCATATCCATTCTCATCTGTTACCGTCTCCATTTTTTTTTCAAATGCCTCTAGCTTTTTCTTTCCTTCCTCTGGACCATAAGCTATTTGATACACATTGTGGAAGAAACTCAACGTGCGTTCCTTTACCAGTTCCTCGCCTGTCAAACCCTGAGGGCTGACCCTCGGCGTAAAAGGAAATCCCTTGAATTCCAGTACCAAATTATCCTTCTCCAAATATCTATGGGCATCCATGCCCACAGATCCAAACTTGAAAGTGGCTGTAGTTGCATCACTTTGAACTTTACCCTCAAAGACATACTTCAATTGTTTTGTAAAATTGATTTCTCTGTCATGTATGCCTTTCAAATGCTCTTGAGCTTTAATCATATGATCTACTTCATCCATGAGATGCTCAACACTTTTTTTGACTACTTCATGACGCTGTTCGCCAATACCGCCCTTAAAGTGTGTCAACCCCCTATCAAATATATTCTTTCTAGATATTATGTGGTCTACAGACTGTTTCACTTGATCGGCTATAACCTTAGAATTGCCCTGCAAATTAGCTGTTGTGACTTTCCCAGACCAAAATTTCTTGTCTTCGATCGCATGTAAAGCATCACTCAAGTTTTTTTTAAACTCCATCAGATCCTTAATTGACAAACTAGACAAGTCCGATCTGTTTTGAAGTAATAACTCACCGGTTTCGGAATTTATATTTAAATTCACCCCATGATTTTGTACCGAAATATTAAACACACCACTGTTTGTTGCATCCATAATACGATTCCTCCTTGAATAATTTACAAAAACAAACTTTATATTTAAATTTCTCTTTATTAACACATAATCAAATCTCACTATTCATTACTGAGAGACATCATAACTAGTTGATTTACATAACACTAAGAAAGTTATATAGAAGCGCTAGTTTAAGTAGATTTCTCCAAGCTTTAATTCCTCTGTGGTCTCGGTGTTCTCTTTGGTTAATTTCCATTTACAACTTCATACACAAAAATTTGTAATTACTAAAACAATAAAAAAACAACCCGTTAATTATTATTATAAAACACAATTATTTTTTATTATATAATTTATTATTTAACTTCAGCAATTTTAATATAATTAAACTTCTTGAATAACCTAAATTTTAGTGCATGCTCCCACATTCGATTTGGATATGATATACACAAATACGAAGTCGTTACATAAATTAAAAAAAACGCAAAGCGGCGAAAGGCGCAAAGACGCAAAGCATGGAAAACTTCACTAATTTTTGGAGCTACAATTGAGGTTCATCAGATTTTAGATGATGCTCATAGGGTCATTAAATTTTTTGTACGATCACTAACATAGGTAACACTTAGTTCACCAACATAGGTAACACAATCTTGATTTTTTTTCTTTCAAAGAACCAATTTCAAGGGGGATGAAAGAGAAATTTCTTGAGGTGTCAAGGCCGAGCGAAGCGAGCCGAAGGGAAGCCTTGACACAGAGAGAAATTTCTCTAAAATCCAACTGAATTGGTTCGAGAAAGAGTAAAAAATCACTAATAAAATCCTCTTATTCAACTTCATAGGTAACACAGTTTAATATCATAGGTAACTAGTATATCATTCCCAG
>CAYMKI010000244.1:0-1406 GCA_964390695.1 uncultured bacterium
CTCCGGCCTTTGGGTTATGAGCCCAACGAGCTAACCCCTGCTCCACCCCGCGTCAATTAGGTTAACATCGAATATCAATACTAACAAATTACGTTATTAATCACAAACAAAATCGGTAAAAAAAGTCTCAACTTTGGATATGTGCACCCTTGATAGCTTGTGGAGGAACAAATTCTTTGATACAGTTCCAGGTTTTGGACACGGAACCTTGCAATTCCGACATCATTTTCACTCCAGCCTCACCCTGTTTTTTTCTTTTAGCTGGATCTGATAGCAGTTTTTGCAGCTCACTTACCCATGAATCCTGCTCCACTTGAGAGCCGCAAGCGTACTCTGCCACCCATTCAACCAGTTCAGGCTGTTGATGCATATACGGTCCAAACAGTACCGGCACACCATATGAGGCAGGTTCTAAGATGTTGTGGCCACCGATTTTAGGTGTAAAGCTCCCCCCCACAAAAGCCACGGTAGCTAATTGATAACAGTGCTTCAACACTCCCATGGCATCTATCAAAATAATGGCTGAACGGCGGCTGCTGTCGAGTTTAGTATAGCGCTGGTAGTCTAAACCCCATTCTTCCATCAGTTGAGCCACTTCATTGAATCGTTCGGGATGCCTAGGCACCAGGAGAACCTTGAGATTCGGAAATTGTGACGCTAGCTGCTTATAGGCTGCGAGGACGATTTTTTCTTCAGGATCGTGTGTGGAACCGGCAACGAAGACCAGATCATCCGCTTGTATACCGAGTTTTTTCTTAAGTGTGGACAGGTCTTCGAGCGACAATACGGATGTGGTGCCATCGAACTTCATATTTCCAGTCACAGCTATTTTATTTGCAGGGATGCCTACGCTTTGAAAGCGCTGTGCATAATGGCGGTTTTGTACGCAAAAATAATCTATGGGTGCGAATAGATGCTGCGCAAACCAAGAGAATTTCTCCATCCTATATTGAGATCTGGGGGAAATTTTTCCGTTTACAACGACAATAGAAGCATGATTTTCTTTTGCACTGCTCAAAAAGTTGTACCAGAAATCAGATTCGCATACGACGACCATATCCGGCTGGACTTGCCGTACGAGAGGTTTGATCAGCCAGGAAAAATCAAATGGGAGGTAGACTATATAATCAGCCTGTGGGATCGCTTTTAAAGCTTCTTCATGGCCTGTTTCTGTCACCGACGAAACCACTATGAGGGTGTCTTGCGTTTCCTGCCTGATTTTTTCGACCAAGGTGGCCGCTACCTTAGTTTCACCCAATGAAACAGCGTGGATCCATATCAGGCAACGCCCGTTTTTTTGGATTACAGGGAAATCCCTACCCATGCGCAAAAGAAAGTTTGCAGCGTATTTTTTATGTTTCAGATATTGATAGAGCATTTTGGGTAAAGAGATCATAGCCAGGACC
>CAYMKI010000244.1:1416-2741 GCA_964390695.1 uncultured bacterium
GACTCGGCCCAGTTGATGTTGGCCTCTTCGTCGAAGCGCGCCTTGAGCTCCACGACCGCTGTCACCTCTTTCCCGACGCGCACCGCTTCTCTCAGGAGGTCGATCAGCCGCGAGTCCGAACCTGTCCGGTAGATCGTCTGCTTGATGGCCAGTACTTGCGGGTCCGAGACCGCCTCGCGCAGAAACACCAGCACCCCCTCAAATTCAATTAATGAACACAGAGACCATCACGGGAACATACACCAAAGCAAACAGCGTGCTCAGCAAAACGGCAGCGGCGGCTTTTTCGGATTTTGAGTCCAGTAAGGAAGAGACTATCACTGTATTGACGGCGATAGGAACTATAGCTATCAGCATAAGAGCCTTGTGGATATCTTGGCTATATATTCCAAAGATATGCGTGTCCAAAAAGTTGAAAACTAAAACCATAACAGGCCATGCAAAAAACTTAGCTAAAAAGGTCATTCCCAAGAACTTCATATCCAGTTTGAAATGCGGTAAAGTGGCCAGGCTGAGTCCGATGATCATCATTCCCAGCACAATATAGGCACCTTTAATGTGCTGCATAAAATCTTCGAAAACTTCCGGTATAGGAACCTTTAAATAGTTGAGGGCAAGGGCTGCAAAAAAAGCATATAAAGAAGGCAGCTTCAACACCTTGCGAATGCATTCTTTCGCAGGATGCGACCCCTTGGCCAAGATATAATAGCCTAGGGTATTTTCATATAATGTAACCCCTAGCAAAAGCAAGATGTACACGCCTTCCAACGCATCGCTGAACAGTAATAAAGCCACAGGTAATCCGAAATACCCCGAATTCCCGGTGCCGGCAGAATAGGCCACCAAGTTGCGAGAGCTATCCTCCCACAGGCCTTTAGAAAGCTTATAAAAAAGCAGGCACAGGCAAGATGCAATGAAGAAGGTTAGAAGAGGCAAGGAAAGCACACTTGGTTCCAGCTCTACATAAAGCACGCCATTGAAAATAACCAAGGGGTTGATGATAAAAAAGGCCAACCTTGCAATAGTATCCCTATTGGTGCTGAGAACTTTATCAGCAAGATACCCTAGACCAATGTTCATGTACAGGGGTATTATTTTCGTCAGCAATGAGAATAAAAATGCATGGCTCATGAGGATTTGGTGTTCACCATCCAAGCAGAAAATTTATCGAGAAAATTCCAGAAGCCAGGCATATGCTCCATGGGAAAGTTGTATTTAACATCAGCATCGACAAGAACTGTTTTGAAGCATTGAAGCCATACCTGGCGAGCTTCTTCATCGGGCCGGCCCAGGACGAGCAGCCGATCGAGGCGGGCGCCCCGCCG
>CAYMKI010000245.1:0-2697 GCA_964390695.1 uncultured bacterium
CCCAACATACTCTAATTGCGCGCTTATTGTAACGCGATTGGAGTATGTTGGGTTTCAAACGCAGAGTCGCTGACTCGACTTTAGCCATCTCTCTCTGTCTTGTACTCATTTGCACGATGAGCCGTTTTTTCCCCTCTGTGGGCTCTGTGAGCTCTGTGGTTCAACTATTTACACACTTTTTACAGTGCTGAATAGTTACTAACTTTTTTTGCCGCGCCAATTTAGAAAATATTATATTTTAAACAACGCCCAGTCCACAGATTAACAATATAATGCCGTTTAATATGTCAATAATCATAAAACACAATCCACTTCCGCCAATTCATATGTATAACAGAATAAGCAGGATAGACAGGATTGTAGAGATGATATTTACAAGGTTTCACTTAAAATCAAATTTATATCCATTATATCCTGCATATCCTATTTTTCAGTTTATTATAGCTTATAATAAGACAAACAATAAAACACACTATAAAACACACGATTTTGAAATTAAATTATTTTAATTATATAATAATATTATTATTGATTGTATAAATAATATGTTTTATACCAAGGAAGGTCTTATGAGTATGGATCCACATCTCTCAAATCAATATTCAACAACCGAATATACCTCATCCTCTAGTACTTCAAGCACTTCGAGCACTTCGAGCACTTCGACCCCATCCTCATCTTCTACCACACAATCTTCAACAGAAACCGCTACCGCTATCCCCGGATTTCCCGACATGCAGCAGGTAGAAACCGGCATGCATGCACCACCCTTTCATGTTCATCGCGATCAAATTCCACCGCCTCTTGAATCTTTAAGCTTTAATTTACCGACAACTGAGTCTATTGATCAAAACATTGCCGAAAAGCCCAAGCACAACACCACCCATAAGGCCATCACAAAACTCAACCTCCAAGCATTGAATGCACCGGCGCCATTGCCCTTAAATATGCGTTTGAACTTGGGACTGGTTGAGCCATCCTTAGAGAACGAGGAAATTGAATTCAATAGGGATTTCGAAGCAGAAAAATCCAAAGAAAAGGCAGAAGAAAAAACAGAGGAAGCTCCGCCAAAAGCACCCAAAGATTATAACCCAGATATAGCCAAAAAATTAGCCGAAAAATATAAGTTATCGCTAGATTTTGCCAATTTAGAAAGCAAAATTAACGATATTCAAAATTCTCTCTCTGACTTTAAACTCGAAGACCTGGCAAAAATCCAGCAAGATTTAAGCAAGCTGAGTCTTCAATCTCAAAAATTGAAAATGAACTGCGAGGTGTTGCATTATCAACTTCAAAAACAAATCGATAAAACCATATTCACCTCACAGATGAGCAGCACCTCGGGATTGCATAAATTTGACGAGTCACTCCAAGAGAAGGTACAAGTTTTTAATACCGCGCATAGGGAATTAATCAAAGCATTCGAAGACACAAAAAGTCAAATTGAAACACAACTCAACTCGGTAGCTGATAAAATCGTCGATACAGCCAAACAAGGGGGCTCTTCAGAAGATAAAGCATCTGCAGATAAAAGCCTCAAAAACGTATCTAAAGAAGTTCTCTTTTATGATGGAAAGCAAGCCACCAAGAGCAAAGAGAAGCTGGATGAAAAAAATTTATCCCTGCAAAAAACGTTATCTACACTACGTCGTAAAGAGCTCCAAGAAGCCAACAAATCCTCTGAAGGATCCAAAAAAACGAATCAAGAAATCCAAGAGACACTGAAAGGCCTCGAACAAAGTATCAGAAAAATAAAGATCAACCTTACCAATGCAAAAGCGGATAGTTGTCAAGCCATGGCCTTCCTCAAACTCATAAAGGATGACGAGTTGCAAACGGAAATAGGTCTGAACAAAACAGAGTTCTACTTAGATCAAACGAATGGAGACAAAGCCTATACCTATCTGCAGTCCTTAAATACGCTGATCGGCGCTTATGCCGAGCACTTCGCCGAGGCCTCAGTGGAATATGAAGGAGGCTTGCTGCCAGACCAAAGCATCTTGGGATTGGGTCGTAAAGAAGAAATAAAAGAGGAAAAAAAATTCTACAAAGATAAACTCATGGCAGACCAAAAAGTCTTGGAATTTATGTCTTTTATTCCCAATTTAGAAGAATTAAAAAATCAGCCCGATAAACTCATCGCCTTAGCAAAGAAACGCTTAGAGGCCACTCCGCCGCAATTGTACCAAGCTATATCTGCTACCAAAGCCGACAAGGCTCCCCCAGCAAACTCCTCCAGTTCAACTTCGACCCCGTCGAATGCCGCGCCGACAGATTCTGTTGCAGAATCCGAAGAGGATAACTCCGCAGACAGCTAACCTAACACTAACAATTCAAGCCCCCCAGCGCTGGATGAGTAGTATCTGAACAGGTACTTTTACTGATTAGAAATTCCGTATAAATCAATCAGATATCAGGCTGCAAGACTGGAATGTTTTAGCCCATAGGCAACACCCTGGGAGCGTATAAATTATCTTTAGCACCCTGTAAGGGTGCTAAAGACCTATATAAATATTTAAAGTCTTATAAAATAATAAATTAAAAACTAAAGAGCCCATCACGACATACACACAAATACGCAATATTACGTGTTTGTGTGTATGTCGTGACAGAGCACACAGAGGAATATAACACAAAGGGTCTGCAGCAAATGAGTGCCTCACAGAACAAGACAGCTGCTTTCAGCGCCCTCTATCG
>CAYMKI010000246.1:0-2666 GCA_964390695.1 uncultured bacterium
AGTAAACATATTAAATTACTTTCTTGCAGTTTAAATCCCCTCTGTGCCCTCTGTGAGCTCTGTGGTTCATAATTAAGACCCTTTACAGTACTGAATAGTTACAAAAAAACGAAGTTAATGAGCCTACAATTTTGCTACTCTTTGTGAATTGAGAATGACTATGAGGCTGCTCATTATCATCGCAAAAGCCGAGAACAGAGGAGATAGCCATCCGAAAAAAGCCAATGCCACCCCGATAAGGTTATAGAAAAAAGCCCAAAATAAATTTTGGTTTATTATGCGCGAGGCTTTTTTAGCCAAACGCTTTATGGTGGGCAAAGCGGACAATTTGTTAGATGTCAGAAAAATATCTGAGACTTGTATGGAAATATCCGTAGCTGATAGCACCGAAATCCCTATCTGAGCTGCCGATAATGCAGGAGCATCATTAATTCCGTCTCCAATCATGCAAACTACCTCGCCGTCTTTTCTCATTCGGCTTACAAATTCCTGTTTTTGCAAGGGGCTCATCTGCCAGTGGCAGGTGTTGAACCCGCTCTCTGTGGCTATTTTCTGCACTACCTGCCTAGAGTCTCCGGATAGCAATACTGTTTTGGCAGGCTTCAGATGCTTTAATAGCGGGATGATTTCGTCTTTCAACTTATCCGCACAAGAAATAGGGATAACTTTCCCGTCTGGCATACCGAAGAAGACGACAGTCAATATAGCATCTTTCTGTTCTTGAGAGCGCTCCAGGCCTATCTCATAGCCCATTTGCAATAAAAAGTCTTCAGATCCCAAAAAAAAGCTCTTTCCATCGCATATCCCTTTGAGACCTTTTCCGGCAATCTCTTCAACTTTATGTAATGCGGCTTCTGGTTCTTCAATAGCTTGGTATATAGCTGCTGATACTGGATGTGTTGAATAGGAGCACATGGCTTTCAAGATCGCTTTCTGGTAAGATATGCAATTATCCAATCCGCCGACAACCTTAAGCTTCCCCTCCGTGACCGTGCCCGTCTTGTCGAAGGCATATACCGTTTCATTTCCTAAAGTCTTTAAACACCCTCTATTTCTGATAATGACACCAGCTTTTGCTAATGCTTGGAGTAGATACGATTCGGCTAAGGGAGCCGCAATCCCTATTGCACAAGGACACGAGATCAACAACACCGAGACAGCACGAATAATAGCTTGCTTTACATTGAAAGCCTGGCTGGGATCAAAGGGATTTATATAGGCATAGACAGCAGCTGCTGCGGATAAAACCAAGATACAAGGAATAAATCCTCTTACAATGGCATCTGCCGCCCTAACATACTGCGGTTTGTCTGCTATCTCCTGTTCCACCAGCGAGATGATTTGTTGTAAGGTTGAACTCTCTTGCCTAGAGGTCACTTTGTATGCCAACCAACCTTGAACGACTACAGATCCTGCTAGCACTCGCGAGTGCTCATTTTTTGTCACAGGAAAGACTTCACCGGATATCAAAGATTCATCGCAACATCCCTCACCTTCCACTACCATGCCGTCTAAGACGATTTTTTCCCCTGTGAGTGCAACTAAACAGTCTTCGAGACATACCTCTTTGATAGGCACAAAATCTTGCTTGCCATCTTCCCCTCGTTTTCTTGCGCGTTTTGGCAGGGACTTATGCAGCTGATATAGCGTTTGTTTTGCCGAATTCTTGGCCTTGGACTCGATAATTTTCCCTAGCAACATGAAAGCGATGATCACAGTCATGGAATCGAAGTACACCTGATTGCTCCCATGCACCAGTTCATATACGGACAAACCCATAGCTGAGCTAACCCCTAGGACGACGAGTGTTTCCATTCCAAACAAACCTATTTTCAAGCTATTCACAAAGCGCTTTAGAATCGGCCAGGCTGAATATGTCACCACGGGAATCGAGGCGCCAAATGACAGCCATGCAAAAAGGGAGCCTACTCCCTGATCATCAAAGGAGAAATAAGTCGAATAGAGTGGATAGGCAAACATCATAATATTGGCTGCCAAAAAGGCCGCCACGGCAAACCTCATATTCAAATCGAATCTGCTTTTTTGCGATTCTTTATCTCTTTCCTCTAAAGACACAGGAGTATATCCCAGAGAGCGGATAGCTTGAAAAATCACCTCTTTAGAGGTGTATTTCGGGACGTATTCGATAAGGGCCAAGTCCGTAGCATAATCCACCACACACATCGTCACCCCCTTCTCTCTGGATACGACCCACTTGAGGACTTCTGCACAGGAAGGGCACCACATATCCTGCACTTCGATGTTTAGACGTGATGTCTCTTCTTTGGAAAGCGACATTCTCTCCTTTTGTATAGAGTCTAAAAGCGCCGGATTGGAGATCAGTCCAGCACGCACTGCCTGCTGAAACAGAGGATGATCTTTATAGTTTCCCAATTCGTTTTTGCCTGCCAATATCTTATAGACTGCATGGCATCCGTGGCAGCAAAAGACCCCATGATCATCTTGCACCGAAACAGAACCTACCGAAATTCCACAAAGAGCACATTCTAAAGAAGTCGATACCATTACAATCCTAATGATTTTATTTGAAAAATTTGGCCTAATGACTAAAATCTAGAGGTAATTGCAAAACTCGGAAAATGCGGGATTATGAGAGATTTTTAGAATAGATCCAAAAAATATAAAAACGGTAAATGCCTAAGTAT
>CAYMKI010000247.1:0-2623 GCA_964390695.1 uncultured bacterium
CGGCGTATTTTACAGCAAGCTTCAGCCATGACTTCTTTATCGATCTGCTCGCCGATAATTTTCACGTTGCCTATTGAGTAGGTTTTTTGCTTGTCAGTTATTTTTTTGAATTTAAAGATATGCAAATAGTTTTCTCCATCCGATGTCCAGGCTTGTTGATCGAGATAATCACTGGAATAGGTAGCGAGATCCTTCTGAATTTCTTCCGATGTTTTACCCCTCTCCACACCTCTTTTTTCCACAAATTGCCTGTTGGTGAGTGCTCGGTCTTTTTATATATTCCAATCTTTATAAGGCAGCAAATAAGCTTCAAATACGCCATTTTCATCCACAATCGACTCTATGCAATCTTGTTTAGCCGCAGCCCGTGCATCCTCATCCAACACACTGCAGCCTCTGATGGTCGACCATATGTCTTGACTGACCGTTTCGACTTTATAATCCCTATTCGGCTCGAGACCTAGCACTTCGATCGCCAGTTCAGGATCCAGCCTATAGGGAGCCTTGCCTTCGAAAAAATGATGATCTCTAATCAAATGTGCATGTAATTCTGTGATGTTATCTATCTGTTTTTTCGATGTCTGGTTGATAATCGTGATCATGCTGGATCCTTTACCGCAAATGGTACTTCTTTTTTGGGGATCCTGTGTAAAAGGACATTCTTGGTGACCCATTGTGGAAATATAGGAAGGGACGCACAACTTGTCTTCAATGATGGCTTGAGGTATTTCACCTTGTTTGAGATCTTGCAATTGGCGGAACAGATGATTGGCCTTCATAATCACGGCCTCTAATCGATCGGCAATCTGAGCATGCGTAATGCCGCGGGCTTTGAGGATCTCGGCGTCTTTCTGGCAAATTTCCACCAGATCTTGCCCGGGAGCTAAAAATCCCACCTGCGACCAGCCATTCGGCTGCATACGTTGCGAAATCTTCCCGATAAGGTCGGGATGTTGAGTGTTCATTAAATCCGGTTTAAATGTAGAATAAAATTCGAGGGAATAATTGGTAGTGGCATCCATACGTAATCTCCTATCTTGGGTTTGTTAAAGGGCATGATAAACCCATCCCGAAATCCCTTCAATACAATTAATAGGACTTAATCCTCTTTAACCTCTTCAATACGATCGGTGGGTTCTAAAAGTGGATAAACATTCGAATGTATCTTAAAAATATTAAACGCTGAATCATTAATTTGTTTTACAGGAAGGGACACATCCTCTAGGGTGTATTTTTTATCACTGTCCTTTAAATCCTTGAATTTGAATACATGCAGGTATTGTTGCCCATCTGACCTCCACACGGGCTCATCCAATCTCGATCTTATTGGCGAACCGTCTAGGTGCATGCACATAGCTTCTGATTTAATAAATCGATCTATATCCTGCTGAATCTGCTCTGCAGTTTTGCTTTTCTCCAACCCTATCTTCTCAATTTTTTGCCTATTTGTAAGTCCGCGATATTTATAGGTACTCCAGCTATAATAAGGAAGGAGATAGGCCTCAAACCCACCTCCCTCAGAAACTAAGGATTTGACTTGATGCTCTTTTGCTGCCTGCAAATTCTCTTGGTTAAAACTTGTTGAACAACCATATTCCCTCCACACCTTTTCAGTTATCGTTTTGATTTTGTAATCCACATTAGGCTCTAGACCAAGTACTTCGATCGCCAGCTCAGGATCCAGCCTATAGGAAGGATTGCCTTCGAAAAAATGATGATCCCTAACCAAATGCGCATGTAATTCTGTGATATTCTCTAAGCGTTTTTTCGATGCCAGGTTGATAATGGTTATCATACTAGATCCTGTCCCACAGGGATCTTTACCATCTATACTGAAAGGACATTCTTGTTCTCCATTTGTTCCCAAATAACTCGGAACGCCGATTTTGCCTTCAATTACAGCCTGGGGTGAACGATATTTAACAGATTTATTCTCTTGGAATAAGTAATTAGCTTTCATAATTACAGCCTCTAGACGATCGGCAATTTGCGCATGCGTAATGCCGAGGGCTTTGAGTATCTCGGCGTCTTTCTGGCAAATTTCCACCAGATCTTGCCCGGGAGCTAAAAACCCGTCATCCGAGCAGTTTCCCGGCTGCATAATTTCGGTAAACGTCTTTACGAGATCGGGATGTTGAGCGTGCATTAACTCAGGCTTAAATGTAGAGTAAACATCGCGGGAATAGGTGCTGGGGACATCCATACGTAATCTCCTATCTTGGGTTTGTTAGAGTGCATGATAAATCCATCCCGAAATCCCTTCAATTTAATTTATACATTTTTTTCTGCCGACGTTCAGGCATGTGCTTCGCACAGGGCCTCTATAGTGTGTACTTATTTTAGATGAAAAAAAATGTTTCTAACAAAAAAAAAGCAGGCTCGATAATATACAGGCTTGAAAAGCCCTAAGAATACAGCCCAGGTCGAGCGGAGCGAGGCCTGAGTAGCAATAAATAATATGCACAGTCCTGAAAGGACGACATTATTAATAATTATGCATCTCGTTTTTACCACTAAAGGCGAATTGATTTATGTCGTCCTTTCAGGACTCAATGTTTTATTTTATTGCCTCCCAGGCCTCGCTCCGCTCGACCTGGGCTGTAACATTAGGGCTTTGCAAGCC
>CAYMKI010000248.1:0-2623 GCA_964390695.1 uncultured bacterium
TCACAGGATGCCTGCCACCATTGATTTGTAACATGGTGCCATCATCTACAATAGGTTGTGCATAATCATATTGCTTTGCAATTACTGCCAAACTATGCAAGACATCTACACGTGCAATTGACTGTGCAGTACGTTGTACTCGTGCACCAAAAGAGGCGATTTGATTCTTTAATTCAGTAAAAAGTTCCGATTCAATAGCTATAATACGCTCTTCGGCATGCATTACGTTTGTTTCATAGTTTTTAAGCTCAGGTGTGATGAAGCGCTCGGCGTTGACTAAGGTCTGGCGCCTTTGAAAACTGTCGGGCATCCGACTTGCCTGTCCCTTGCTCACTTCAATGTAATAGCCAAACATTTTATTGAAGCTGACTTTTAAAGTCCGAATCCCTGTTGTTTCCCTGAGCTCATCCTGATAACGCGTCAGCCATGTTTTGCTGTCGCGGCTAATTTCACGGAGGTTGTCCAATTCCTTGCTAAATCCATCGCGGATGACATTTCCATCATTTAATCGCAGGGGAGGATCATCGGCAAGGGCGCTCGCAATCAGGTTCACCATTTCAGGTAGCGCTTCAATGGATCTTTCATCAAGGGTCAATAATTCAGATCCGTTCAACAGATGGCGCAGCGTATTTTTAAGAAAGGGGACGGGGAGAAAAGAATTTTTCAAGGCGACTAAATCGCGCGGAGAGGCGTTTCCAGAACAGATTTTCATGATCAGTCGTTCAATATCGCGGACATTCTGTAACTGTTTTCCAAACTCCTGGCAGTGTTGTGAATGCGTGTATATTGCCCGCACGGCCTCTTGACGTTTTTTTATCTCCTCAACATCAAGCAAAGGCTGGTTGATCCATTGGCGTAGAAGTCGCGCTCCCATTGGAGTCTTAGTTTTATCCATCACATTCAACAGAGTATTACGTCTTGAACTGACAGTGAGTGATTCTGTTAATTCCAAGTGACGCCTCGTTGATCGGTCGATGCACATGTAGTGAGAGGTGGAATAAGACTGGATTTCCTGAACATGCGCGAGGGATAAACAGAGGATATCTTGCAAATAGCTCAAAAGGCCGCCTGCAGCATTGATCGCAGCTACCATGCCCCTCAAGCCAAATCCATCCAGCGTTTTAACACCTAAATGTTGAGTGAGAAAATTGTGGGCTGTCTGATGTTCGAAACGCCAGTCATCATGCGAACTAATGATAAAATCATAAGCTTTGCGTAGGTCATCGAAATGATGGCGCTGTTTTTCCTGTATTCTTGGAGAGAGTACAAGTTCTGAGGGTTGGATACGATAGATCTCATTGAATAATTCTTGCTCGTTCGAAAGTTCAATCACACGAAATTCAGCTGTTGTTAAATCAAGCACAGCCAGACCAAAAAGTTGGCCGACTTGAGTCACGGCTGCCAGGTAATTGTTATTCTTTTCTGAGAGCAATGAAGAATTGATGACTGTACCAGGGGTGACCACGCGCACAACATCCCGTTTGACCAATCCCTTAGTCTCGCGTGGATCTTCCATTTGCTCGGCAACAGCGACACGAAACCCTTTGCTAACCAATTTA
This sequence comes from uncultured bacterium, assembly GCA_964390695.1. Taxonomy (GTDB): domain Bacteria; phylum Chlamydiota; class Chlamydiia; order Chlamydiales; family Parachlamydiaceae; genus CAWACC01. Next base: position 1,560 of record CAYMKI010000248.1, read on the forward strand.
TCGATATGCCCTTCACTCGTGTGATGCGGCACTCCGCACATTGGAATATCCTGACGCTTGGTTAGAGTAAGCTCCAGCTCCCTTGCCATAAGAACAGCATCGTCATAAAAGGCTTCATAAAAATCTCCCATCCGAAAGAAAAGAAGCGCTTCTCCAGCTTTTTTTTTGCAGGCATGCCATTGCAGCATCATGGGGGAACATTTTTGATCTGACAACGCTGTAGTTGCGGTTTCGGGGTGAAGTGCTTCATATAATGCAGATTCTGACATCCAACCTCTCGTCGTTTAAAATGAATGGGAAATTTACATTAAATAGTCATTCCCATGCAATGGCTGAGTCTGAAAAAAAATAGGGATGTCGTTTTGGCATGCTGTGTAAAACATATTGTCAGTAATTATAATTTAAATTAATAAATATTATTATTTTTTAATAATTAATACTTTATCAATTATATTAATAGTTAATTATAAATAATAATTTTGATTCGTTTTTTTAATGAACGGAAGCATAAATCGAAATTTCGATGAATAATGCCTTCACAGCCATTTCATAAGGTGCCGTAGGTTGCTTAGGGGTAATGGCCGCTGCCAATTCAGTTTTAATAGGTGCAGGTGCTAGTGCAAAAGCTGGTGCTTATGCTGCAGATTACTTCAAAAATGAATCTGTTGCACAAAATTTGCGAATTAAGGGAGATCACCTGATCGGCATAGTGGGTAAATACGCTGCAACTGAACTTAAGCTGGCTGTGGCCCTTGCTGCGGTAGGCGGAAGTGCAGCTTTGGCGCAATACGCAATGGATAATGAAGTTCCAGGCAATGAAAATAATGATATCTTTAATCCGATGAAACCAGACGAAAAATCAGAAAATCCTATAGATACAAAAGATGAAAAGTCATCTAAAGACTCAGCAAAAAAAGTAAGGAATGTAATATTAATAATTTTAATTTAAATAATTACTAAATTTTATTGTTTTTTAATAAAAGTTGTTTTATAAAATTTGAAAATAATTAACAGTAAATGATTGTGCTTGATTAATCGTTTTTTAAATGAACGGAGCCATAAAT
>CAYMKI010000249.1:0-2594 GCA_964390695.1 uncultured bacterium
GCACTAAACAAACGGGGCTCGTTCCGATAAATTCCTTTCCAATAATGAAAGCTTCCGCTAATCCATTGGGCTTTTCCTGGACGGCATAAGTGAATTCAACTCCAAGATCAGAACCATCTTTCAACAACCGCTTAAAGAGCTGTTGTTCTTCAGGTGTAGTGATGATAAGGATTTCGCGAATGCCAGCCAACATTAACACAGAAAGCGGGTAATAGATCATGGGCTTGTTATATATGGGAAGCAACTGTTTAGAAACACCTAGAGTGAGGGGATGCAAACGTGTGCCGCTTCCGCCGGCCAATACAATTCCTTTCATCAACTTTCCTAAAAAATTAAGGTGGTAACTATTTTTTATCAAAAATAAATTCAATTAGAAGTCGATATGCTATTTAGCATGGGTGAATTTGTCAATGCTAAACACCTACAAAAAAATATTCTCAAATCTGAGAAATATCAGCCTTGTTACATAAATAATAGTGTACAAAATTCAAAATAAAAAGAATAATAATGTCATAAATTAGTAAATTTTTAATAATAAACACGTATTGTATTCTTTATTATGAATCTTACAGATTATAATCGTAACTGCTCAATAAGTCATGGTAGGGACGGTTGCCTGAGCTTGCGAAGGCAGCCATCTTACCATGACTTATTGAGAAGTTACATGAAAATTTGCTAAAGTCGAGCATAGTAATAAAAACAAAACTCAATTATATTAGAGGTACTAAAGAAATTGTAAAAACAAATAATATTTTTCCTTACTTCATGTTAGAAAAACAAAAAGAAGAGATTCAGCTTCACCAGCATATCATCAATGGAAGGAAATTCCAGATCGTCCTCTACACTGTTTTATTAAGCATCCTAGGATATTTTCTGTTCACCCTTTGGGCAGGATGGGAAAATGTCGTCAGCGCCATTAAGCAAGTGGGCCCCTTAGGAATTTCCGTCGCCCTAACGCTCTCATTGATAAACTACGCCATGCGCTTCCTCAGATGGCACTATTTTCTCTCAATCCTCGGATACTCCGTTCCTTGGCTGCAAAGTCTTCGCATCTTCATGGCCGGCTTCTCCCTAACAACTACTCCTGGAAAAACAGGAGAAGCCATCAAAGGGGTCTTCCTAAAGGATTATGGGGTTCCTTTCCGCAAAAGCTTTGGTGCCTTTCTATCTGAACGCCTATCCGATCTTCTTGCAGTCACAATTTTGGCAAGTGCCGGACTCTGGCTCTACCCTGCGGCACGTCCGATTCTTTTCATTGTAGCAGCTATGATCGGCTTCCTCCTGATCGCCATCAATAAGCGTTCCTGGCTCAAAGCTTTAGAAAATTTAGCTAAAAAAATTCTGCCCCAGAAATTCGCTCATACCATCGATTTTTTTCTTGAGACCATCGATTCATTCAGGTGCTGCTACACACCAAAAGCATTGGTGACCTCGTTAATCTGTGGAATCGTCGCCTGGACGGTTGAAGCCATGGCTCTAATGTATATTGTGCATTTATTAGGCTTTGAAATTTCTCCTCTAACTGCTATTTTCATTTATGCCTTTTCTCTGGTTATTGGAGGGATTACGTTATTGCCCGGCGGACTCGGCGGCGCGGAATTAACCATGCTAAAACTGCTGACCTTACAAAATATCCCTACAGCCATGGCTGTAGCAGCAACTCTAGTTATCCGCTTAACATCCCTCTGGTTTGCTGTTTTTTTAGGAATGATCGCTTTACCAAAAAATTTGGTCTTAAAAAATGAAAAAAAACTCGACTAAACGCATCCTAGTCACCGGGGCTGCCGGCTTCATCGGTTACCATCTCTGTCGTCATTTAAATGGCCGCAACGACTTTATTATTGGTCTGGACAACTTTAATGATTACTATACATCTAAACTGAAACATGATAGAGCTGGTCAACTTAAAAAAAATGACATCGAGATCATCAACGGCGATATTCTTAATTCCGATCTCTTAAACGAACTGACCACTAAACATCAAATCACCCACGTCGTGCACCTTGCCGCACAAGCGGGGGTTCGCTATTCTTTAGTCAATCCACAAGCCTATATTGAAGCCAATATCAACGGATTTTTAAACATCCTGGAACTATGCCGAAAACATCCCCACCTCTACCTGACTTACGCCTCTTCTTCCTCAGTCTACGGAACTAACATAAAAACACCCTTCTCCGAAAATGACCGCACAGACCACCAGGCAAGCTTCTATGGCGTCACAAAAAAAAGCAATGAGCTCATGGCCCAAAGCTACCACCATCTCTACAAAATTCCTGTCACCGGATTGCGATTCTTTACTGTGTATGGTCCTTGGGGAAGACCTGACATGGCCTATTTTTCATTTACAAAAGCCATCCTGGAAAACCGTCCCATCGACGTCTATAATTATGGTAAAATGAGCCGTGATTTTACTTATATCGATGATATTGTGCAGGGAATAACAGCTGCTGTGGATCTGGAAAGTCATAGTGAAATTTTTAATCTAGGCAATCATCACCCGGAATCGTTATCCTTACTCATTGAGTTGATTGAAAACAGTTTGGGAAAAAAAGCAGAACAAAGATTTTTGCCCATGCAATCAGGAGATGTAGAAG
>CAYMKI010000250.1:0-1636 GCA_964390695.1 uncultured bacterium
TCGTGGGGACGGCGTAAATAATCATAAGCGAATGTTGCGTGATCACTTAGGGTTTGACTGCCGTAGCGCTGTATTTGCATGCGTGTAAGGGGTAATTTCCCCTGGTCAATGGCTTTGGCAAGATCATCGCAGAATATTTCGATTAATAGGTTGCGTAGTAAATCAACTTCATGTTGAGAGACTTTACCCAATATAGCGCCATTCGTTACGAGCTTTCGCTCTGCACTGGCGGGATCTTGATAGCCTGCATCTTTGCGTAATTGGCCGACTTGTTTTTGAAGGGGAGCAATTTTGGCAGAAGATTTCTGCAGTAATAGTTTATCAGGACCCTGCGCCTTAGATATTTTTAACGGTATTTGTTCCTGAATAGCGCTGAGCGTATCGTATAATGTAGTTAATAAGTCACACAATCCATTTGCTGAGCTAGCAGGTGATGTTTCAGACTGGACATGTTTAAGAGAAGCACTAACAGAATCTAATTGAGTGCTTAATTCAGGAAATGGCTTGGTAATTGCGTCTTTTAGTCTGAGCGTATGTACGAGTAATTGCTCTATACGCTCAGACGCATTTGGGATGTTATCTAAACCGGCCATAAGACTATAATATTATCTATAAAAAGAAATATTTAGTAAATTGGCGGTCTTGCAGATAAATGTCAATTATTTTAATGGGTTAGGTATAGAAAAAGGCCCCGGATTGCTCCGGGGCCCTTTTTTTAAATGCGCTAAAAGAAATTAGCGGATGTCGCTGGAACCGGGAGTAGATTCGCTAGCGCGGCCTTTTTCGTTCTGGCCGAGCTGGCCTTCTTTTTGGCCTTGTTGTGGCTTCATGCCGGTTTTGTTTGCTGCATCTTGGTTTTGGTTTTGAGCATTGAAACGATCGTTGGTCATAAGACTTCTCCATGAATAGGAATGTTTTCTAAAAACCGCTGCTGGACCCTTTAGAAAGTGTGCCATCGGCGATGAAGTGACAGTAGCGTGCGACATATAGGAAAGCCGTACCAATTCAGGGCGGGGAGAGTTAGGGGAGCATAAAGATGAAGGCGAGGGGACGGTTGCTGCATAACGGCATAAAAAAACCCCGCACAAGGCGGGGTTTTTAAAGCCTTAAGACGAAATACTAGTCTTCGTTTTTAGCCGCCTGAATTTCTTTGCGGCGCGTGTCACACAATTTTTTGATGTCCATCAGCGCTTTGCGGGCGCGGGTGCCGGCGGATTTGTTTCCGGATTCGAATTTTGCATCTTCCTCTTGGAAGGTTTGAAACGCTTGAGCGATTTGAGCGTTGGTAGCGGGCATGGGGACCTCATCGAGTTATGACGGTTGACGAACAAATGCGACGGTGATGCATTTGGATGAGGGTGTTATAGGGGGAAAAGGGAAATTTTTGGTTAATGGGAAAAATGAATAAGGTGAATTTCTAAATAGTCTCAACGCGTACGTGCGACGTCACATAGGGCCTTTTATTATTATGAGCCAGAACTGTGCCTTTAAAGGAAATAATGAAAAGCTAAATTTTAAATAAATAAAGCCTCCGATTTCTCGGAGGCTTTTGTTGTAAGCTAGCTTTTTATGCTTTCAGCAAAAAGGAGGGGTTCGGAAGTCCCTTAGTTGATGGCGCAAGAGAACCGCTAATTTC
>CAYMKI010000250.1:1646-2583 GCA_964390695.1 uncultured bacterium
GAACATCCATCGGAGCGCTAAAATTTAGTCGAAGTGGGAGCGCTTCCTTCGTTTCGGGTTTATCTGCCTCTTTCTTTTCTTCCTTTGCTGCTTCTGGGACTTTTGTTTCATAATGACGGCGCGCTTCGGCTTTTGCGTCTGATATAAAATTTAGCCATGGAGTAGGGTATCCTACGTCGTCAAACCTAGTCACAGAGTCTTCCCTGACTTTATGGTGGAATAGGTCCTCTGCTTTAGAAAGAGTTGCATCTGCCTTTTGTAGTTTGGCTTCTTGTGCATCAGTAAAAGGGATTTTTTTCTTTTTCACTTCTTCACCCTCTACTACCTTTACTGTGCGTTGGTAGTCGATAGGAAGAGTCGGGTCATATTTTTTTCCAAGCAGTTCGTAGCCTAAAAGATGCATGTTTTCTTGTGCCTTAATAAAATCCAGAAACAGTCCTTCATTGCCTTTTAATGCGATAATATTATCGCGCGCGCGTTGTTCGACAGTTCGGTCATAAGGAGCGCGATGCTCGGTAATTTGTACTCTTTTAGATTCTGGTAATGCGTCCCACTCTGCTTTTCGTCTGCTATTGATACCAGCGACTATGTCTTGGGCTTCTTTTACCCGTTTATCTTCTGGTTTATTATCGGCCATAGAACCTCCTAGTTGTGTGCTAGATCTAGATAACTATAGCGAAAGGCCTCAGGTTTGAGTGTGACATTTCAAATAAAGATATAAAATAAGTAATATATTGTGTGTCAATTGCATGAAAAAACAAAAGCCCCTACATTTCTGCCGGGGCTTTTATTTTATCTTTGTGAGAGCATCTAGGCGCAAGTGGCGAAGTGATTGTAAGGTGATGATGACTAAGTTTAGCGAGCTGAACAATAGGCATCTTTTCCTTAGAAAGGAGGTAATCCAGCCGCAGGTTCCCCTACGGCTACCTTGTTACGA
>CAYMKI010000251.1:0-2574 GCA_964390695.1 uncultured bacterium
CCTTTAAAGTGTTATAAATTTCCCTTAGAAAAAAAAATTCAAGTTTTTTTACGGATCCGGAGGGGGGAGTCTCTTCAATGCAAAAGCTGGCAACTAACCCAATAAGGGCTATAAACGTGCAGAAAATGGCGGAAAGAATAAAATTCCTACCCGTAATTTGACTGAGGAAAGAGGCTAAAAAAGTTCCCAGGACAATCGCCAAAAACGTCAGGGAAGTCATCAGCCCGTTGGCCCTGGAAATTTTCTCGGTCGAGACCAGTTCCGGTACGATTCCATACTTCGAGGGCCCAAAAATAGCGCTTTGAGTAGCCAGCAAAAATAAAACTGCATAAGAGCCCCATTTACTTTCAAAAGCAAAGGCCCAAACTGCAAAGCCCATGATCACCAATTCGAGAATTTTGGTCGTCACAATGATATCTCTCTTGCTGAACCGATCCGCCAAAATTCCGGAAACCGCAGAAAACAATAGAAAAGGAATAACAAAGGTGGCTCCGGTAGAGGCTAATATTTGATGGCTCGCCTCAATCCCTTCCAACTGGATCAGAAAAAAAACAATCAACAACTTGTAGATATTATCATTGAGGGCCACCAAAAATTGGGTTAAGTTCAGGTAAGTAAAGGAAGAAAACCGGCTTATAAAGGCATGCATAGAGTACCAGAGCTAGGGGGTGTGGCATAGACGAAACGAAAAAAAACTTCATTCTGACACAACTCGATCGATTTGTAAATACTTAGAGCTACAATCACAGGGCATAGAAATAGCAACTGCTCGTAAAGTTGAGGTAAATCGTGAACTTGACGATCTTATGAAATAGTCCAAAATAATGGTTGAATGTTAAACCGGTATTGTGAAACAGTTTGTCCTGGCTTCCTCTCTCAGGAAATCCTTTTTATCGCGTTTTATTTTAATGATGTGAACAAACTCGCAGATGGCGTATGTAAGGTAAAAATTATGGTTAATCAGCTGTATCTGGGCTATGCATTTGGTTGGGATACCGAAAGTATTGCGAAAGTGGCTATTTGTCAGTTAAGAGAAAAAAACCTTATTGCTCAAAAGTGCCCCAAAGCACAGCTCATTCGAAATGAATATATAAGACAGCTGCCGAATATCCTTAAAATTTTCGGATATATTCCTGTAATTAATGTTATTGCTGGTGCTGTGGCTATTGCGCACGCATTTCATTCTGATAAGTACAGTCCAAATAATGCTGTAGAGTGGAGAGAGAGAGGAGTGGCGATGATTTTTTGTGGTCCTATCCTACTTGTTGTAGATTTGATCGTGCATCTCTATCATCTTAAGATAGCCAATCAATATAGCGAAACTCATACGGATTTGATAGAAGCGTTCAATGTCACACACAAGCACACTAAGATCCATTTGCCAGCACAACAGGTGAGGTGTTTGATCGAACCAGAGGTAAGTGCTCAGCCCCCCACCCCCACTACCATGTCGAAAGATTCAGAGGAACCTTTGAGCCCGCTTAATGAGCAAAAATTTTGGTGGGAAGAAGTTGATTGAATCGATCAGCTCGGGTCTTGCGACCCGACCTCCACAAAACGGTACGTATGGTTCCTGTATACGACTCTTCATAATCCAGTTTCTTATCCTTCTTCTGCTGAGTATCAGCAGTTAGCTAAATCAAGGGAATTTTTCATATGCAGCATCTGATAGCTGGCATCCATAAATTTCAAATGGAAGAGCTGGGGCAATACAAAGAGCTCTTCCACCGTCTATCTCGGGAGGGACAGCATCCCCACACTCTTTTTATTACCTGCTCCGACTCTAGGGTTTTAGCCGAGTTAATCACCCAAAGCCAACCTGGCGACCTATTTGTTGTAAAAAATGTGGGTAATATTGTGCCTCCGGCAACCTTGGCTGGCAAGACTAATTCCACTGCAGCTGCCATCGAATTTGCCGTTGACAGTCTGGGAGTCAGCGATATTGTCGTGTGCGGACATTCGCAGTGCGGAGCGATGATGGCCTTGCTACAAGGCTTGCCAACCCCGGAAACCACGCCGCACCTACGGGAATGGCTAAAATTGGCTCTTCCTGTTCAAGAGTTAATAGAGCACAATTACCAGCACTTAGCCGATCCAGATGCACGCGCAACAGCTGCCGCCGAAGAGAATGTATTGTTTGCACTTGAAAATCTGCGTACCTACCCTGCTGTAAGGAGCCGGTTGTCAGCTGGCACACTGCGGCTGCACGGCTGGTTTTTTAGGATTTCTTCTGCACAGATGTTCGCCTACGATCCGGTCACCCAACAATTTCAACCCTTTAGCACCTATAAATCCACTATTTAACTCACCGCTCTCCAATTAGATCGCCTTAAGCTGGGTAATTTAAATACCGCCTTAGAAGAAAGCCTAAAAGGTGATGAAGAATCTCAACAACTCTTTCTCATTGCTTTACGTAATGTTGCTGAAGCACAAGGTGGTATTGGTGCCTTAGCCAAAAAAGCTCACGTAGGAAGAGAAAGCCTTTATAAGACTCTTTCAGGGACAGGTAACCCTAAATGCTGATCCTTACCCACAAGTCATGGCAGCAATTCAACACAAAGACACAAAGACACA
>CAYMKI010000252.1:0-2572 GCA_964390695.1 uncultured bacterium
ATCCCGTATTGCTGAGAAACCTAGCATTAAAAAAAGCTGCTGCTTTGGAGGTTCCGCTTTTGGTCATGGAAGACAAGATACCCGGCTTCACAACCACTCCCTATCCTCATAAAATCGTGGCCAAAGATAAACCTGTGCCCTTTGAATATGTCGATGCCCTGAGGGGGATACAAAAAGGTTCTTACATCATCGAAAACGTTCACCTTAGTAAATTAACAACCCAAGATCTTGTATGATACAGCCTTTTACCCGATACCGATTGTTTCATTATAGAGCTTACTCTTCCACACCTCGACAACGACATAGCTCATCCTCAAACAAATATAAAAAAATTCAAAGTCTGTTTATACATTCAACCAAAGCTGAATTATCCCATAACCGGCAGAACTATAATAAATACTCAGCAAAAAAAAATGATGCTCCCTCTAAGATTCCAATGACTCCTATTTTAAATGTGAAAACACCTTACAAGGATTTTCTAAGAAGTCTAGAGTGCGATGAAAAATTGACTTCTGATTTAGTTGTGGAATTAAGCGTATTTAATGGAGATCCATTACAATTTATTCGAAAGGGCGGCTTTAATCCAGCACCTATTCAACAATGGCAAGTTTTTTTTGAACTAGCGAAACGTATTGCCAAGTTTGAACCTAAATGCATAATCTATAACCTTTCCAAATTCGGCTTCGACCCAACAACACTTCAAGGACAACAAGCCCGCATTGAAATTGCAAAAATAGCTGCAAAATTCGATGGCAGAACTACATCTCAAAATATACAAGATGTTGGCATCGACATTTCCACAAATGCAGGTAAGGAGGCCCTTATTGAGATAGCCCTGCTATCTGCCAAGAACAATGGGTATGCCACATCAGAATGTATTCACAAATATAGATTAAATAACTTCGAGAAAGGAAGAAAGGCTTTAATTCACATCGCCAAAACTGCAGCTCTAGAATGCGGGGGTTCCATATCTGGAGTTATTAAAAACTACGGCATTGACTCAACCTCAGCTGAAGGTCAGAAGGCAATGATCGATATCGCCATGCTATCGACTCATAAAAATAGCAAATTCACTGCCGAATATATCAGCAACTATGGAATTGACAACTCCACACCAGAAGGACAATTCGCCCTAATAGAAATCGCTAAACGTTGCGCTGCAAATGATGGTTTAAGCCTATCCGAGCATATTCAGTTATTTGGAATTCATACTTTTTCGTCAAAATGGCAGCAAGTTCACATTGAAATCGCCAAAATTGCCGCGCAAAGCGGATCTGGAATAAGCAATCTGATACGAAATTATAATATAGATGCGTCTACCCCACAGGGACAAAAGGCTTTAATTGAAATTGCTTTACTTGAAGCTCAAAGCCAAGCAAAAGAACAACAGAGAATATCGAAATACATACAAAATTACAAAATCGACACCTCAACTAGGGAGGGGTTCGCAGGACTTTTGAAGATAGCCAAATGCGCTGCTCAAAATAGTTCTGCTGAAATAATCTACCATCTTAATAACTACAGATTTGACGTGTCCACTTCTGAAGGATTTAATGCACATCTTGAAATTGCAAAACTATCGGCGGAAAATGATACCGACAAAACATGTTTATGGATTGATAAGTTCGGATTCGACAGAAACAACTCTAGCGGACAAAAAGCCCTGATCGAAATTGCCATGTATGCAGCCCGAAAGGATGGAGGTGCAGTATCTTTTCGGATTAGGAACTTTGGTATAGATAATTCGACTCCTCAAGGGATTAATGCCCTCATTCAAATAGCCAAGATAGCTGCACAGCAAAATGGAGGTTACACATCAAAATATATAGAAAATTATGATATTCCGACCAATACCCTTGAAGGACAAAAAGCTCTTATAGAGATAGCCAAATTGGTAGCCAAACAAAATGGGGGTCAGACATCCTGTTACCTACCTAATTACAGAATCGATAGTACTTCCTCGGAGGGCCAGGAAGCGCTACTTATTATCTTTAAGCTTGCCGCTGTTCAAAACCCTTTTGTAACTCTAGAGCACATCTCAAATTATCACTTTAACCTAGACTTATCCACCCCAAAAGGAAAGTTTTTTTTTAGAGATCTATGTAACATCATCTACCCTTCAGTTTTAGCAAGCTTGAAACAAAAATATTTGGATATATTTGATGACAGTCAGTCGAGATATTTGTTAGAATTTTTAATTCCTTCAAAAAATATATTAACATCAGCCGATTTAAGCGTAGCGTTATTTGCAACTTACTATGAGATGCAACAAAAAGATTTGGAATGGATCATCAATGCTATCGGTAAAAGCAATGATGAATTCATTCAGAAAAGGCTTTTGCGCTGGTATATTCAAACCTTGTTTTTATGCCTAACCCATCCAAAGCTTACAGAAGGCTTCAAGGCTAACCAAGAGCTCATGTTAGATATCTCGAAGCTTACCCCTAACCTAAGGATAGCCCTAGTAAAGGAATTTGTCTGCATCTATCGAGATCAACGCATAGAAATGCTACAAGGGCTGCAGCAAACCGCAGGCGAAGTTAAGCGCGCCCAACTGGCTTGTCTCGTACTG
>CAYMKI010000253.1:0-2566 GCA_964390695.1 uncultured bacterium
ACACTAAGGTGTGCCATTTAGGGTTACCATCACCCGAAAGGGTTTTGTAGAGGCTTTCGCGGCCTACGTGTGCTTTTTTAGCCAATGCACCAACACCGCCCTGTGCCTCCGCGACATTTCGTAGCGCAACGAGAAAAAGATGCTGCGACTCTTCATCGCCTTTGAGGCTTTCTTCCAGAGCGGCATTTAAGTAGGCAACAGCCTCATCGTGATCCTTTAGTTGCTCTATGAGGAAATCTTGATATTTTTTACTTCTTGCCATGACCCATCTCCCTTGATTGATAATCTTTCAAATACTCCTTTGCTTTTGCGATGTCCCTGTCTTGGGAGCCTTTATCGCCACCGCAAAGAAGCAAGATGACTTTATTCCCAATCTTTCCATAATAAATTCTAATCCCCGGACCATAATGAATCCTGAGCTCGCAAACGCCTTCTTGTAAGGTTTTGCAGTCGCCAAAGTTTCCAAGTTTTAAGCGATCAAGCCTTGTCAGAATTTTGGCCCGAGTATGGACCTCTTTGATCTCCTTAATCCAGATCTCAAAGGGACGCTTGCCGGCGGCAGTTTCGTAGAGTTCAATTTCGATTTCTTCGATATAACCTTATTGTATCTTTTGGGATACATTATTTTCAAGTGAATTTTAAGCTATTAATTTTGAGAGCGTTGAAAATTCCTGGGAGAGGCTAAGCCAGTCAAAAGTTCGAAGTGTACCCAGTAACTGGAGATTCTAATATTTAGGCAGTTGCGGCGAGAATCCTAACTGCCATTTTCCTTCAATGGTGCACCCCTGGTGCACTAGCCCACAAAAAATTAGCCGTTTGAGTTAGCTTTCTTCAACTGCTGTAGAAACGTGGTGTATTTGCTTGAATGCCCTTCAGAGGAAGACCAACGTTCCACTTCGGAAAGATCGATATTCTGTTCCAGACAAATATTGATCGCTTGCTCTAATCCCTGTCTGTCATTCCAATGATAGTAGGTGCCTAAGCGGTCCTTTACACTGTCCACTGGCCGTAGCAGCTTAATCTTACCAAAGCGAGTCTCTACACTGCCAAAATCACGCACATATTCATTTCCTACTGCTACCGGCGGCGACACAAACTCCACAAACCAGGGACACCCTGGATACTGAAAATAACGATCCTTCTCAACGAAGCCCATTTCAAGCAACGCTTTCTTAACTTTGCGCATGTCCTCGTATGTGACATAATCCAAATCGAAAGACTGGTAGCGATTCTCAGAGTAAATTGTAACGCAAGCTCCACCGACAAGAATTGTCTCAATGCCTCGCTTCCTGAGCCCTTCGGACACGTAACCTGCCAACTCTTTTAAGGTAATGTTCCCCCAATCAATCATAGAGGCTTTCCTTGGCGTCTTGGCCGTTTCCTAGTCATCTGTTCGTAATACTTATCGCGTATGTCTTGAGGAAATCCATCATAGGCTCTTTCCAAAAACGACTTCAATTCCTTAAGAAAGGGATAACGCGGATTGAATTGGTATAGTAAGGTCTTACCCTTTCGATGACTGACGATGACCCCACCTTTTTCCAATCGCGCCAATCCTCTTTGAAAGCTGAAGAGTGGCATTTGAAACACTTCCTTAAGCTGGGATGGATAACACTCTTCGTTAACCACAAGATAGAACAATATTTTCTCAATGACAGCATTGCCGAATAGAGACTCTAACATATCAACCACCTTTTTTGGTTATAATACCACTAATATTGGTGATTGTCAAATATCGTCCGATGTTGTAAGCTGTTGCTTCACGTTGTAAGCTATCGGAGGTATCATGAATCAAATGCCACAAGCACTATATAACAAATGTTTCAAAAATGAACTAGGGCAGCATTCTCTTATAAGATGTGGCTTTTCGCGAGGATGAGCAGAATGCAAATGCAGGGAATATAGTGGAGAACATGTCTATGATACGCCGGTTATCGCTCAACTTACTGAAACAAGAAACAACAGCCAAATGTGGAATAGAGATTAGGCGCCAAATGGCAGGCTGGGATGAGGAATACTTGCTTCAAGTGTTGGGATGTAAATTTTTTTCATGAAATCGCCCTGTGCTGCAGCAGCTGGATTTGCTTTAATTCCAGGTGCTGCAGAATATGTAGAACAAACTGCTAATCATCAAGGTAGTTTAGCGCTGTTTCAAACGGCTAAACAAATAAAGTATTTAAGAAATGTTTTATATTTCGGTGTTGCGCTTACTGCTATTGGAGCTACAGGAGAAGTTATTGGGACAACAAAAGCAGTCCTATACACTACCAAAGTTGTAGGTATCTTAGGTTTCGGCATAACAAGTTTCGCTGCTACAAAATTGTACCATTTAACTTTATTTTTTGTGACTATTTACGGCCACTAATGCACCTCAGACAATATTCTGAGGGCAGCGGCCAAATCAAAAATGCTCACAAATAGCTTGTTTTTGCTATTTGTTGTGCTTTTCGACTTGAATATGCGACTTATAATCAATATCTTATGCGCATTAGGGGTGGTGAATAGTCACTTTTTTACGCATTGAATTACCTAATTTTTAATTAGATAACTTTTACCAGATGTTCCC
>CAYMKI010000254.1:0-2561 GCA_964390695.1 uncultured bacterium
TTTTGAAAAATTATTTTTTAATCCAAAAAAGTAAAAAATTTAGGGGCTTATTTCGGTAAGTAAATCAGCCTACTCAGGCACGGGCAAGGGCGCGGGCACGGGCAAGGCAATGAAATATACAATATGTCTAATCAAAATGACAGTTCTGTTCCCAATAAGAAGCTGCGATACCAGTGGTTGGAGGTATAAAAATTGCGCACCATCAAAAAAATGTCCAGGGTAAGCTTTGTGTTGAGTTCCATTTGAACCGCAATCGGTATGAAGCGGTTTTGAGTGAACTTATGGGTATTTAAGTCATAGTACACTTCATCAGAAGAATGTAAAGATAATGATGGCCAATCCAGGTTGGGTTCATATTGTAGAAGTAGCCGATGCCGGAACACGGATTGGACTTTCGATATGCCTTGCTTCTTGATCAGGTCCAGGCGATTGCGCCAGGCTATTGTGAGTCCGCAATCCGTTGTCAAAGAGGGGTTGATTTCAAATTCTAGGCGATTTTTATTAGTGAAGTGAGCGGATCCGCGATTTTTGCTTTGTATATAGCTGTAGTGGGCCTCCAGCTGCAGGTTGGAATGGGGCTGATAGGACAAGCATTCAGAAATTTTGCCATAATATAGGTGGGCTGCGTATTTGTTTAGCCTAAATTCTCCTAGCGTATATAGATGAACACGGCAGCCTTCATACATGTTCCAATGTAAATATTGCCAGTATTCGACATCCCATTGAGCTGCACATAGGCGGCTGTTCAGGCAAACTATCCAGAGAATAATGTAAAGTATTTTATTCATTTTTCTTGTTTGATGGTGGAGTTATTTATTTGACTTTCAGCTCCTGTGCTGGGCGTGGAAACGCATCGGAAGCCTACATGGTTCAAACTGGTGTCGGGACATGTTTTCATGCGCGCTGTAATGCGGTAACCTTTGCAGTAGCTCTTATGGCATAAAAAGGAGCCCCCGCGGTGGACGTTTTTATGAGCATATGGTTCTTCCGGATCGTAACTTTCTTTAGGTCCTGCGGGGTTTATCGAAATGCCTTTTTTTGCTTCTTCTTCATAATGGTTGGCATGGTATACATCCGAGCACCATTGCCAAACATTTCCGCCCATATCATATAGGCCATAAGGGTTAGGCTTATGAGCTTTCACTGGTGAGGTGCCATAGTAGCCGCCTTTTTTGGAGCTTTTATAAGGGAATTGACCTTGCCAGATATTTACTTGGGGAGAGTCTTCATTAAATTCTTCATTTCCCCACACATACTTGATGTCGTTTTTGCCGCCATAAGCAGCATATTCCCATTCGGCTTCAGTCGGCAGCCGCTTGCCGGCCCATTGAGCGTAGGCCTGGGCATCAAACCAAGATACCTGAACTACAGGATGGTCGTCTTTGTCTTCGATGGAACTTCCGGGACCTTGAGGGTGTTTCCAGTCAGCACCCGGCTTCCACTCCCACCACAGGTAAGCGCAAGTCAAAGGCACAGGACCTGGGGGAGGTTTGAACACTAATGAAGCCGGTACCAACATTTCGGGGGCTGGAGGCTGCGTCCCTGGAGGGACCTGGCTCATGATTTCATCCAGGCTGGGCGCTTTTTCCGCGGTAGTGACATAGCCTGTGGCTTGGACAAAGGCGCGGAATTGGCGGTTTGTCACCGGAGTTTCATCCATCCAAAAACCATCGACTTTGACTCGATGAGGAGGCTTTTCGTCTTTTTTTGCGTCGGGAGCATCCGATCCCATGGTGAATTCTCCTCCTGGAATCCATAGCATCCCCTCAGGAGCTTTGGCAGGTTTTAGACTATACCTGCTGGGTAGGTTGGAGCAACAGCAATCTCCCTGAAGGGAGACTGCTGTTGCGCCTAGTACTATGTTGAATAGCAGAATGTAGGCAAAATTAAAGCATTTCATCAGTGTCATTATTCGCTTGCTTTATTGTTCCTTTGTCCTTCTTGTCTTAATAAACGTTCTTCGGCTTCCGTGAGTTTGGGAGGGTCTAATTTGATTACGAGTTTGTTCAGTTTTCCTGTAAATGTAAAGGGTATTTTATAGTCTTTATCATCTACTGGAGTTCCTGTATCCGAACCGATATCAAAAGTTTCATCCCATTGTAAAATCAGCGGCAGTGTGCGCTTCATTTTGTTTGTGGCGATGACCTTACCGTCTACTTTAAGCTGGCCGGTTCCGCTTTGTCCGATACCGCTGAAGTTATTAAAGGCCAAGGTTCCGGAACCAGCGCCATCATATTTAAAGTCAAAAACGAGGGTATGTTTTCCTGGAGGAAGAGGTTCTGGGCTTTCCCAGCGAACTCTTTCAAGGTCGACCAGATTCCAGAGGAAAACCGGCTTACTCTTCAGCAAATAAAAGCCCCAGCCACCGAAGCGTCCTCCTTGAGTAACGATCATGCCTTCGGCCCCTTCTTTAGGAATTTCGACTTCTGCAGTAATTGTATACGATGTGTTGAGCAGGCTTGGAGCATCGCCTAGCGGAATACCCGTAACTGGAGTGGTATAGGTAAATTCTGTCTTACCCGCAGTCAAATTAGGCCTTGGAGCGACGAGCCGGGTAGCGA
>CAYMKI010000255.1:0-2546 GCA_964390695.1 uncultured bacterium
TTCTTTTTTCCTTGCTTGCTGTTCAATCAGCCGTCTGGCATTTTCTCGGATTTCCCTTTGCTCTGATGAGGAAAGCGTCTGGGAAGCTGAAGAACTGGCCCAGGCAAAATCAGAGGTATCAGCCGGGGGTGTTTGGCTTGAATTTTCTGTATGTTCTATAGATGGCGAATCAGAACCTTGACTTTCTTGCTGGTTTAGAAATTCTTGAATCATTTTATTAGCCTTATGAAGAGGCGTAACTTCAGGATCTATACCATTGTCTTCTTTCAATTTTTTGAGATCTATGAAATGGGGATTGCATTTCAACGTAACTTGATTTATATGCAGTTTTGTTCCTTTTTTTAGCTTCACGTAATTGTGTTGTTCTACTATCTTCAAAAAATCGGCGTAAACTTCTAGGGCTACCTCAGGATTTTGCTTAGACATCAAATGCACCGCTTTGATGAAAAGCAGTGGCGCAACGCTTTTATTAAGGAATACAGGATCCCTTAGTAAGACCAAAGGGTATAGTCTATGGTACTCTTCTAATGAGCTTGGTAGCTGAGAATAATATTCTTCCGCCTTAAGGGGGTCATCTGAATCATCAGGTCTTTCCAGATACAATCCAATATAAGTCTTCATCCATAGGTCGTTGAGTTCCAGGCCTTCTGATTGCTTCATAAACCGCAGGTACACTCTTTGCTTTCCTAACACCTCAAGAGCTGCCAATGCACATGTTCTTCTTTCAGAGTTTTCTTTGGAAATGGACATAAATATATTCGTCGCCATCAATGCCATATTTTCAGTTTTATTGACAAAATCTATGGTCTGATGAGGAAACCATTTCTGGTTAAGTTCATAAAATTGATACGCCAGTTTGCAAGCTTTCTTTAAAATAGAAAGCCTGTGTCGAAGATTTTGAATTTTTTGTTTTTCGCCTTTATTACAATGACTCAAATCTTCCGAAAAGAAATCCTCTATAAAGCTATTCGAATAAAATGCGTCTATATATTCCCTGCAGAAGCGCATCATCATGTCCGCATATGCCTGCTGTCCCTCGTAGCGGTTCATCTCTAGACGTAGTACATCGAATATATTTGAAAAGAATATCAGACGATTCGGTATGAATTGATTAATATTCACATTGCAAGTGTTTTCCTCATGCGTTCCTGCAAACATCTTAATTTCACCCTCAAGCAGCCTATCCTCTGATTTAACTAACAAAGCTTCTAAGAGCGGATGATGAACGCCTTCGCTGATAAAATCTTCTACCAGCCTAGGTTGAGGTTGAAAAGATAAATTATAGGCATCTTCATTGTCTATGTTTTCATAATTGATTGCATGAAATCGAGTATGGTAAACCCCTCCATAATATTTTTTTAGATATTTAATTGTTGCACTATATTTATGAATATAGAAGGGATTGATCAAATCCTTCACCCTCTCGAAAGATCCTGTAGAAAGAACATCCGCGAAATTTTTATAAAATTCACTCCAAAGAACAACCTCCTTTTCTACATCACTAGCAGCACCCTCATAGGAGGGAGAAAATTTGGCCTTTATATCAAATTTTATAATGCTTTTGTTACCAGCCTCCAGAAGAGCACAATACCTCATCCAACCTGTCATAAATTTGGCGTATTTTCTCTGTAGCAAATGACGCAAACAAACCATAAAAAAAAGCTTATACGGGATGTCTTTAATGTATGTTCGTGGACCTTCTTTTGGGAAAACCAAGCTTAAATTCATAGCAAGAACTTTGAATTCAGAGTCTACAAAATTCCTTTTAGGGTAGTTTTCAAGTATTTTACACACCCTCTCTGTATTATCTTTAGAATCGGGTTGAACCCAAGCGTAGTAGCAATACAGGATTTCACATTCCAGATAATTTTGTATAGTTGCAATATCTGCATTAGCTAAATCAAAGACACCCTTGTCCAAAGCCTCTTTTAGAATATCTTTGATATTTAAAATTGTTGTTTCATTTTCTCTGCTCAAGGGACTCAAAAGCTCAAATATTTTGACTTGAAGCAGCGAAGTTAACACAAACTGATAGGGAGTTAATTTTCCATTGAGCTTAAGCTCGTAGAGCGTTTTCATCATCGTTGTCAACGTAGCAACCTCTTGTTTGTCCTTTGATCCTAAAGCATCGACAACAAGAGAAATCTTGTCTAATTGCAGCTGCTGTTTTTGAACTATATCTTTGGTAAAATCATAAGCTTCCTCCAACAAACTGACAGCCTTGAGATAGTCAAGAGAGTTGAACCATTCTCGCCTGGACAGAAGAAAGGCCATATTTTGATTTAAAATAAGTTTCTCCTGCGGAGATTTCCATTTTTTATCCGTATAGGCTCTGTTCAATTTGTTGAGAGTTTCTTTATAGACTAATGGTAATGAGAGACCCTCTTTAGGATTATCTCCATAATAGCGGTGAAGAAGATGTAAATAGTTGGCAAGTTGATAATTATATGCGTCTTGATATTGTTCCGGTTTCACGAACGATTTACAATCACTTATAAGCTCTCTTCCGATTTCTATACCTTTCTGCAATACCTCTCGAGGCACCT
>CAYMKI010000256.1:0-2501 GCA_964390695.1 uncultured bacterium
GCGCAGATGTGACTTTAATAAAGGGGGATTTAGTTGGTATTGTACGAGCCATTAACTTAAGTCATGCTATGATGAATAATATTCGCCAAAATCTTTTCTTTGCCTTTATTTACAATGTACTGGGTATTCCTATTGCAGCGGGTATTCTTTACCCTTTTACTGGTTTGCTCCTTAATCCCATTATTGCCGCATTGGCAATGAGTTTAAGTTCTGTTTCTGTAATAGGAAATGCATTAAGATTGCGTAATATTAAGCTATAGTTAAATTCTAAGTTGTTTTATCAAATTGTTTTTCTTTCAATAGTTCTCTTTGTTTCCATAGCAGAAATATTGGAGGATACACGAGTAGGTTTAATAAAAAGGATGTTACGAGTCCTCCTATCATAGGAGCTGCGATTCGTTTCATGACATCAGCTCCAACGCCTATACTCCATAAAAGCGGAAAAAGACCGATCATCATCGTCAGTACTGTCATTAGTTTAGGGCGTATGCGTTTAGCCGCACCCTCTATGATGGCATCGTGAAGGTCATTTATGTTATTTAATCGATTCTCAGTTTGATATTTTTGATAAGATAGCTTGAGATATAGCAACATAATCACTCCAGTTTGGGCATCTAAACCCGCCAAAGCGATTAATCCGACCCAAACGGCCACGCTCATGTTATAATTCAAAAGATAGAGCAGCCAAATGGCTCCGACTAAAGAAAAAGGGACTGCAAGTAAAATGATCCCTGTCTCTATGAAGGATTGTGTATTCAGATAGATCAATAGGAAGACCAGTAGTAATGTTAAAGGTACGACAACTTTTAGCTTTTCCTTAGCACTTTCTAGATACTTAAATTGCCCTGACCATCCCAAACGCGTCCCGCCTGATAATTTAACTTCATCTGCTACAACCTTTTTTGCCTCTTCAACATAATCTGCGAGTGGTACACTTCCATTATCAACAAAAATGAAACCGACTAGTTTCCCATCTTCGCTTCGAATCATATCTGGCCCTCTCATGAACTTCGGTTCGGCAACTTGAGAAAGCGGAATTTGGCCTCCACCTGGTGTGGAGACAAGAATGCGGTTCAAGGAGGAAGGATCATCTCTAAACTCACGAGCATAACGCACATTGATGGGGTACCGTTCTCTACCTTCAATAGTTTGAGAAATATTCATTCCGCCTACGGCAGAAGTAATCACATCCTGAATATCTTTGACTCTTAATCCATAGCGAGCGGCTTCTTGACGATTTATCTGGAAATCCAGGTAGTAAGCCCCAACAGAACGTTCAGCGTACGCACTGCGAGTTCCTGGAATTTTTGCTATCGCATGTTCTATGGTGATGGCTGCTTGTTCGATTTCTTTGACGTCATTGCCGTAAACTAAAACACCAATAGGACTTCTCACCCCTGTTGCAAGCATTTCAGTTCTTGTTTGTATAGGCATCCACCAGACATTCACAAGTCCTGGAAATTGTAGCTTCTCGTCCATTTCCTTAATGAGGCTATCCCAGGTAACCCCCTCTCGCCATTTATCCATAGGCTTGAGTACAATAGTGACTTCGGCCATGCTTATAGGAGCTGGATCAGTGGCAGTTGTGGCTCTCCCCATCTTACCAAAAACAGTCTCAACTTCAGGAAATTGCCGAATCTGCCTGTCCATTGATTGTAAAAGATTTGATGCTTCGGTAATAGATAATCCCGGGGGAGCAGTTGGCATATAAAGAAGAGTTCCCTCATTCAAAGGAGGCATAAACTCTTGACCAAGACTCATCCAAACAGGAATCGTAAGTGCCATTAATAAGGTAGCAATTACAATGACTGTGCGCTTAAATCTAAGAGTAAGTCTGACGATGGGAATATAAATCGCTATTAATAAACGATTCAAAGGATTATTTTCTTCCTTAGTAATCTTACCTCGAATCAATAAAGCAGCTAAGGCTGGAATTAAAGTAACAGCCAAAATAGCAGAAAACCCTATTGAGAACACGTTAGTAAAAGCTAATGGTTTAAATAAACGCCCTTCTGTTCCTTCCAACATAAATATCGGCATGAAGGAAATAGTAATGACAAGCAAAGAAAAGAAAATGGATGGTCCTACCTCCTGCATAGCTTCTACAAGAACGGTAAAACGATCTCCCGGACGACCAGCAGATTCCCATGCTTCTAGGCGTTTGTTGACATTTTCAATAATAATAATGCCTCCGTCGATCATAGCTCCAATGGCTACGGCTATACCACCTAAAGACATAATATTTGCTGTTAATCCTTGATAAAACATAGGAATAAAAGCTAGGATGACACCGAGAGGAATCGTTAAAATCAAAACAATGGAACTCCTCACTTGAAGAAGGAAAATAAAGATCACAAGACTCACAACGATCATTTCCTCGATTAACGTACGAGTCAAAGTATGAATTGCGCCTTTAATCAATTCTGAGCGGTCATAGGTAATCACTATTTCAACGCCGTCTGGTAAGCTCTTTTGAATTTCTTTGAACTTTTCCTTTACAG
>CAYMKI010000257.1:0-2438 GCA_964390695.1 uncultured bacterium
ACAGCTGTTCAACACCTCCGTTCCCATCAACAGGAAATGATTGGGATCATCGCTATCCATCACCGCATTTTCGCTAGGGGGAGGTTTTTGAGATGAATGCAGCATCTGAACAGCATCTTTTAGGTCTTGATAGAAAGGAGCTAAGGCCTGTTCTAAACCTTTGATCTTCATGCCATTTAAATTATTCAGCTTTTTCTCAAGATCACTAGGGTTCACTATAAGCTCTAGGAGATATTTTTGCAGTTGCAACCTTTGCTTGAGCGGCAATTCCTCTGGGGTCAGGCGGCGGTTGGAAAGAAGGTTCAACTGTTTTTCTACCAACTTTAAAGACGCATTCAGGGTGTCCCAATTGTCTATACAAGCAGATACAATGGGGAATAGCGTTTCTTGCTGTTCAAGGCCCAGGTGGCGGTTGACTAATGCCTGTTTTAGGTTTTCGACGACTCTTGATTCTACAGAAATTTTTCTAAAGTCACCTTTAGAAGCCATCTCGGCTGCTGTCAAGGATATAGGCTTCAGCCACGCTTCGAAGACCTTTGGATGACTTTTCTTGATCTGGTCTAGGTGAGAGTTGTTTTCAACAGCATAGCGAATTTTGGAAAAATTACCTTGCAACACAGCGGTGAGATAACGTTGAAAATAGGGAAGGGCTCTGTGATTTCTGACGTGTTTTCCCGCATAGGTAAGCAAAGCTTCCTTACTTCTCCATGTGCCCACGGAATTTTGATATAAGGCTCCAAAATTATCCACATTGATTTTGCATTTATCGATAAAAAGTTTTTCTAGGGTAGCTCTCAGACTCACAAAATCATTTGTTTCGCCAAGGTAAGATTCGCCCTGGAAATTCAAGATATCAGTGATCAACTTTAAGCTCTGCATACATTCATTTGGGTCTTTCATGGTAAATATATCTTTCAACAGCTTATTTTTTTTATCATTTCCCAAAGCGGATTGTACGATAGCTACCAAAGCAACTAAAAGCGGTTGATGATATTTAACAACGCGGAAGGTTCGGTCTTTCACTATTGCATCCAACACTAAATCGACTTCTGCACCTTGCATCAGAAATTCTGCCAGAATGAAGCAGGGCAGCTGAGCATGAGCCGTATCGGAAACTCTTTCTCGCAGGTGTTTTACCCTATCGGCTTGTCCATCATGACAACCTCGAAGAAAAGCCTCCAAGACAGCCAAACGCAGATCCCGCGGCAAGACGGCTATCTTTCTCACCACTTTAGATTCATTTAAAAGTTCGTCTTTCAATCTCTTCACAAATAAACTCTTTGGATCTAAAGAAGACGCGATCACTTCTTGCATCATGCGAATCCTTAATGATGGCGACAACTTGAAAAGCTCTTCAAAGAATGGGCCATTTTCCTTGAACAACTGCTTTAGATCTTTTCGACTTGCACAAAGTGTGCATAAAACCATCAATTGCTCTAAAAATTCTGTTTGTTCATCTTTAACCTTTTTATCTTTTTCGACTTGGTCTTTTAAGGCTTCATCCTCTTCAACTGTATTGCTTATGGATGACATTCTATCTTGTACCCACCGTAGCTGATCGATGCTCATTTTAAATAAAGAGGCGACCGTACCAAGGCTTTCTTTCAAAGCTCGCATTATATATCCATTTTTGAGTTCTTTAAGCGCGAAATTAAACCATATAGAATTTATCTCATATGTCTTAATACCGTCTCCGTTACAGACTATGGAATAGCCTTCAATAGTCTGTTGGAAATCGCTGTATTTGAATGTATTCAATTGTTTAACAACACAAGTAAACAAAAATTGGGTTAATTCCACATATCGCTTTTTAACCTGTTTAGATTCTATATCAAATGAATAATGATCAAGATACTGGATCGTCTTGAGAACATTTTGTTGAGCAGCCAACTTGGCAATATCAATCAACGCTTGCTGACCCTCTGAAGTAGATGCGTCAATGCAATACCTCTGTATGGAGTAGGAGGTTCCTCCACCATCTTGCTTAGCTGCCAGCTTAGCGATCTCGATCAAAGCCTGCTGACCTTCTGAAGTAGATGTGTCAATGCCATAGTTCTGTATGTATTCGGAGGTATATCTGCCACTTTGCTGAGCGGCTAGCTTGGCGATCTCAATCAGCATCTTTAATCCCTCTGAAGTAGATGCTTCGATGCCATAATTCTTTATGAGTGCTGAAGTCGCCCCACCATTTTGTTGAGCCGCCAACTTGGCAATCTCGACCAGCGCCCGCTGCCCTTCTGAAGTAGATGTGTCAATTCCATAGTTCTTTATGTGTTCTGAAGTTCCGCCACCATCATGTTGAGCTGCCAGCTTAGCGATCTCGATCAGCGCGTGCTGTCCCTCTGACGTAGATGCATCAATCCCATAATTCTTTATGTATTCGGAGGTTCCCCAACCACTTTGCTGAGCTGCCAGCTTGGCGATCTCGATCAGCGCCT
>CAYMKI010000258.1:0-2133 GCA_964390695.1 uncultured bacterium
GCATTTTTTTTGTATCTGCGACCTGCTTCGATGCGATGTCTTGAATCCATTTCAGCTGGCTTTCGGGTATACCGAATAGGTCTTCGCAGAGTGTCATCATCAGTTTGAGTGTGACTGGTATATCTTTCTCTTTACAGGCAGTGATGATGGCTTCAAATGGCTTACTGTCCAAAGAAAAAGGTAAAGGATCGTAGCCCTCCAAATTCTCCCTCAACACGCTAAGTTTGTTATCCTCTAACCAAAAAATATCGGAAATGTAATATTGCTGGGCGAAGCGATGATAAAGATAATAAAACATCTGAGTGCGATCAGACTCGCTCCAAGAGGCAATGTTATAGTTGCCTAGATATTTAGCGGTGCCACTAGCGTCATCTTTAATGGCTAACATGAGGATTTCTCTCATGGTCTTTTGCCCCTCTGCAGAGGTGGAATCGATGCCGTAATTGGCTATATACAGCGAAGACCAAGATCCATTGTGTCTGACAGACAACTTAGCTATATCGACTAAAGCTTGACGTGCCTCCGGAGTAGAGCGGTCGATGCCGAAGTTGAGGATATTCTCCGAAATATTCCCCCCATTTTTTTTAGCCTCTATCTTAGCGATCTCTATCAGTCTATTTTGCACCTCGGTGCTTGTGTTCTTAATGCCATAGTAAGAGAAAAATCTTGAAATACCCATCCTTTTGCTTTGAGCTGCTAGCAGGGCTAATTCCAGCATCAGCTTTTGCCCCTCCGGCGTGGAGACGGGTAGGTCAAAGTTGTGCAGATTCTTTGAAAATTCATATCCATCTTTTTGCGCTGCCAGCTTGGCGATCGCGATCATGCCTTTTAGGCCTTCTTCCTTGGAAGTATCTATGCGAAATTTTGTAATATTTTCAGCTAATTTCCAAGCGTTATGCTGTGCTGCTATCTTGGCGATCTCGATGCGTCCGCGCTGTCCTTGGGGGGTATCCACTGAGATGCCGTAATTGTCGATGTTCCAGCATAAAGCCCAAGCATCCTGCTGAGCGGCTAGCATGGCGATCTCGATCAAAGCCTGCTGTCCGGTCTCACTCTGTGCATCAATACCGTATTTGTCGATGTATTGGGAGATTTTGGTCTTTCTATGCTGTGCAGTCAGCTTAGCCAGCTCTATCAGTACCGGCTGGCTATCGGGAAAATCCTTGATGCCGAAATCTTGAATATACAACGGAGTGTCTTCGCTATTTTGCTGGAAACATAATTTGGCAATCTCGATCATGGCCTGCTGCCCTTTGGGTGTGGAGGTGTCGATGCCGAAGTTTTTTATATGCATCGCGATTCCCCATCCATCTCTTATAGCTCCCGATTTGGCCAGATCGATGAGAATTTCCTGGCTATTTGCAAGTTTATCCAGTCCGAATTTTTGAATATGTTTTGAGGTGTCGGAGACAGATATTCGCATACTCACACGCGCAATTTCAAGCATGTTTTGCAGGCCTTCAGCTGTAGAGATATCGATTCCAATTTTGTGTATATTTTCACAGATAGAGGGTGGATAGCACTGCAAGCACCTTTTGGTGATTTCGATTAAGGCCTTTTGTCCCTCCGGTATTTTGAATATTTTTTGGGCAGTGGGACTGTTCAATAAAATGTCGAGGATACGGGAGACGTCCTTTAAGGCTATTCTCTTCATAATTTCCACGAAAAAGGGGGCATCTAAGCTGCGTACCCAGGAATCTACATCGTCTAAAGAAACGGATTGGAGTAATGTCGTGACATCTTGGAGGAGGTAATTTTGCGCTATCTTGTTCTTGAGATGCTTATCTACATATTCCCTCAAATGTCTTACAAGCAAAAGCATGCGTTCTTTCTCTAAATGATGAAATGAGCGCATAATGAATGCGTTTGCATCTCTCCCCTTTGGAATCAACCGCCTTTTTTGTGGATTTTTGATGCGTTCAACCGCAAGCCAAAACCACTCTTTTTCTTTTTGGGAAAATTTATCTGTGATGTCCACCTTTGAGGGGATCACAGTGTCATTAGAATTCAATAGCTGAGATGCTTGTGAAAGGGGATGCATATGTTTACCTTAATTGCTTAATACTTTTGGAGGGAAGAGGCAAAATATATAAATATTACAAAGTAGAATACTTAAATCTGAAGAGATTAAAG
>CAYMKI010000258.1:2143-2407 GCA_964390695.1 uncultured bacterium
CTGTATCGTTTGCTCTATGACATATTCGTAGGGCTGCTTCCCATTCAAGGCGTCCACGTATTCAAAAGGCACCGGTTTACCTTTTGCATGAATAGGCAATGGATACTCCAAGTCCAGTGCATCAGGATAATCCTTTGGACTGACCACCAACGGCACTCCCAGGCTTGCCGCTTTTTTTATCGCCAATTTTTTCAGCAAAGGTGCATAGGCAGGGCTTGCATCTGCCGCATACATCCTTTCCATCATCAATACCGGCTGGCCCAT
>CAYMKI010000259.1:0-2362 GCA_964390695.1 uncultured bacterium
GCCTAAGACCCGCCCGCATATTTTAATCGGAGGCCCAATTAATGTTATTTATCCTCATTATCATATAAAACCTTTATTTGCTTTGGCCGATGTGGTGGCTTTAAGTTTCTCTACGGTTAAATATAACTACGCTTCGGTGGTAAATTGCGGTCAAACCATGGCTTTTTTAGACATATTAAAGAGGTTGCCGGCGGGGTTTACTCCCGATTTTTACTGGGACAACCAAGTAGAGCATCTTCATTATATTCCGGCTGGTATTGACAGAGCCCCATTTCCTATTGTCGCTAGTGTTTGCCACACATTTTTGCATAAGTCTGTCCAAGCTATTTGTGAGGTGTTTGACTATGTCATAACCGGCTCAAAATCCTATAGCAAGCTTTTGAGGGAGGGGTATGGAGGTAAAATCTTGGACATGCCTTTTGGCCTTAATTGGGGAGCATTTGAATTTATCCCTAAGCCTAATTGGAGTAAATCTATAGATGTATTTTTATCTTTTGAAGAATCATCAAATCCCATTTACGGCAGTAAGCGGAATTCTGTCATCCGCTGTTTTAAAAAGTTCAAACAAAAATATGGGGATCGTTTTGCCATGCTGCATCTTAGCAAGCTTTCTAAAAAAGACTATCTGCAGCTATTATCCCAAAGTCGTATCGCTATCAATGTTACCGGTGTTAATGGTCCCTACAATTATCGAACGGCAGAGACGCTGTGCTCGGGAACCATGTTATTGGAGTATGAATGGAATGATCCTTGTTATGAAATGAGCTTTTCAGAGCTGTTTTTGGATGGGGTCCATGGGGTTACGTTTACGGAAGAAACATTTGAATCTAAGCTGCTGTACTACTTAGAACATAAAGGTGATGCGGAGAGTATTGCTAAAGCCGGATATCAGTATATGACTGAAAGATACAGTTATAAAAAGTTGTTCAGCAGCCTCATCGACACGCTTCATAAAAAAAATAGCTTGAAGTTTCCCAGGAGCGCATGTTTAGGGCTGGGATTATTCCATCACGACATGATTTATTTCTATCAGGGTAACAAGGAGGCTTTTAATTCCATGGGGTATGGTTTGCAATACCTGGGGCATCTATCTGAATGGATCCAATATAACAACTTGCTGGTTTATCATTCTATTTTTGGTCCAGAACATCCCCACTATCAGATGTTGATGCTGCATTTGATGCAAACAATACCTTGCACGTTATCCGTCACTGCAAAGAGCTGTTGCAGAGATTTATATTTGATGGCCAAAAAGGAGATTCCTCAGGAATTTCTGTGGATTCTGGAATGGAACTATTTTTTGATAGAGATAGAGCATGAAAAGCCTGAAAAGCATAAGCTGATAGAAATGTTCCAGATGTTGACTCATCTGCAGCCGGTTCCTTTTGATGAAGGGGTAGTGATGTTCAAGTATTATTTATCGGACCCGAAGTACGACAAGTTTTCAGTGCAATCTACGGATTTTTTACCGGAAGATTTTATGACTTTGAACCTAGCTTTGATCAAAGCTTCGCAGGATGCAGTCTCAAGAGCGAGCTTATATAGAGATTATGCAGTTAAAATTGTGCAATATCTGCTTGAGACCCAACTTGCCTCCTAAATTTGATTTAAACCTCTTTTACACGAATAAGTTGAATATTAACTTTTTTCAGGTTCATACACAGGGCGAACATCAAAACCGGCTTCTCGGACGGCGAATATAGCTTTCAAAATGGGTTCCCAAGTAGCTTGTTTATCTATTTTCAGCATGACAGGGGTGAGGGTTTTATCTTCAGGCAGAATGCCTTTTTGATACTGGGTAATCAGTTCCTTTTTGATCTCGTCGGAGGAGTTCATGGGATAATCTTTAACCTCTGTGACCCATTTGTATTTGCCTTCTGCGTTGATGGTGATGTGGACAACTTTCAAATCAGCGTCTCCCTTAGTTGCCAAGGATGCTGTTTCCGGCTTTATTTCCACTAATTTGATTTCGGTGTCTTTGGTAGTGATTCGGGTTACGGCAAGCGTTGCAAAAAACATCAAGAGCAAAAAGAGAAAATCAATCATGGGCGCCAAGTTTAAGGAAATCCGCCCTTTTAATTCATCGTCGGGAATAAAACTCATAAAATGACAGGGGTTAGGGGGTTGTTATTCCATTTCCAACTTGGGAGTGAAGGCAATGGTTTCTGTTTCCATGGCATTCAGTAAATGGATGACTTTGAATTTGAGCGTTGTATACAAGATCATGGCTAGAATGGACACAATCAATCCCACTACAGTAGTCCCAATCGCGATACCCAAACCATCAAATAAAGAAGCCATGCTTTCGGCGTTGCGATTCGAATCGTAGAAAGCAAAAAACAAACCGACGACAGTACCAAGA
>CAYMKI010000260.1:0-2361 GCA_964390695.1 uncultured bacterium
ATCCATTCGGGAACCTCCCTGATCACTACGTTAGTGACCGTATTGCTACGATCCATAACCTTAAGCAAATGCCCAAATTTAAGGGCATTTATATGAATTACACATCCGACAACCCGAATCATGCTTCCCTCTTTGGTCTATCAATTACCCATCCTGAGTCAGTGCTTTGGAAACCAACCCACTCCTTTGGGCTGAGTGTTGATAACGAATGTGAATGTGATACAGGGATTTCGTGTTTGTCGCCAACCAAGTCCGTCAACGTGACGAGAAACGTTGTGCCTACTTGGCGATAGTGATTAAAAAACCCTGAAATTTTCCTATCTGGGGCGCTCTTAATACCTCCTACTTTAGGAGTTCCACTGCCCCACGAACTACCAAGAAACGGATAGTTCAGGATCTTGGAAACATGGACAGATTTTTTATGAACAGTCGTTGAATTCCAGGATAGAGAGGAATTAAAGGCGGTACTTTCCTTTGGGGCAGGAGCAATCAACGTCATTGTGGCGTTGATTACTTGCTCAATAGATAATTCTGTCACGGGAGGAAGTGTTCTCCGGGTGAGCCCGGATTTCTTTCTCTCTACTATGCATCTTTCTACCTTGTTTTCATACACTCTGAGCCGAAGCTCTTGTGATCTGGATATTTTTTTTGTTACAAACTTGACTGCCCCTTGCCACTCCAAGGGATCTTGAAAAAAAACGTCTGGGGATGGTTGAAGTACAGACTTTTTTGGACGAGTAATGCGTCCCAAAAGGGTGAAAATAAGACTAGCTGCTGTGTGGATCATTGGAGCGCTTCCTAAAAAAGTGCCCCAGACCCCAAATAGGTTTTGGGGCGTGTTGTGCTGAGTACCTCAGCTGGTGCCATAAGGCAGGTGAAAGATATTGGGAAGCAGAAAAGTGCTTCCCAATATATTCCATACATTCATGCTTGCTTGAGGGCTGCGATCTGTTTTGCACGAACATCACTGACCTGAACTTCAAGGATGCTGGTGATGTGATAGCCGATGTAGCCAAGAAAAAAGACTACAGCGATAGCAGCAATGGATGGTTTTGAAAGAAAATTCATGTGTGAGCTCCTGGGTTAGTGGGTTCCCTTAAAACAGCCTTAGAGCTGTCTTAAGGGAACCCACTAGGGTTCCGGAGCTACGCTACTACTTACTGGTCTTGCAGTATTTTTTCTATTGCGGCACTTCTTGCCGCATTCGAGTTCTCTACTGCTTTTTTTGCCTCTGATTTAACAAGAAATGACATCAGAAGCAGAAGAGCTATGAAAAATAATATTGCCGTGCGCATACAAGTCTCCAAGTTACGTGCGCACATTTCCCGTGGGGAGATGTACCCACAGGTTAAAGATATTTAAATAGGAATTTGTCGCCGCAAGCGACTGCAGAGTGCTTCAGAGCGGAAGCTACGCAAGTGCGTACTGAGACGCAGGGTCGTACAAAAAGATTCTTAGTACAAATGCTAGAAGTACGCGATTGATCTGTCAATCAGTAACTGTTCTTGACACTGCCAAATCCATAAAATACTCTCCTAATACTACTTGGCTAGCTGGGCCACTGTCAGCAACATGCAACATGCTTCATCCTGTCTAAGGGGTGCAACATGGTTGCGATCATATCTATAAAAGTTCTCATTGTTACCAAGCATTTGTTCCTGCGAATGAATGCTGGCAATAACATCATCAATACCCGCAATTCAATGTCCGGTCAGCGTTTGTCAAGCTAGACTTTGGAATCGGCCAGCCTTTCGTATCACAATGCGTTGGCCATACGGCCTTTGATCAAACATGGAGGCAATATGAACCACGTAAGAAATGAATCCCAAACAAGAGAGCTTATTGATAGAACTAACACCCACGGTCGATGGGAAGAGGTTTTGACGAGTGCAGGGCTGGAAGAGCAATATCTTCGGCGAAGAAAGGCAGGTCCATGTCCTATATGTGGAGGAAAGGATAGGTACCAGTGGTACGGATCCAGCTTTTCGTGTAGAGGGCATAGTGGTGCCAGTGGAACCAATGGAGGCACAGGTTTACACCTTTTGGTAGACCTGCTTGGAGGATGGAAGAATGCATTCCTCCATCTGAACAGGTTCTATGGTTCGGACGCCATGGCCTCAATTCCACGTCGGGTAACAACGAGAAAAGTGGAAAATGAAAGTAAGGAGTCTGAACGAAAACTGATTGAGAGTCTCTGGGCTCAATCTACAGTGGTTGAAGACGGGTCACCCGTAGCAGCTTACCTCCAAAGCAGGAACTACCCTAAAGAGTACTGGCCAAAAAACATTCGTGGTCACCAAAGCCTCAGATATTATGAGGACGGCAAGTATGAATGTTTTCCAGCCATGATAACCCCTGTCC
>CAYMKI010000261.1:0-2358 GCA_964390695.1 uncultured bacterium
GCGTTGACGCGTCCATCAATATAAATGCGTTGCTCAGCTTCTTCTATGGGACTGGTCATAAAATCTAGCCTTTTTTCTTGAATTGATGATAGCGGATGACTTTGCCTTTTTCTCTCCATAATTCTTCGAAATAGGAAGACCCATATCCTTGTAATTCGGTAATGTAGTAGGGAGATGGAAGATGGGATTCAAATCCAGCGTGGCGAGCCATTTCCTCAAGCATCTGCTTTGAATAGTCAGGATCATCGGTAACCAAAGTAAAGAGCGCCTCTTTTTTTAGTAGGCGGCAAACTTGATCCAAAAACTTAGGCTGTATCAGTCTGTTTTTAGCATGCCGCCGCTTAGGCCAGGGATCTGGAAAATTGATATAAGCCCCCTCGCAGCATTCGTTAGGAAAATACAAACTGGAAACAGCAAAGGCTTCCCCGTACACAACTATCAAATTATTCAGATGCAGTTTATGAGCCTTAGAACCAATTTTTGATGCTCGGCTGAATTTCTTCTCAATTGCCACCCAATTTATTTCAGGATGATTGATAGCTTTGTCGACAATCCAAGATCCGTTGCCGCTGCAATATTCAATCCGCAAGGGATTTTGATTGCCAAATAGAGACTGATCGCTCCAACCGGGAAAGGCAAAGTTATTGCCTTCTTCTAAATTCATGGGAGCGTAAAAAATACGCTCCTTGATCATCAGCTGTCTAGGTTTCTTAACAATGGGGATGTTATTATTATCTATATTCATATTCCTTAAAGACCTTGGGTCACATTTTTTCAGCGGTGAATAGTTACCTTATCTGCAAAATGATATCATAGAATATTATTTATAGTAAAGTATATCCTTTAAATTACAAGACACATCACAATCCACGCCTGAGAACTATAGCAATCATTATTTTATTTGAAATAAATTATTATTTGATATATAAATACACAGAAAACAACATCATTTAAACCGGTAATAACATGCATACAAATTACGACGTCTTTAATAATTACACCATATACAACAATCTATATTATAATAACCATCATACCTCATCTTTAAATGACTCTTGTGAATCTGCGCCCAGCACGCAGATGGATATAGCCTCTCAAGACTCTACGAATAGCACACAGACTTATTGTAGTACAGCAGACTCCACAGCATTTACTGACATCTCTCATGACGATACCTGCATGACTGATTCTATGCCTAAAGTCTTTTGTAACACCCCTTCAAGCCGCGTTTCTAGTGATGAAACAGAAGAAACATCCCCAATCCCATTTGATACAGAGACTGTAAAAGAGGAATTCAGCATTGCTCTTATGACTCTATCCGAATTTTCTTCCGCCCTTTCTGAAAATATTCCTGCCACACCATCTGACAGACTGGAGAAATTAAAGTCCCTATGTACCTATGTGCCGAAAAATGAACCAGGTCAAAATGAGTATTGGAACGTGTGGTTAGAAGTTCCGACATCTGATAATCCTGCGC
The DNA here is from genome assembly GCA_964390695.1 of uncultured bacterium. Taxonomy (GTDB): domain Bacteria; phylum Chlamydiota; class Chlamydiia; order Chlamydiales; family Parachlamydiaceae; genus CAWACC01. Next base: position 1,478 of record CAYMKI010000261.1, read on the forward strand.
AAATCAACTTGGTCATTGAAGAAGAGCGATTCGATTCACAATGTTTTGCAGAGAGCGTGATCAATACCGACTCCTCAAACCAATTGATTTGCCATTTTATCAAAGCCTCTATTGAGAGGGATGATCAAGTATACTATTTTGTCATTCGTATCGATCCCTCATTCGATACCGCAGAGATACTGCACATACAACAAGCAGAGAATCTCAGGGGAACAGAAGTCAAAAAACTGTGCATGATGTTCTTGGATTACATCTACCCTACCTATACTTACTTGCATGATGATGCCAAAATCGTGATCGATGCGGATAGCAGCATGGCTTTAAGGCTGTTCTTGCCTGTTGTGAACGACACTCCTAAAACCTGGTACTCCGGGGATGGTTTTGAATTAGCTGAATATGAGTATCTATTGAATTTTGACGGTCAAGCTAAGCCCTCCCAAAATATGCATATATATCAGTCAGCCATAACTACCGTGAGGGGCACTCTTATGAAAACATTGTTGTCTAAAGAACCGTCAGATCACTATTTTAAAAAGAGTGTGATAGAATCTTGGATAAAAAAATATGTAAAGCCTGCACATCCTGAAATAAATGTAGACAATTGCACTTTACATACAATCGCTAAAGCCATTTATTTAGCTTCGAAAGAAGAAACTAATCCTTCACTATCTAAAAAAGCTATAAAAGATTTCCAAAACTTCTACTTCCACTACCTACTCCCCTATCCTCATTTTCCCAAGCCCTACCAGGAAGCTTTGAACATATTGGACAGTTATCAATTATGGTTCAAGACCAGCTACACTCCGACGACATGAAGTTAAAACCCAACTTGCTTCCAAAGTTAATCACAAGCAGGTCATATCAAGTGAGGTTTATATCTT
>CAYMKI010000262.1:0-2337 GCA_964390695.1 uncultured bacterium
CCCGGAATAGTACATTCGATAGTTACAACCGTCTATTGGCAGCAGATAACTTAAAGAATTATGGAGATGTGGATAAAAAACAAGGAGTAGAAGTAATCAGAGCTATTGCTAATAATAGTACAGTCGACAGTTGTATTCGTCTAAAGGCAGCAGAACTCTTAAAGGGTTATGGAGATGCGTATGAAAAAGAAGTAGAAGGAGCATTACTCGCTATTGTCCAGAATAGTGAAGCCGACATTGACAGCCGTCTACAGGCAGCAGAACTCTTAAAGGATTATGGAGACGCGTATCAAGAACAAGCAACAGTAATACTAGCTATTGCCCAGAATAGTGAAGTCAAAATTAAGCTTCGTCTAAAGGCAGCAGAACTCTTAAAGGATTACGGAGATGCGTATCAAGATAAAGCAGCAACAGTAATACTGGCTATTGCCCAGAATAGTGAAGTCAAAATTAAGCTTCGTCTAAAGGCAGCAGAGCTCTTAAAGGATTACGGAGATGCGTATCAAGATAAAACAGCGGTATTTTGTTTATCTATTGCCCAAAACCAAGACGCAAATATAGAAGATCGAGTTCGTGCTGCCTATATTGCGTTCCATGTTCCTTCTTATCGTAATCAAGCTGAAGGTTTGCTCCAATCATTTTTGGAAGATCCATCTTTATGCCAAAATGCTGCACGAAAGTTGATCAATTTAGAGCTGTATGAAGGGGAGGCTCTGGGGTCTAGCCATCCACTTTTATATAAAGCAATTTGTTTAAGTGCGGAAGAGGGTGATAATCATCCTGTATTGATTTATAAGAATTTGGTTAAAAAAAGCGCAGATGCGATCACAGATACCCTTCCCGAAGAGAGCATAGAAGGTAGGAAGGTTAAATTTACTCAGAAAGCGTTTATCCCTAAACTAGCGCCTCAATCTATTCCTGAGGCGAGCGTGGCTGATGTTCAAGAGATGTGGAATAAGGTAAAGCAAGAACTTAATTCACCTCAAGCTTTCAAAGTATTTGAAGAGTTAGTGCAGTTTGATGGTTTTTCTGCAAGTGCTGCCCAAGCAGCATTTGAGGTCTTAGTGAACGGGCAATTTTACCGTCAGTATCTTAAAGGCAAGGACATTAGCGCCCAAGATTTGCGTAATCCAACAGTGGTCCAATTACATTATGTGGTTGACCATATTAATAAGTCAGATTTCACACCAATTCCTGACAACCTTTCTGAAGGTGCTCAGGCCTTTATCTCACTTATGCGTGCTACTTCTAACTGTGTTTCTGGAAAAAGAGGGGGGGTTGAGGATATGTATAATACCTATAAAGGTATTGAGAAGAAGCAAGGAAAGGTAGGTTTCGATGCATCCTTAGACGGTAGCCTTGAGATTCTTATCCAAGAGCAAGAGCTCCGAGAAGAAATATTACACGATCGTCATCCACTGATGCTGGAAATTTTAAATGTTGGTTCCGCTGAACAAGTGAATGAGCCTACACACCAAAAGGGATATTTGAGATCCTTATTAGGAAAAGCAATAGGTGTTCATTATGAAGGAGAAAATATACCTTTTGATGTGAATGGAGGAGTCATTCATTCAAATCTTATGACCCTCACTCTTAAGGAAGGCATGGATAAGTTTTTTAAACACTATACCCCTAAAGGAATGGTAGAGCGAACGATGAACTTATTTAACCAAAAGCTTGCAGAAGAGGAAAAGCAGAATCAATACACAACAACCATGTTTTTAAATGGTTTACATTCAGACAACGACTTCTTTAAAGAAGCGGGCGAATGTTTCAAATGGGATGAAGATGATGTTCTTAGTTGCGATAAAATTGTGTCAGTCACTCGTCTGGGGAGCATTGGAATATTAAAGCACTTTGGATTATTAGAAGAGGTTGTTGCAATACAGGACAATACAATTGGATCTCAAAAAACGACACTGCAAGAAGATAATCAAGATGATGAAGTTTCTAACAAGCGGCAACCTGGATCATCTCATATGGACGATGTAGATTACGATTAATTCTGCTTCTTATTCTTCCTCCCCCCTCCTTATTATGGAGGGGGATAGGGAAGGATCAATAATTGTCAAGTATTAAAGAGCGTGTAAAAGCCGCAGACTTTAATAAGGGCAACCTAATAAAGCAGATACATATTTAAAATAATGGGTTTAAGGGAGTTTTAATCTTATTATTTAGGACAGTCGCTAACTTTTTCAATTGACAATATTCCTTTTTGACAGGTAATAAGAGAGTTATATTTATTGTTACTTTCCAATAGATGAGAGAAACCCTCTGTTTTCATCACTGTCTATTCTATTTAACCTCATAGGATAAAATCATGTCTTACAAATTTAA
>CAYMKI010000263.1:0-2321 GCA_964390695.1 uncultured bacterium
CGTCTTTGCGCCTCCGCGCCCTCTGCGTTGGACTTGAAGCAATAAGGATATCTTATAATTAATTTTCTAATAAAATGGGTAATGACAAGGCTGTAACCTTAGGGCTTTTCAAGCCTGAATAGTATCGAGCCTGCTGACATTAAATTTCAGACATTTTCCACTACTACTCATCTTTTAGCATCACTTGATGAGCAATTCTCCGAGGAGAATTTACATTATGCGTAGATAAAAACGAATAAAATCACCGCCGAGCATTATATTACCAATTCTATAACCCCGTGATTTTCTCCTATCGCTATGGGCTACAACATTTTATGTTTTATTAAAGGGTTAGTTGAATTTAAATTATTTATTGACATTTCGAAACTTTCATGCCATAGCTAGTTTTAACCATCGAGGAGTCTTGCCATGTTCAATCCTATTTTTCAACTAATGGGCATCGTGTTTTTATGTACACTATCCCTAAGTTCAACGGCACTAAATGCCGAACCCAGCAAAAACGATGTAGGGTCTCCTTCAGGCACACGCACTATCACAGGAAAAACACTTCCCCCTCCCCCCTTGCCATTCGGAGGAACCATCAACCTCAATGCTTCTGAATCCAAAGCGTGGTGGCCGCCGCGAACCGTACCTCCCCAAGGCGCCCCGAATATTTTACTCATCATGACCGACGACGTAGGCTTTGGTGCTCCGAGTACCTTTGGCGGTGTGATTCCTACTCCGGCCTTAGATAGGATAGCCAACAATGGACTTCGATATACACAATTTCACTCCACAGCTCTTTGTTCACCTACACGTGCAGCCTTGATAACAGGTAGAAACCATCACAATGTGGGCTTTGGCGTGGTATCAGAACAATCGACCGGCTTCCCCGGCTATGACAGCTTTATCGGCAAAGATTCGGCTACCATCGGTGAAATCCTTAAACAAAACGGCTACGCGACCTCGTGGTTTGGAAAGAACCATAATACGCCCACTTTCTTAGCCAGTCAAGCAGGACCTTTTGATCAATGGCCCCTAGGTATGGGCTTCGAATATTTCTACGGCTTTGTCGGTGGAGATACCAGCCAGTGGCAGCCCAATTTATTTCGTAACACCACCCCCATCTATCCTTATATAGGCAAACCAAACTGGAATTTGACAACGGCCATGGCCGATGATGCCATCGCTCATATCAACATGCTCAATGCCATAAGTCCTGAAAAACCCTTTTTTGTCTACTATGTGCCTGGCGGCACCCATGCCCCCCACCATCCCACACCGGAGTGGATTGCCAAGTTTAAAGGCAAATTTGATATAGGATGGAATGCATTGCGCGAGCAAATCTTCGCCAACCAAAAAAAGCTAGGGGTAATACCTCCCGATGCCAAACTAACACCTTGGCCAGACGATCTACTTAAACGCTGGGATGCATTAACAGCGGATGAAAAGAAATTATTTAGCCACCAGGCTGAAGTTTATGCTGCCTATCTGGCCTATACCGATCATGAAATCGGCAGAGTCATTCAAGCTGTTGAGGACATGGGCAAGCTAGATAACACTCTGATTATTTTCATCAGCGGTGATAATGGTGCTAGCGCTGAGGGATCTCTTATAGGATCTCCGAATGAAGTGGCGCTATTTAACGGAGTGGATGTACCTGTAGAGGTGCAGCTCAAAAATTTTTACGATGTATGGGGATCCGATCAGACCTACCCTCACATGGCTGTAGCTTGGTCATGGGCCTTTGACACTCCTTACAAGTGGACCAAACAAATAGCCTCGCACTTCGGCGGAACTCGTCAAGGCATGGCCATATCTTGGCCGAACAAAATCAAAGATAAAGGAGGCATCCGCCACCAATTTCACCATGTTATTGACATTGTACCCACTATATTGGAAATCACCGGCATCCAACTTCCCGATGTGGTCAATGGAGTCCCACAAAAACCTATAGATGGATTTAGCTTAGCTTACACTTTTGATAAAGAAAACGCCAAAGCTCCCTCAACCCACAAAACACAATATTTTGAAATGATGGGCGACAGAGCCATTTACCATGATGGCTGGGTAGCTGCCACAACACCTATCCGACCACCATGGGATCTCACAGGCGCCGTTACACAAGATCCTGCAAACGCATATAAATGGGAACTATATAACGTCGCTAAAGACTGGACCGAATACGAGGATGTTGCAGCTAAATACCCAGATAAACTCAAAGAATTGCAAGAACTGCTTTGGGTGGAATTGGCCAAATACCAAGTTCTGCCATTAGATGCTTCCGTCGCTACCCGGCTCGTCGCTCCAAGGCCTAATTTGACTGCGGGTAAGACAGAATT
>CAYMKI010000264.1:0-2315 GCA_964390695.1 uncultured bacterium
GCTCAGGAAAATGGCGGGGGAACCTCCTTTTACATCAAGAACTATGGCATCGATGCCTCCAAGGCCGAGGGCCTGCAGGCGCTGATCGAGATCGCCAAGCTGGCTGCTCAGAAAAGTGGCATGGGAACATCTGAATATATCAAGAACTATGGCATCGACGCCAACACCCTTGAGGGTCTGCAGGCGTTAATCGAGATCGCCAAGCTGGCGGCTCAGCAGAATGCGTTAAAAACACTTTCGAATCTTCCGAATTATTCATTAGATACAGAGTCTGTGGAAGGCAAACGGCGCTATTTGGAACTGACCCAATTTCTGTTTACTTGCGTTGTTAAGCAATTCGGTTCATTCAAATACAGCGATTTCAAAGACGCTTTTAAGGCCTATTCCAAGGTCTGTAACGGAAACGGTATCGGGACGTATCACATTGACATGCATCACTTTGATGCCCCGTTTAAGCTACTCAAAGCCGGCGATTTGCCGGGGGCTTGTCAAGAAAGCCTTGGCATAGCGGCAGCATTATTTGATATGAGCACGGATCACCTGCAATGGGTGCAAGATAGGATGTCTTCCATAAAGAATAAAGTTGAAGAGGATGAAGCTGTAAAAGATACAGCTGAAAAGGCTAAAAGGGTTAAAGCCGAACAAACCGAATTTTTAGAGCAATGGATGAGCCTATGTTCGCTTTGTGCAAGTCGAACAGATCTTAAGCAGTTATTCAAGCAAAATGGTCCGCTTTTTGAGGGGCTTTTCAAGACATCGCCTGCATTAAGGATTCGGATCATGCAAGAAGTGATCGCGTCTTCTTTAGATCCAAAGAGTTTATTTGTGGATAGATTGAAAGCAGAGCTTGTAAAAGAATCTTCTGTGGTGCAAAAAATAGCCGTCTTGCCGCGTGATCTGCGTTCGGTTGTGCTAGAGGTTTTTCTTCGAGGTTGCCACGATGCTCAAGCCCATAGGGTTAAGTATCTACGAGAGAGGAGCTCCGATACCGTCCATGCTCAGCTGGCTTGCTTCATCATGGCAGAATTTCCGATGCAAGGTTCGGAGGTCTATTTAACAGTGCTGGATGGCATAGTGAAAGATCGAAGCTTCCGTGATGCTAAATATCAGCAACCGCTTTTAGCGGCTTTGGTAGCTATCGAAAAATCTTCTTTGCAGGATGCTAAAAAATTGAAGCTGCTGCAAGATATATTTACCATAAAAGATTCACATGAACGTATTCAGAGCTTAAAGCTGATCACCGATATCTTGAATTTTAAGGGTGAGTCTTATCTTGGCGAGACAAGCGATCTTGCGGCTCTAAAAGCTACGGTGGAAAGACTATTTATCGATAAATGCAAAGTCAAACTGGATAATTTTGGCACTTTGTATCAAGATACCGTGGGCAAATGGAGGAGCAAGGAGGCATTGCTTACCTATGCCGGCAAACACGTCGGAAATTCGATAGCGCTTCCCTATTTTCAGCGTTTTCTCACCGCAGTTTTGCAAGGCAATTTTTCACAAAACCGCTATGCCGTGGAAAACAACCCCCATCTCGACTTCATCAAGAAAAGCCATCCCAAGGTCTTCGAGGCATGGCAGAAACCTGTATCCTTGACAGCTGCGGATGTAGCTTCTAAAGAGAGTATAAAAGAAATTCCTGTAGAAACAAGAGTGGTCGAGAACTTAAAACAGGCGGTAGAAAACCGTCATCTGGGTCTAGAACAGCAAGAGACGTTATTCCCTATTTTACATTCATGTATAGGTAATTGGGTCACTCTGGACGCCTCTTTAAAGTTGATAGAACAACAGTTGCTCCCCCTTTCCAACCGCCGCCTGAACTCAGAGGAATTGTTGCAAAAGCAGCAGTTGCAGTTGCAAAAACTCCTCTTGGAGCTTGTAATGGATCCTAGTAATTTGGAGAACAAGCTGATCGTATTAAAAGCTATCAAGATTAAAGGTTTGGAAACGGCCTTAGCTCCCTTCTACCAGGATCTAGAGGATGCCGAGAAGATGCTGCGTTCCTCGCAAAAATCCTCTTCGGATGAAATGAAGATGATCGATACCGATGATCCCAACCATTTTCTGTTAATGGGCACGGAGGTGTTGAACAGCTGTCAAAACGTCAATGGCAGCGCCAGCTTGAATGTAGGCGTTCTGGGATATGCTTTGGATGGAAAACATCGCTTAGCTTTAGTATGCGATCCTTCCGGTAAGATTTTAGCCCGTTCGGTGCTAAGACTCTTGATTGACGATAACGGCCAGCCGGTGCTATTTCAGGAAAGGGTCTATGTCGCCGATGCCAGCCCGGAATATCCTACATTACTGAGAAAGAT
>CAYMKI010000265.1:0-2259 GCA_964390695.1 uncultured bacterium
ATGGCTATCTTTACGGACCACTTGCCCGGGACAATGACGCGGTTATCAACTCGGCTCTTATCTGTGAGGCCGCCTTGCAGCCAAAAAAAACTCTCAAACCTTAGTAGACAAGCTATTTGGCCTTTACCATCAGTATGGGTATTTTCACGACAAGTTAAAAAGTTTGAATTTTGAGGAAAGCAAGAAGGGAAGAGACGAAATTACGAAAGGCATAGCCAAAATACAATCCACTCCTCCTAAATTGATTGACGGAATAAAAGTCACAACCATCGAAGATTTTCATCGTTCTTTAACTCTCGATTTAAACTCAGGATCCACGCTCCCTTTATCTTATCCTAAAACATCTATGATCATCTTTTGGTTAGAGGATGGAAGTAAACTCGTCATTCGCCCATCGGGAACGGAACCTAAAATTAAAATTTACTGTGGCATTGTCCATAAAGATTTTACTGCTTATGAAGCTGCATTTGAAGCTTGCGAAGCAAAAGCTAATCGGTGGATTGATTTTTTGGCTAATTATATCAAGACCTAGTCATATTGTAAGTCATCCCGAAACTCGACATAATAATTTATTTTCGGTTAATTTTGGCAGACATTCAATTATTTGACCGTTCCAATATTCATAAATTATGCTGGTCGGATTACACTGACGGCGAGTATACACGCGCTTTTCTAGAACCCTTGGTTTTAGAAGGGGTACCGGCACATATTGAAAATATCCACACAGAACTCATGATACTTACTGTGAATAAGCTTTTACTTCCCCTGACTGTTAATGACGGGGAATATGAAAATGCCTATGTATGCTCGCCCTACACGCATTATATCAAAGCCTCTCTGGAACAAATCGAAGGGGTACAAAATTATGCTTTAAAATCGAGCATCAAAGGCTTATTTTCTCTCCTTTCCTGTATATTCAAATGGGGAAAGATCAACAAAGTCATAGGTATCAACAACTGGCTCTTACCTACGCTGCTCCATCCTAATGTTTCAGAAGAAGAACTGGATGAGATAACCCAATTTTTAATAAAAAAATTCCCCCAGCATGCGCTATTTTTGAGATCTCTGAACGAAAAAACACATCCTGAGCTATTACATAACTCCGAAAAAAAAGGGTATGCCAAAATTTTAAGCCGCCCCATATATGTTCTTGACACCTCCTCATCACATATTTTCAAGTCAAACATGCTCAAGAAGGACCTCAAACTTCTTGAAAACAGTCCTTATACTATTGAAGACACCACCGAACTTTCAGAACAGGACATAGCTAAAGTTAAAAACCTATATAAGTCTATATATATTGAAAAGTACACCAAACTAAGCTCAGCCTACACAGAAAGGTTTATCAAACAGGCTCTCGAGCACAAAATTCTATCTTTTAAAGTTTTAAAGAAAGAGGGAAATATTGAGGGAGCATTTGGCTACTTAGTAAACAATGGTGTGATGACTATGCCATTTTTTGGCTACGACAGACATGTTCCTGCTGATCAGGGACTATATCGTTTAATTTCCATCTCGCTGATTCTCGAAGCCAAACGCTTAAACCACATCCTGCATCTCAGCTCAGGAGCAGCGTCTTTTAAAAAACTTCGGCGCGCAGAACAGCATATGGAATATAGCGCCATCTATTATCAGCACTTACCGATTAGAAAGAAGATTCCCTGGGTTATTTTGAAGACTTTGACACCTCCCGGGCGCTTTATTCTCAAAAAACTATCTCTTTAAACCCAACTTTGCCACTAAATCCTAGCTCACATTGAATCAGGCAATTGAGATAGCGCAGCTAATGTCCGAAGTCAAGGGTTGTTCCCTTGACAAGGCATTAGATGCGTTAAATCATATGTTTTAGGCTACCACAAGCGAGCTTGTGGTTCTACCGTAAGCAAATAGTTAGCATAAGCGGAAATTTCCTCAATAGCGTCAAACATATCTTCTTCATAGTCAATATAGCTATCTATCGGTGCAGAAATATCTACAGCATATAGCCTGTGATTCTTCAAGGTTAAAAAGACAATATGCCTTTCCCATTCAACACAGGATACGTGGCCTGGCCCATCAGAAGGATAGGTAGTTATCACCACCGGAGAGGCGAACTGCACCATCATCCAATCAATATTATTGAAAGTCACCAACGAACAGGCGCTTACATCTTCAAATCCCAAATCATTGATGTCTATGACTTCATCTTCTGCTCTAATATCCATCTCGTCAAAATCATCATAGAAATCAAAATCATCATAGAAATCAAAATCATCATCG
>CAYMKI010000266.1:0-2249 GCA_964390695.1 uncultured bacterium
TAGCAACTATTTTAGAGATTATGTCATGGGATAAAAAATCAATGCACAATCAACCCCGTTTTGTCTTGCTCCGAGAGATCGGCTACCCTATAGCCAGGGAATCCAGCTATTGCTTTCCCGCGGCAGAAACGATCATTCAAGATGCTTTTGCTTGGATTTCCTGCAGCATGTCAGCAGCAATTAGGAGCGAGATAATTTAGACCCACATTCCGCTAGTTCGCTATTTTTGATTCGAATTTATCGTTTTTTCAGCTGAATTTGCGAATTTTGCGGCAATATTGGACGAAATATTGCTCAAAATTTGTCAAATTCAGATCAAAAATCGAGAAATCGAAGCAAAGGTAGCCAACTAGCGGAATGTGGGTTTAGAGGGAGAAAAGAGAATTTTTCGAAAATTCTTCTCTTACACACAAGTTGTGGTAGCAATTTAACACAAAGCGAAGCAGTCCCTTTCGGCCCCCTTATCGGGAAATAACATGGATCATGTAGAATCTATGCGGTATCTCGTACGATTAGGCCGTTTAGTCACTGGTGTTTATATATACCCGTCACAAAGCGTGGTCAGCAGGGGCTTGCGATTTTATCGCTGGGAAGCTTGCTATCCCGTTTAGGAGACTGACTCCATAAATTTTTTACAGCCCCTGCCGTACGCAATACCATTTTCTTAACTACAAAAAGAATGGTATCAAATGAAGCATACTTCAAATAAAAAAAAATCTCAAGAAAGACAATCGAGCAACTCTCTACCAGTGCTGTTTCCTAACACAGCTGGTATTGATATTGGTTCGAAATCTCATTATGTTGCGGTCCCATCCGAAAGGGATTCTCGTCCAGTTAGGGAGTTTTCAACATTTACCGCTGACCTTCATCAAATGGTCAATTGGCTTAGAGAATGTGGAATCAAGGACATCATTATGGAATCCACAGGAGTTTACTGGTTATCGGCATTTGAACTGCTTGAAAGCAGTGGCTTTAATGTGAAGCTTGTGAATGCAAGACATGTAAAAAATGTAAGTGCACACAAAACAGACGTCCTGGATTGTCAATGGCTCCAACAATTGGGCACTTTTGGTTTGGTTAAAGGAGCATTTCGCCCCGCAGATGCAATTTTGCCGCTAAGAACATATCTTAGGCAACGCGATATGCTAATTAAGAGCGCAGCCGTCCATATTCAACACATGCAAAAAGCACTCACGCAAATGAACTTGCATCTGCACAATGTTATCAGCGATATCACAGGCGTAACAGGCATGGCGATCATAAGGAAGATTGTGGCAGGTACCACTGACCCAAAAGTTTTAGCTAGTCTCAGGGATGAAAGATGCCGTAATCCGGAAGAAGTAATAGAAGCTTCGTTAGTGGGAAACTACAGGGAAGAGCATTTATTTAGCTTAAAACAAGCTCTAGAATTATATGATTTCTATGCGGAAAAAATAGCAGCATGTGATCGTCAGATTGAAAAAGAAGCGAAAAGACAGGAAACCAAATGCGATTCCGAGAAGTTACAACAGCTTAAAGAGAATTCCAGACCTCCAAGAGTCTGCAAAAAGCTCAAAAAACATGAATACGCATTTGATCTGACTTCTGAACTAATTAGGATAACAGGTGTTGATTTGACAAAAATACCAGCAATGGGCGCCAGCACTGCCCTTACAATTGTTTCAGAAATAGGATTGGATATGAGCCGATGGCGCAGTGCGAAGAGCTTCGCCTCTTGGTTAGGTCTATGCCCTGGCAATAAAGTGTCAGGAGGACGGAAATTGAGCGGTAAAACCAAACCCTGCGCTAATCGAGTGGCTATTGCCTTAAGAATCGCAGCTAATACCCTATATAACTCTGAGTGTGCATTTGGTGCGTTCTTACGTAGGATGAAGGCTCGATTAGGTTCTCCAAAAGCCATCACAGCCTTAGCTCATAAACTGGCCAAACTGATTTATCGCATGCTGAAGTATGGAGGTGAGTATGTGGAGAAAGGGGTGGAGTTCTACGAAGAAATGTACCGAAAACGCCGAGAAGCAAGCCTGAGAAAGAAAGCCAAGGAAATGGGTTACGACCTTACTCCTCAAGCCGCTTAAAGAGCGCAAAAAAATGAAGATATGAAGTTTTAGAAGGAGACAGTTTTTTTTGTTATATTAAAAAAATTTATATGATTTTAGTGGTAAAAAAACACATTTCAAAACTTTTCTATGCCTAAAAAAACCCTTTCAAACGCTAAATTTACAACGCTAACAGGAGATGTTATTTAGGAG
>CAYMKI010000267.1:0-2225 GCA_964390695.1 uncultured bacterium
ACACAACACTACCAGTGCGCCCTGAATGTTTGATATAGGGTGTTCTATCGATCGTTGTATAGGTATAACTCTGACCCTTTTTATTTTCATCTAAAAACAAAATAGAGCTACTGGTGTGTGGGAATGATATTAACATGACACTTTCACCCGGCTGAAGTGTGCAGATGGGGGTATATGGACAATTTAAACTAAATAATGAAAAAGTAGCGTCAGTAAAAGAAACCGTCCAAGGTTTTGATGAAAAATTTACGACGCTTCTTCTATATTCAGAATGCGCAACAAAGGATACCAAAAAAAGTATCGAACCTACATTCCGCACCTAATTTAACAGTTTTTGGCAATTAAGTTTTTGATACTTATTCCAATATTTAGTCTTAGGAATCAACTCAGTATCGGATATTCCATAGATAATCTGAGCATGAATTCCAAAATAGGCAATAATTTGTTGATGAACTGGTTTAAGATTAGTAACGATACGTTGCTTTTGATTGTTTGTACTGATAGTTACGACGGCAATGGTGTTCATCAGTTCAAACACCCAGCTCATTGTTGGATTCTTGACTTGTTTACCCACTTGATTGGGCAAAGTTTCATCATTTTCTTTTAAACATTCCCTAAGATGTGCTTGAGCAAAGTTGTATACCATCAAGCAAAGAGTCATTATCATCATGAGTGCTGAAATTCTTTCCGGTGTTTTGAGGAAGAAAGAGTCCAGCTCAAACGCATTTTTTTTAATGAATTTAAAACCAGATTCCACAACGCTTTGCTCTTTATACTGTTTTAACATGGAATGGTTACCTAATACACTATAATCGCATTGATTAGTTGCTAAAATAAAACGACCTAAAGTATCTTTTTTAGCCCGTACTCTATCAAGATGTGTAGCAAGGCAGGCTTGTATTTGATAACCAGTTATTATTTTTTGAGCATCTGCTTTGGGACGACCTTTGCTTGAGTGGCTTTCTAAAGGCACAATATCGTAATGAATCTGGTGGTATTTGAGTGATTTTATTACAGATTTAACCGCTTTTTCAGCATCAGAGTGGCACTGAAAAACCTGGTTACCTAAATGCCATAAGGTTTTGATAAGCTCCTGAGCTTTTTTATCCAATTGATGTTGGAATGTTTTAAGCTCTCGATGCGCTGCGTGCTCAGACTCAATCAAAACCCAGCGTTGAGTGAGGCCATAAACAATCGTTTCGTAGGGGCTACCCCGGTAATTAGTGTCAAATGCCTCCCAAACTAACTCATCGCTGGGTTTATTGAGCAACGCTTTTGCTTCTTTCAATTGAGCGGGGACACGGCTTATCCAAAATACATTATTGAGTTCTGCTAATCGTTCTGGAACATAAAATGCTGCATCAACCACAAAACACAAGCCTTCTGGCATGTCCTTTAAGCTTGATGCAAAAGCCTGTACTTTTCTCACTGTCGCTTGAAAGCTGGCCTTATCACTGCTGTTTCCATCCAAAGGCTCCATCCATAATGGGATATTGGCAGAACCACCTTGAATTAAGGAGAGCATTACTTGTTTTAAGTCAGGTCTATTCGCTTTGGAATAACCATAAGCAGGCTTTGCAATACCATCAGGACACTCTTCTTCTTGTTCATAACTACCATAAAGAACAAAGCTCGTGCTGTCCAAATGAAGACGCTGGCTTAGGAGATTTTTCTCTAAAGCGATTTCAAAGGCTAATTCAGAATAAAGCTTAGTTACTCCATATGAGGCAATTTTATCCAGGCACCGACCCAGGCAATCATCATTAAGATGTGCTGCCTCTATTTCAGCGCCCAACAATTGAGCAACAGGCTTGTCTTCAAAAAAATGAGGCGTCATATACAAACGACTGTTCATGAAACCTAGCCCATTTAATACCATTGCTGCTACGCGACGACCATGGCTTACTATGCCGCCTTTATTTTCATCAAGCGCAATACGAGAGTCTATACGCTCTATTAAACCTAATTCTCTTATCGTTGCTGCAACAAGGCCTAAATGTCCTAACTGCTCTGAATTTACGTTATTTCTATCAAGCATCTCTCATTCCAAATGAACTCTTTGGGGTTACACTAACCCAAATTGTACCATCTGGCTTTGATCTTCTTCTTACAATCCTGTGATCTTTTTCTTATAATTGCTTGATCTTTTTCTTGCTTTTGTGCGCTAGGACAATACTCTCAATTTTAATTCATTATTTTACGAGTTTATGCTGCGGAATGTAAGA
>CAYMKI010000268.1:0-2219 GCA_964390695.1 uncultured bacterium
ATCTCTTGGAAATAGTTCAGCTAAATTCACTGTAGTGAATAACTTGGAACTAAATGTTTTTCTTCCTTGCATAACTAAAGATACAAATTTTTAACCTATTTTTGAGTTGTGCAACGAAACAGCAGTTTGGTGCCAGTCAAATTAGATAAAGTCTTGGTAGTAGACGCCCCATACACTCTTTCTAATTGGCTTAAGTCTTGAAACCCAAGTACAAAGCAGCCACCAAATTTACGGATTTCTGCCAAGCCCAGCAGCAACGAGGGCAATTTATTTAATGACGCTAGCTCATCGATGATAATCCAGGTTCTGGAGGTATCGGTAGAACTATTCTGTTCGGGCCGGCGCATCAATCCTTTGATGGTCAGTGACATCTGACTGGAAAACAAGGGCTTAAGAAATTCACGCTGGTCCGGTTGACAGCTTAAAAATACCCAAGATTTATGATCGGTTGGCATGAAATTAAGCAGAGATAGACCATCATCTGAATCTTGTAAAACCCGAAAGATCTTTAAGCTATTGGCCAAGGATGCCCGAACACTTAAAGCAGTTTTGTCTATCGAAGGATCAACGATGGAGGAAACAGTTGTGTTAATCAGCCTTTGGCTTAACTCTTTCAAAGGAATGACCAGGGTCATCTCAACTAGTGCTTTATAGGTTGTTTGCTTGTTATTAATCAGAAAACGTACAGATTCCACAAAGATTTGGCGAGCACTTTGTATCCAAAATGAATCTTGGAATTTGTTTTCAGGAACAATAGATTCGGCAATTTCATCTAAAACATAATCATGGGAAACTTCTCCCCACAGATTCCAATTCTTACCTCTTGCATCAAGTGGGTTCAGCAGAATATCTTGGCTTTCATCAAAAAACCTAGAAAATATCCCCCCAGTGGTATCAACGACAATGGCCTGATCACCCTGGGCGCGAATTTGGCTCAGGAGCTGATGAATCGCGTTAGACTTACCCGATCCGGTTGTACCGGTAATCATCATGTGTTGGAATTCCGCATTTGTTGGAATCGGAACATTTGCAATATTGTAAGGAGATGCCCCTAGTTTTAATACCTGTTTTTTTAGAGCTTGGGGTTCCACCAGTTCAAATCCACTTAAAATCCTGGTCTTCTGTTTTTGTTTACCCATAGATGTCCAAAACCAGGAAACAAGTACAGATCCTCCCCCACTTATCAATAAGGCTTGGAAGCCCTTGCTGAGAAAAGACAACAAGAGAGTATGCACTATAAGGTTTACGTGCCCATCAGTCATGAGAAAGTGGTTGCTGACAAGGTGTTCAGAGCCATCTCGATTAATAATAATAGTAGAGGGCGAAAGGTCTGCAATTAACGAGGGGCAATTACTCAAAAACCAAGCTTTTGTGTACGCGCCTAAGAACCAAAAATCACATGGCAAGTGATCCAGATAGAGGAGTAATATAAAACTGATCAAAAATATCCAAAGACTAATCTTGAAAGTTGTCCCAACTACCTGTTTGATCATCCGGAGTTTGTGAAGCTGGGTCTGTCCTCCCTGAGTAAACGAATCTGAGAATGTGGTCATATAGCGTCTACTCTTAAAAGGTGAACTATTAGTTGAATCATCAAGTCTTTTTCATTTCTATCACTTTGAGCAACTAGCAAAGCTAAGGTTACTAGCATTCCATTTGAAATTTTCTCAACATTAAATTGATACAATCTAAGGTAGAGAAGGAATAAGAAGCTTCCGATCCTCTTGTTTCCATCCACAAAGAGGTGATTTTTAATGAAGAAATACAAGATATGAGCTGCCCGCTCTTGTAGCGACGGATAGAGCATTTCACCACCAAATGACTGATTTACTGAATCAAAAATAGCTTCAATGCTTGATTCTTCTCGCAGCTGGCCAAATAGTCTAGAAGCTTGACCTTTATCTATAAGATCTGATTTTAAGGTTTGGATACCCTCTTCGATAGTGCGGATATCAATATTGTGTAATGGGTCAAGGGCCAGAACCCGTTCCAGTTTTTTTTCATCATATGATAAAAGGAGAGACCAGGATTTTGCATAAGCCTGCACTATCGACAGTGCTTGAATTCCTATGTCATCAAGTCGATTTGCAGCCAGAAGCGTTCTTTTAATCAGCTCTATACTGTTTTCAAGATTGATGAATCCTTTTTCTGCAAGCCTTTGATGATTGAGCGAATACCCCTCTAAAATATGTTGCTTCAATATTGCATTAGACCAACGA
>CAYMKI010000269.1:0-2213 GCA_964390695.1 uncultured bacterium
CATATTACATTACAGAAACCATCAACTTACTACACACGTAGTATTTTAGTCAAATGATTTTGTATTTTTGCTCCAAGGAACTCGGCAGCATTGAAACCGGAAAGTATGCCGATTTTGTGGTTCTAGAACAAAATCCCAAAAAAACTGACGTCAACAAAATTAAAGACATTAAGGTGCTTGAGCGGTGGTTGAATGGCAAACGTCAATAATCGAAAGCTCATGATATTCCTCTATCATGAGCTCAATTTTCCGCTTTGATGGCTGTTTTTTGCAGCACAGAATCCTAGTTGTGAATAAACTATAGTTTTGAGCGAGATGAGTTATGACCTTTCAGTACACCTATCAAAATTGTCAGATCTTTTTCACTTGTCACCTGTACCTTACAACATTCAAATTCATGATGGTGAAATAAGCCTGATTTCATTTTATTCTCATCGGCTTCTTTAATTTTTTTGCAGCCTTTTGCATTCAGAAAAAAGTTTACACTGTTGATTTGAAGGGTATTTCTGCAAATTTCAATCCTTTCAATTAATGAAAACAGCGGAAATTCATCTTGAGCCTTAAAGATATGCTTTAAAATTCTTCCCTGCTCTAACGTAGAATGGGTATATGTGTTTTCTCCGCTTTGGTTAGTGATGTTTAGACAAAGAGTGTTTGGGAATATACTTGAACATACAGTCATAAAATATCCTTATAATTCAGATTGATAATAAAAAATTAATATTCACGTTTTGACAGAGAAGTCAAACCAGAGAAAAAAAATATAGTCGATCAAATCATTTTTTATCGATAAAAATTGTGAATCATGTGCATTAATCTTTACATAATTCTGAACCGATCCTACAATGCTATGATGATAGGCCTTCAGCTTCTGAAGATAGATCACTTGTGTCCTGCACCCATCCGGAGAACCCTATGCAAACAAACCTAAACCTTCAAAAGTATTTATGCCCGACAGCCCTCAACACACATAGCGAAGCTTCCACATCGAAAACACTGAGAATCTCAGATGCTAAAATTGTGTTAATTGCCTGTTTTGCATTTCGCACCTTAGAACACTTGTATAGCTCTAAAATAGACTTAGATTTATGGCAATTTTCTTTGTTGCTTTTAGGGGGCTTTATGTATTGTTCGTTGTTACCCCTGTTGAATACATCACCCAAAGAGATACAAATCATCCGCTCATTTACTTCCGAATTAAAAGCCAAGGGATACAAATTTATTGATGCTAGTGAAACGTTTCGAATAAGCACAGGCTTGCAGCAGGATTATAAGGATTTACTTAAAATCTTCAAAAGGCTCACGCAAGAATACCCGTTGCACAGCGAAAGCCTGCCTAAAGGAACTGTAATCCCAGATAAATATAAATATCTATTTCTCAGACATATCTTTAATGCTGGTTATAGTGTCAAAGGCAATCAAGTTCGCAGTTTAACTTCTATTCAAAACGCTCAAGAGAGAGTCATTGAGAAGAATGTCTTTTTAAAAAAACTGCTGCTCAGCACCCTACAGGCTTTGCCTGGATATAACTTCCATCAAAATTACCAAGTGCATGTGATGCTTACCAGCCACTCTGAATCCACTCCTTCTTTAATCCCGCACCAGGTAGGTTTTGGAGGATGGCAAGCAGTCTACACCATAGACTATAGTCCCTCAGGAATAAGTGGCGGAGAATGCCAAGTGATGGATTGCCAAGGTAATTCTCATGTAATTCTAGAGCAACGCTTACTGGATACCATTCTCAGCGGTTATATTGTAGACGATACCCGTTATCATCATGCTGCGACAGAAATAAAAATCGATAAAGACTCAGGAGCCCACCGTTGGGTAGCTATTTTCCGATTTTATTGCTTTGGAGCACCGCAAAACTCTTCGGTATGCACACATGAAAAGCAGATGCCTCAAACCTCTGCATTTGAAGTTCAGGCTCTCGAACACATTGAATCTGAGTCCAACTCCTAATGGATATTTTTATCCTAAAAAATATCCATCTCTCAAACTTGCACATTGTCTCTTAATTTGTATAAGGTGAGCTGACAGGAATAAGGGATATCGTTATATATCCTAATAGGTTCCCATATATAAGAAAGTATATGAATAAGCATCTAGCAGCAAAAGAGGTTTATGAAAAAGTAACTATTCAAACTCAATAATATCTAATGTTTTATAGTAGGATGATAAATAATATAAAAAATGATAGATAAACATCAATT
>CAYMKI010000270.1:0-2185 GCA_964390695.1 uncultured bacterium
TGCCAGAGCCTACAGCGAATGAGTTTGCTGCTATAGAACGTATGTCGCTACTGACACCTGGGGATTTTGCCGTATTACGTCGCCAAGCACGAATGTCTGGTTTGAGTTCAGTGAGTGAAGCCTTAACTCTGCTAATGGAGGAGTGTGCGCTAAAAGAGGATGGGCGCAAGCGTAATATTGGCTTTGTGCAAGATGTTGCTTGATGCAGTGAGCAGTGGCAGTGAGTTGGTTTCATTCAATAATAGCGTAACGAAATAAAAAGGTAGGTAAAAACATGTCTATTTTAGAATCATCGCCATTACCAGAATGGTTGAATCGTCTTGATGAGAAACGTTTTAATGCCGCTTTTCCCCTCGTAGATGTGTTGCAAGGTTCACTTTATTACCCGTCCAGTGGTTTTGACGGGTTGCCAGTACAGCGATTAGGCAACAGTATTCATAGTTTTGTGTATGTTGACTATGGCTACACTTTGCCTGAGCTTCAGGAGACCGTTGCCCAACAAGGCTTTAAAGGCTATACGCCGATCTTTCAACGCCCAGTAGCTTTAAATGAACTATTACCTAAGGGTAAGTCCTTGAGTCAGGTTGCGGAAGAAGCACAACGAGTTGTGCGTCCAAAGTCACGAAGAATGCCACCCAATGGATGGGTAAAACCACCGTTTGCCTATTGGTATATTTTTGAACGCGAGCAAGATCTGCCAGAGTCACATGGCCCACTTCGCTTTAGTTTTCTTCATTTATGTGCCGAAGGTACGGCCGCTTATTTTGGACTCTATAACGTCCATGGCCTTTACCCACGAGCTTTGGCGATTATTCAGCCTGGAACGGGGTATGGTGGCAATTGGACAGATTTTAGGAATGAAAAAGATGTGCTAGGTCGCGTTGTGTTGGCTAACGAGGCAGGCACACCTGAAATCCTTTTATATGGAGGAATGGGGTTAGATTACAGTATGCATCATTCATGTTGGTCAAATTACCCTGTATTTGGTGGGTGGTTAGTGCATTGTTACGATGTCACTGTTGGGTTGTGGCATAAAAAAGTCGACGGTGAAGAATAAGGATGGTAATTCTTAAAACATAACCCCGCACTGAGGCCGATTATGCGTATACCATTTTTTAAAGATCTAAAAGATGAGAAAGGTGTTTTTAATTGCACCCCACCACCCCATCCGAATCCGTATTTTTATAAGTTCAAAATGCGCGTTTTTTGGCGTGGTAGTCGTAATGAAGGTCATGCATTTCTTGGGGATAAAAGAAATTTAATGAGCATACATGACGGCTGTATGTTGGTTGATCAATTGAAGCTTAAAGAAGAGCCCTGTTATTTGTACTTCTCAGGTGGAGTGTTGCGTCGTGATCTGTCGGAAAAAGGTTTGTTGTTGAAAATTGACCCGACTAATCCAAGATGGGCGCGTGTCGATTTTGATAATTTAGCACCTGCTTTTGATGATGATCCAGACCCCGTTTATTCGGGCTTTAAATAACGAGAGGCCGCTATGATATTACTTTTCGTCTATGGTTCTTTATTAAAAGGATTACGGCTGCACTATCACCTAGAAGATGCTCGGTTTATAGACGATGCGTTCTTAAAGAATGCAAAGTTATATGATTTGGGAAATTATCCTGCAC
Organism: uncultured bacterium; assembly: GCA_964390695.1. Taxonomy (GTDB): domain Bacteria; phylum Chlamydiota; class Chlamydiia; order Chlamydiales; family Parachlamydiaceae; genus CAWACC01. The sequence goes on from CAYMKI010000270.1 coordinate 1,629, forward strand.
TGGTGTTAGAAGGAGATGGCATTGTTCATGGCGAGTTATATGCCGTAGATCGTCTTATTTTAGGTAATTTAGATTTTGTTGAAGGTGTCGAAGAAGATCCTAGTCAATCGTTATATAGGCGTATCTTACAAGTAGTAAAACTGAAAGATGGCCGCTCGGCACGTGCGTATGTTTATGTTTTTAATCAAAGTATTCCCCCGTCGTCTGTGGAAATTGAGGGGCATTATCTGGATTATGTTGACGACTCTGAACAGAGACCATAGAACTGTCGAGGCTTTTATAGTGGATTCTTACAAAAAAAGAAGCTTAATATTATATATTTTTAATTTAATTATTATAATAATATAAAAAATATGAATAACTTGGTAGGTTTTCATCATGAACGAAGTGTCCATCACAATTCCAGCAGAGTTGTACGTTGAGATATATCATATTTATGGTGAGTCTAGCCATAGAGTCATTGTTGAGTATTTACGTCAATTGGCTGTTGTTGAAAACGAAGAGTGATATGTGTTGAGTTTACCGTATGATTGGATTTGGGATAAATCAGGCAGCCA
>CAYMKI010000271.1:0-2182 GCA_964390695.1 uncultured bacterium
TGATATATTCAGATGTTCCCGTGCCATCTTGCTGAGCAGCCAGCTTGGCGATCTCTATTAAAGCCTGCTGACCCTCAGGTTTTTTGACGTCGATGCCATAGTTCTTGATATAGTGAGAAGTTCCGCTGCCATCTTGCTGAGCAGCCAGTTTAGCGATTTCGAACAACGCCTGCTGACCCTCAAGAGTGTTGGCGTCGATGCCATAGTCCTTGATATAGCAAGAGGTTTCCCAGCCATTTTGCTGAGCAGCCAGCTTGGCGATCTCAATCAGAGCTCCTTGTATTTCCGGGCTATTTGAGGCTATTCCAAACTGCAGCAAGCTTTCAGCTGCTTTACGGGGTTCAAGCTTGCTTTTTTTAACCTGCTGAACAGCAACTTTTATAGCAAAATTTTTGACTGCGGAATCTCTAATAAATCTATCTACGGATATATTTTTCTTATATGTCAAATCGGCAACTTCTTCGCATATTTGATTTTGGATTTGATCCTGACAAGATTCCTGCTTAATCCCTTGCTGTAATATATTCACTAAACGAATAATCTGATCGGGGGTAAAAGCACCCAGGGTATTCAATTGCCGGGTTATTCTGTCTTCTACTTGAGTGCTGCTGTTTGAATTTTTGATATCACTTAGAGCCTGCTCGATCCATTCTTTTTCTTCCGGTTGTATGTTGTCCTTGTATGGAGCAAACAGCATTTCAATATTATTTTTTAATTCACAGCAATAATTTGTATTCATAAAAGCCTTCAATTCAACTTATTAATTATCAAACAACATGGAAACATCGTAATTTATGTACCTCATTACCAGCTAGCCTAATTTTTTGCTCATCACGCAAATGAGCACCTAACCTAAAGGGAATAAAATCTTCATCACGTGGTTTTAATTTATTATTTTATAATGTGGGCAACGATTTAGGGGGCAGGTTTGGTTTTAATGTGTTGAATTAATCCAAGGCAGGAATCTTCTAGCATATCTAGAACAAGCTCGAAGGCAGCATCTCCTTGATGAAATGGATCGGGTATTTCCTCGTTCTTAAAAGTAGTACTGAAGGCCGTGACGAGATGGATTTTAGATTTCTCCGTCGGTTCTTTGGCATATTTATACAATATGTTGGTGACTTCGTTGTCCACACCAAGAATATAATCAAAATGCTGAAAAAAGCGTGGGTGGAAGCACTGAGCCCGACTCATTAATATGATACCTCTATCTTTAGCTGCCGACCTCATACGTTCATCGGGCAGATGTCCCACATACCAATCTCCCAACCCGCAACTTTCCACATGGATTTGCTGCAAGGACGGGTCTTGAGATATCAGATGGCGAAAAATACCTTCGGCGGCAGGTGAGCGGCATATATTGGCTAGGCAAACGAATAGTATCGATTTCATGCTTCTCTTATGTCCTTTGTACATCAGCTGCACAGCGAAAGCCGTAGGTTCCATTCACAGTGCCGGGATTATTGCGATGTCTTTTGCTGCAGCGCAAGTCTTCTTTCAGGCTTTTCCAGCACCCTCCGCGTAAAACTCTATAGACACCCTGCAAGGGTCCTTTTGGATTTTCGGGTTCTTGCACCGATATTTCATAAGAATTGTAACCATACCAATCGTAGCACCATTCATACACATTTCCAGCTATATCATATAGACCGTAACCATTCGGTGCATAGCTCATCACTGCGGTTGTGTCGGAGCTGAAAAAATTTGCCTGTGATTTTTCGATATCATCGCCGGTGGAATAGAGGGCATTTTCAATACCTCCTCTTGAAGCTACCTCCCATTCTGCCTCGAAAGGCAGACGCTTGCCCACCCATTTAGCATAGGCAATAGCTCCATACCAGGTGACCCCTACAACCGGATGTTTGGCGTATCCCGATTCAATGCTCAGCTTACCTCCGCTGCGTTTGATGCGAGAATCGCGCATGCGGATGATATCTTGATGGTTGCTGTCTTTTTCTCCACCCATCACCTCCAGAAAACGCACAAACTGTTCGTTAGTGACCGGATGAATATCTATGGCAAAACTGGAAAGGTGTACCTGATGACGAGGCATTTCATCCCGGTTTCCATCATTGCTGCCCCTATAAAAGCTGCCTCCGGGAATTACCACCATATCTGTCAAGATAGGATGTATATTTTTAATTTCTTTGTATTCGGGTTTATACTGTTTTACCGAGCTGTC
>CAYMKI010000272.1:0-2177 GCA_964390695.1 uncultured bacterium
GATAATGAATGAGTAGGCGGCATTTATCCACGAAGGTGTCCTGGGGTGTAAACAAAAGAACCATTCGGCCAAATATAGCTTCGATTGTCTTACCAGAACTTTCCGAGGGAGAGTATTTTATGCCTGAAAATTTCTCAACCAATGAGCCTAACCAAATAAACTCCGTCACATTGATTTTTACGGGCATGAATTTGGCTATTTCGGAAGCAACAACCGCGCGCATGCTTTTTTCTAGTCTAGAAAAAGTGATTAAAAACGCCCCGTCTAGCTCAAAGGTATTGCAAAACGGCGCACATTCCTTACCAATTCCTTCCAGCTTATCTTCTGGAATTTTACTCAACGCCTGCATCAACTCCTCAATATGATTACTAAAACCTTTGGGTTTGATGAAATCTAAAAGTTCTACAGTCATTTTATGCCGATGCCCAGGTGCCCATTTTCCTAAGGTCAAAAATCTATGCTTGATCAAAGTCTCCGATTTGCCATATATCTGCAGGTATGCTTTTGAAATTCCCTCTATGTGTTCTACAGGGATGGCTTGTAAACCTTTCAGCACCTCTGTCAGCCTGTACGACTTCATAGGCATCCGCTTTAGCAATACTGCAGCTTCCCGAACAACGCGCGCGCGTTTATCTCTTGGAATTCGGATATAAACGTTTAGGATGCTAGGATAGTCCTCCACTTTGTAGTAGTTCAATAAGGGGACAACACCTTCTAATCCCACTCTATGAGGTTTTGGTAAGCGGTACAAATAGCGGATAAAATCACAAGTACTCCAATCGATAACATCCATTTTGTCTTTGAAGCCCAATTGCAGAAGAAGCGCGACTACTTGATTCTGCTCTTGCGGATCTTTGACCTGCATAAGCTGATTAAACAATGAGGCTTTATTTTGATCGTCTTGAATGGAATCAAAAATACCCTTATCTAAATCGTTTCTAAAAAACAGCGACAGAGCCTGGTTTAATGTTTTATCGGCAGCTATGCTGGAATTTTTAGATTCTATCCTAAGAACAGTAAAAGAAAATATGTGCTTTAAATCATAATTGTTTACTCCTAGGCATCCCGGAAAAACCTGACAGCAAGCTTTATGGATTTTGTTGGCCAATGCCCAAAGGCTGCCATGCCATTCTTTGCGCAAACGCCCCTGTGCATCTTTGGTCAAGTAAAGCTTCTTGCCGTATGAAAAATAACGCCGATCCAGTTTGTCTAAAATATAGTACAAATTGCACATACAAAACTCCCAGAATAATACATTTCTTCTAAACGAAAGGCGAAAGGCTCGTCTTATCTACAGCAGTTACCGCTAAATCTGCATTTACCCAGGGGCGCGTTGCCCCTTCGGGGCTGCCTTCCCCTAGGCTACCGTCTTTCGCCCCATTCTGGGGCTCGTGATTTTTTTAGTGGGAACTGCCGTCTTATCTAACTTATTATAAAATTTCGCCGGCATAGAATTTTTTCAATTTACCCCCTTCCAGCATTAAATTCAAAGACCCATCATCGTTAATGCCCATAAACTTTCCATGTACAATCTGTTGATTATCGTGGAAAACGATGTCTTCATGCATACTGTGGGCAATATAGTGTCTATAGTCAGATAAAAAAGAGAGAAACCCCTGTTTTAAAAACAGATCTAAATCTTGGCTAAATTGTTGATATAGCGATGAAACAACCTGCTCCACATCCCTCTGTATATTATCTTCTACACACAAGGACGTCGCCGGCCTATCTATGCCCTCCAATATTTCTTTAGGCATATTGATATTCATGCCGATGCCTAAGACCACACACCAAGCTGTGTCGACAGTCGTGGTTTCACATAAGATCCCTGCAACCTTTTTCCCTGAAAGCAACACATCATTAGGCCATTTCAATCGAGCCCCAAAACTCATGCGTTCCAACACCTTGGATGCAGATATAGAAAGTACCTGAGGGATATTGGGGATATCAGATCGAAAAGCGTCTAAAAAGAAGGCAAAGGTGGCGTAAATGTTTTGACCCGGTGGAGATACCCATAAGCGATTAAAGCGGCCTCTTCCTGCTGTTTGGCCGTCTGCGGTAATTAACGTTAATGCCGCTTTCTCGAATTCGTGGGCATGCAGCTTGGCCCAAGTGTTGGTGGAGTCAATTTGCCGAAAATGAATACGGTTGCTTTTCACAATAAGTCTGTATCTTGT
>CAYMKI010000273.1:0-2142 GCA_964390695.1 uncultured bacterium
CCCCTATACGCAAGCCATTTCAAATGTGTATCAAGACCTTGTTGGAGAAGGCTCATATCATGGAAAGGGCATTTATGAGGTAGAAGCTTTTCACAGCATTTTATCCCGGCGTTTTCCTGATGCACATCTGCTTAGTCATGATTTGATCGAGGGTGCTTTTGTACGGGTTGCGTTTGTCAGTCATATTTGTTTATTCGACATACATCCAAAAGATTATTTGTCATGGGTTAAACGACAACATCGCTGGATGCGTGGGGATTGGCAAATTATGGATTGGCTTGCTCCAAAAGTCCCGATGCAAAATGGAAAAACAGTGGTTAATACACTATCCTGGATCAATCGTTGGAAGATTTTCGATAATTTACGCCGAGCTCTTTTACCTATTGCTCTTGTGCTTCTTTTGGCCATAGGATGGGCTATTTCTCCTATTCCAAAAATATGGACAGGTTTGGCGCTCTTTGTCCTGCTTTTGCCCAGTATTTCGCTGTGTATCAATAAGTTGTGTACCTATTCTTTTTTTCCGATAAAATCATTTTTAATAGAGCTAAAGCTCTTAAGTTTACGATTCCTCATCACAATTGCGCTCTTACCTTTCGAAGCTTTCCTCTCTTTGGATGCATGCTTCCGCGTCGCATTTCGACGCCTGATCTCACATCAAAATTTATTGCAGTGGACCACCGGTGAATATGTTTGTAATGGTTTGAAAATCCATCAAAAGTTTGTCCTCCGAGTAGGATGGGTGTCTTGTTTTGCTGTCATGATGTTAGGAACGGTCATTTTCTTTGATTCGGATGCAGAGCTGATCGCTTTACCTTTTTGTTTACTTTGGATTGCCGCTCCTTTCATTATCCATGTCATAGATCAGCCTTTAGATAAGCGTGTAGATGAAAATCTTTCCGATTTTGATAAGAAAATTTTACGAAAAATTGGGCGCAAAACATGGCGCTATTTCGATGAGCTGGTTGGCGCTCACACGCATTGGCTGCCTCCTGATAATTACCAGACAGCCTTAAATATAGACATCGCACAGCGTACATCTCCGACTAATATCGGTATGTGGTTAGTGGCAGTCATGAATGCGTATGATTTCAAATATATTACCTGTGATATTTTTATTGATAAAACATTGGCTACCATTCACGAGTTAAAAAAGCTTGAACGGCATGAAGGGCATTTTCTCAATTGGTATCACATTCAAACATTAGACCCTCTTTTTCCCAGGTATGTTTCGACAGTAGATAGTGGCAATTTTCTTGCTTGCATCTGGACATTGAAGCAGGGAATGGATGAAATGCTAGCCTCTCCCATCATCCCAACAGATGCGCTATCGGGAATCAAAGATACGTTTGAGATCCTTCAAGAAACCCACAAATCCACCAAAATTGAGGAGGCCCATCGTCTAGTCGATACTGCTACTTCAAAAGATCTTTCGCATTTTATTGCAATTCTCAAAGATGTTTTAAAAGCGATACAAGGAGTGTCGGTTGAGAAGGATGAAGTCTATTGGTTAAAACAGATTGAAGAGCAGCTAGTGGGATGGGAGTCGGTCGTTTCGCGTTATTTGACTTGGGTAGAAGTGCTCAACTCCCTTCCATTGGAACAGCTCCATCTCATCGATCCTCAAGCAGCGTTATGGAGGGATCAGGCATTATCCTGGCGGGCTTCATTAGAAATGCTTGCACGTAACAATATGTTGCCTGCATTGGACAAATTGATTGCAGGAGCTCAGAGAGCCGATCTACCTAATGAAATTAAAGCATGGAGCAAAAAACTACAGGAAGCCTTAGCCAGAGCTCAATGGTTTGCCGGAGAAAAAATAGGTCTAGCAGTAGAGCTCATTCAAGAAATCGACTATTTTTCTCAGGAGATGGACTTAAAATTCCTCTATAACAGTGATCGAAAGTTGTTTGCTATTGGATATAATGTGGACGCCAGCAGACTGGATACGTCTTATTATGATTTACTGGCGAGTGAATCCAGAATTGCAAGCTTTGTGGCGATTGCTAAAGAAGACGCCCCATTAGAACATTGGTGGGCTCTTGGAAGATTGTATGGCATTGTTCGAGGGCGAAAAGTTTTGTTGTCTTGGGGCGGTACCATGTTTGAGTATTTAATGCCCTTGATCTTCAATAAGTACTACGC
>CAYMKI010000274.1:0-1770 GCA_964390695.1 uncultured bacterium
ATTGCAGCCCTTCTCACTATTGGGCATTTTCGGGTTAAATACCCATCAAGAAAAAAAATGTAAGAGTTTTTTTAGTAGGTCAAATAAAAAATCTTTAGATTATACTGCTCTAATCACAAATTGTTAGGTGTAATATACGTAAATTTTTTATTTTAATTATTTCTTTAATTTCTGTTTGCATTGCCTTTTCTTTTATCAAAGTTCGATATGCACACCGAGATCAAATTGATTATGTTCGCGTTTATGATTTAGGAGGCGGTGGACTCAAAACTGCTCTCCTTTCCTATGATAGAAATTCCCAAACGATTAACTGGATTGAATCCCAAGTGCAGCTTGGACAATGTCCAGACGATATGGAAATATGTGATTGGATCAGATTACGTATGCATGAAGTTTTGGGTAGGGATTTAGATACAGAAGTACGGTCAGGATATTTATTTGGATTTTCACTTGCTGGACTAGACAAGTTGCGATCTAAGTCACTAGCTACAACTGATGTATCGGTTTTATTCCAGCTCCCGATCAACAAAATTAGTTGTATTGATGATGGATCTGCGCATTTAGTTGCCTCTATGAAAACATTAGAATCAAGGCTGCCGAAAGGCCCAATCTGGAATTTCTCCGTAGGTACCGGAGTTGGCTTTGGCTTTACTGATAGTAACCATACCGTGAGAAACCCATCTGATTTTATTGAATTTTTTGATTATGCACCGTGGCATGTCAAAGAGCCTCTCACTGGGCTAGATGTAACATTTGCATGTTCTGGGCTTGCATTTGATAAAATAGTGGCTAATCGTAAGGGTATCATCGATGATAGTATTTTTCTTGAATTTGCCTCTCGATGGAAAGCTTTTATTGATTTCAAAATACTTAAATATAGCAAAACAATTTCCCCTAATAAGCATTGGGGCACGCCTGCAGCCATAGTGTTTACTGGGGGGCATATCGATATGCATGGAGACTGTTTAGTAGATACTCTTCATGAGCTAAACATTGATGTCCCTGTATTTACTGGTCCTAAAAACGCCGGACTATTAGGCGCTGCATGGAATGCGATCAAAGCCGAAAACATAGCTGAAATACATCTTAAGAAGAATGAGGATATTCCTTAGAGTCATCTGTGATAGTTTTTGCTTTACGCGGGGCGTCTATTTAGGGCAAACAGCGACACCTATGGCCGAATCTGCAGTTCCATAATAGAGTAGCCAGGTGCCTTTGAAGGGGACCAGTCCTTCAATAAAGACGGTACCATCTTGGTATTGGCCTTTTATTTCATAGGACCTCTCTGGTTTAAAAAAACAGTCGTCTGCCCTAGAGAGCACTTTAGTTGGATCATTGGCATCAAAGAGCACTTGACCTGCTGAGTAGGTCCAAGAACCAAGTTTGGGGTCTTTTAGTCCTTCTGTCCCGGAGTTTTTCCCGTTATAGAGCAGCAAAATGCCACTTGGTGTGAGAATAGCAGGTGGCCCGGCTTCAACGAGACTACTATCAAAATTGCCTGGGCGTGGTTTCAGGAATGCAATAGGGTCTCCAGATTCATTACAGATGGGTTGCCATGATATGAGGTCATCCGATGTTGCAAGGTAAATTAATCCTTCGCCCCAATACATCCAGTATTTACCTTGAATTTTTGTTGCGACGAGATGATCTTCTTCGCATCTGCAAATGACAGAGCCTGATTTGGACCAACGTCTTCCAAAGGTGCTTCCATTGGCTTGATCAAACGCATAACCATGTTTTTTCCAATGTAAAAGATCTCTGGAGGTTGCC
>CAYMKI010000274.1:1780-2136 GCA_964390695.1 uncultured bacterium
TGTGTACATCATGACATATGTACCATCCTCTTGCTCGACAATACGGGGATCTTCACAGCCACCTGGCCATTCATGCGAATATTGTTCATCACAGCTTGGGAAGAGAACAGGCGTTGAATGACGTTGAAAGTGAAGGCCATCACTGCTTTCAGCAAGTCCTAAGCGAGAGGTATGCATTCCAGTACCGACACCTGAATCATCTTCTGCCCGATAGAGAAGATATACTTTACCTTCACGTACAACAGCCGCAGGGTTAAAGGTATGGCCACTTTCCCATTGAACGTGCTTGTTTTCTAGAGGGCAGTGAAAAGAGGATTCAGGGCGAGGGCTGATGATCGGGTTGATCTTATCTGCTC
>CAYMKI010000275.1:0-2127 GCA_964390695.1 uncultured bacterium
AGAGAATCGGCAATATCACATGCCTGCTCAGCAACTCGTTTTTTTCGATTATGGTCAGCTAAACATTCTGAATAGTTACTCTTTACCAAGATATTATGTGTTTCAATTGGTTTTGAGCCAACATAAGAAAGTGGTGAGTTCAAACTGAATTGAAGTAACCTAGCTTATTATTAACGCAACATCAGATTCATAAAGGCCGACATTCCACGATTAATTTTTTCTTGTCCTGCTTTGGTAGGCTTCATAGTATTACAATCCAAACATTCACTAACCCATACACGCGCAATATTGAGCTGCTTCTCACCCATGATGAGTGGATAGGTAGTTTGATGAGACTTGAGATTTTTTCCACCGCAGTGTTCACACAATTTTTCAGATTTTTTAACCATTTTTATGCAGCCTCTTGTTGTGCTTGTTGACGAATTATTTGGGATTCATATTCACGCAGCGATAGAAGCTTACCGGAGCGGATATCATGTGTAAGCGTGGTGGTTAGAAATCCTGTCAATGATAATTTTCTCAAATGACAGGTCTGAGCAATGGATTGGAGTACAGCGTACGCTCTGACACCTTCTTCCGACATACTGCCACCAGAAACCTTTCGTTTTAAGATCCCTTTTTTGATGATGTACTCTCCATAATTATTGTGGTTTGGTACGCCATCATGCTCAACAAAGGTTAATATATAATCTTGTTGGCGCGCTACTTTAGCAATTACATTTTTAAGAATATCATTAGGCTTTGGCCAATCCAATAGCTTTTGCAATCGGCTCTTCAACAAGGCTAAACGTCGCATAAAAATCGCTTCACCCAGCGTGCTACGTTCGGATTGAAGTCGTTCACCATCCGCTAAAATACGCCGTAATTTTTGATAAAACTGCACCAGAGAGTAATGCTCTGGATAGGCATCTCTAAACTTTCGTATTTTTCGAAAAATATGCGCCATGCAGGTTTGTTTCGAGCAAATAATTTTCATGTAAGCACACCAGGCATCTGTCACCAGCACTCCTGAAAATAAATCACCTAATAACTTGGCAACAACGGCGCTGCTGCGTTTTGGATCTGGCCAATAATAGGCTGAACGTTTATTGGCAAAGATCCACAGCCACCATAAAATACCTTTGACGCGCCACCCTGTTTCATCGGCAAAAATAATGGTGCCACCCTTAACATCATTCAAGATTTCTTCGTGTATGGGTGCCATAATCGTTCCGAGACGAATCATCATGCGTGATAAGCCAGCCGTAGATACCTTCAAGCGAAAGAAGGCGTTTACGAAAGCAGCAATCCCCGGTAAAGAGATAGCTGATACCACCCAAAGATAAGCAATCAAACACAATGACCGAAGACCCAGATCAGAGTGTGGTAACGCCGCTTGTGATGCCGATGCAACTACTTTAGCGCAAGTAGGACACCATTTTCGCTCCTGTACTTCTTTTGAAATAATGGTTTTTTCAGGTATTGGCGCGATGTCTTCAACAATACGATTAGGGTTATCTATTACTGATTGTTGCGTCAGATCGGTTTGGCATTCAGGACAAATTGTGAGTGGATTTTGATTGACAACATCAGGCTCTGGTTTGGCACGATTACCTGCACCAGCTCTAGCTTTACGCTTACGTGTCTTCTTTTTTTTATTAGAATTTGCGCCCGTTTCTTTATTGAATTCCGCTTGCTTCGATGAGGGTTGATTAACCGCTTGATTGATATTTTGTTGGGTTAATTTTTCGAGTGCTGCATCTCGAGCAGACAATTGCGCTTCTAGTGAACTAATGGTTTTTGCACTTTCTATCTGTAGGCATTCAAGCTCAGCGCGCAGGGTTATCACCATATGAACCAATTCCTTCTTCGGCAAATCGAGCAAATCACGTTTAGGAAAATTCAGGATGGCAGCATTCACTGGATGCATAAACTCCGTGTTAATTTATGCTGATATCATAACACGGCTTTTTTGGAGCTCTCAGAATCGCGTATATCGCACGAAAGTCATTCTGTCTAACTCAAAAGACTCAAATAATTTTTCGTGATCACTAACAATCGTTAACGCGCGTTATCAAAGATGTTTTAGCTAGACTTCAACAAATGAAAAATCGATCCTCAAAAAGGCTGTCAAGCTTTTTTAAGAAT
>CAYMKI010000276.1:0-1339 GCA_964390695.1 uncultured bacterium
TGCCATCACAACAAATGAAACCTCTAAAAAAATTACCGGCGCGATCAACACGAAGATGCCTTCGGGGACAACCCTGTCTATTAATTTGGCAGCTCCCTCCGGGGCCTCCAGTCTAGGGGCTACCAGTTTATCCACTACTGTCGCAGATCTTGTTACCGGTATTACCACATTGAATCAATCTGGACTTTCTATTGACTATACGTTTGCAGCCACAGCGGCTGCCGGCGTGATTGCTTCGTTTGCCAAAACTGTCACTCTCACCATTGTGGATGGCGCATAATAAGGAATAGATGAACTGACGATTCGTCAAAGATCATCTATATCCCCTTCAGAGCCTGAGCCGAGCCGCTCTTAAGCGGCTCGGTTCAGACTTCGATTCCTGCCTTTCCCTCTTTTCTCAATTTTACGCACTTTCTAGCAAACACAAATCATCTAAAATCAAACGCCCCATCTCGTTGTTATATAAAAATTATTTTATTGTTAAATTAAAAACACAAAAAGTATAATTAGTTATTATAATAGTTTTAATATCTAATTAATTTGTGGTGTTTTTATGCATAATATTTCTGGATTGAATTTTATTACAGCACCGCTAAGCGAGGAAAAGAAAGAGAGAGGACCGGAGAAGGGTCGATTGATGCTTGTCGATTCGCCAGGAGTAAAAAGCATTCTATGGTTGACACCAGAAGAACAGACAAAGGCACGGAAAAATGGGGCCCGTATCTCCGAGAATCTTGAGGCGATCGCTCAAGCATTGCCTGATGTCATCGCCAGTAGTCAGTTGGATAACAATTGCGCCCCTATTCTTCTGAAGAACATTTCGTGGATTAATCAAAGAATCAAAAGCCACAACGAGAAATTAGCGAATTCGAAGCTCCGCTCTTTTTTTTCGAAAATATTCCCATGGGATCGACGATACGATCCGTTGGCAATGCCCACATTGCTCGCAGAAATTCAAAAGCAGGCTCACCCACTCACAGTCCTACGGTTATTAACAAACTGCTCCCCTGAACAGCAAGATGAAATTTTAAAGAGTAAGCAGCTGGGCGATCCTGTATTCTTATGCAATCGGTGTCTTGATGAATTTCCCGATAACGCATTAATAGTCAAACTATTATTTGATTATATGCCGAAAGAAGATCGAAATGATATATTGCAATTGAGAACACCGGATCAAGCCGTTGCACTGTTCAACTTAATAAGCCATCTTCGACCAAAGGAGGCAAAAGGGGTAGAACCAGCATTCTCCAAGGCCGCACGAACGGCGATAATGCAGGATCTGCAAGCGAAGATCTTGGCAACCGGCAAACCCGGCCAGACTTTTCCCGCCCAACGATTC
>CAYMKI010000276.1:1349-2106 GCA_964390695.1 uncultured bacterium
TCATTGAATCCAGCCTCGGCAGGCTACTCAACAGCTAGAACTACAGCAACGCCCAGGCCTCTCGCCGAGGTATACGCCGGTCGTTCGTTTTTGCGACAGGAGAGATTGGACTTTTCACAGAAAGGAGCCTCTCTGTCAGATCAGCAGTGGGAGACAGTAAGCCAATTGATTGAGGGTCATCACCAGGAAACCTTGAACGAACTGCAACAGCACAAAGAGTTCCGAGTGGCTGTACAACAACGCTTAAGCCAAAATCCTCCGGATGCACTCAAGCACCTAATCCCCGCATTGAAAGCATTTGAGAGCTATCCCCCCTCATTTCAAGCACAGGGAGGCTTTCTTAAAACCCTGCTCTTTATCGAAAAAAACAAAGCACAACTATTCCAAGATGGGCATATTGTCTCTGTTTCCAAACGCTACGAACACCTTGGCCTTGTCAAAATCAAAAGTAACGATCCAAACGACCCCTCCCAGACAGCCATCTTTGATCCCAAGACTGGCCAGGTCAAGTATATCAATTTCCATAAAACAATAGGGAGTGGAGGCTTTAAGGATAAAGTCAAAAAAGTCAGCGATAACAACCAAATGTTGGCCGTCAGTAGGCAAACGCGAGAACTTGGCCTTGCCCAAAAGGAACTCGACATAGCGGAAAAACTCAAGAACAACAAAAATATCGACACAAGCAACATGATCTTGCCGACCGGTCATACATATAGAAACCACAATAACGTGGAAGTGATGATGACAGAAGCCCCTT
>CAYMKI010000277.1:0-2096 GCA_964390695.1 uncultured bacterium
ATTTGACTAAAATACTACGTGTGTAGTAAGTTGATGGTTTCTGTAATGTAATATGAGCACAGCTATGGCAAAACTTGGATTTGGTGAACTCGAATTATCCATCCTCAAAATTGTTAGAGAATGTGGAAAAGTCACCGTACGTGAAGTGTATGAAAAATTAGGCAGCGTAGGCAGCTATACGACTATTATGACCGTGATGAGCCGCATGGCTGATAAGGGTGAATTAATGAGGCAGAAAGAGGGAAAACTCTATATCTATTGGATGGCCTCGCAAAATGAAACATCCTCTAAAAATATATTAAAGCGGATTCAAAATAAAATTTTTGGAGGAAAACCCACAGCCTTGGTGAGCTACTTATTAAACGTCGATAGCGACATCTCTGATGACGACCTGGAGGAAATTGAAAGACTGATTCAAAAACGAAGATCAGAGAAAAAACATGGATAAAGCTGCCTTTTTCATTTTGAACATTGTCATAAACAGTTTCTTGGCATTTTTCACTGCAGCTTTTTTGATAGAATGTCTCATTTTTCTATTTCGAATTCCCCAAGGCAGAGCTGCGGCTCTGCTTAGAATGATTCCGATCTTTAAAATGCCTTTCGACATATGCTTATATGATTTTCAAAGCTGGTCCTATTTACAAGGTATTAATCCTTGGGCTTGTGAAACAGGGACAAGAACGCTTTCTGTAATGCTGGGCTGGACGAACGGTATTACCGATAGATTGGTCATGCCCTTTAAATCCGGGGTCCAGTTTACCCTTCCCGGCAATCTGACATTTACCATAGCCGATTTGTTAGGCTATTCCCTTTCCCCCTGCCTGTTGAAAGGTCTGGTAATGCTATGGATAACGATGACATTGGGGGTTGTCTTCAGAAAATTGGGTCTTTATTACCATTCTATAAAATCTCTGAAATTGTTATATAATAGCGCTAAACCTTCTTCAAGGAAGATGAAGAACTCGATCTTGTCTGCTTCAATCAAAAAGTATGCGGTTATAGTTAAAACTTTGCCTTCCTTTACGGGATCTCCCTTCGTAACGGGATTGAAGGCTCCTGTTGTCTATATATCTGACCAGCTATCAAAAAATCTATCTCGGAAAGAATATGAAGCCGTAATAGCGCATGAAATGGAGCATGTCCGCTATAAAGACGGCTTCGTGCGAATAGCTCTTGATGGTATACGATCATTTTTCTGGTGGATACCCACAAAATGGTTGTATGCGCGCATTGAAGAAGGGCAAGAAGTGGGCTGCGATCATCAATGCAAAAGATATGGCATAGATTCGTTGGATTTAGCTTCTGCCCTTTGCAAGTCCGCTAAATACTCCATCAATACTCGGGAGAATCTCTTTGCTCATCAGCTGACGAAGCATACAATCGATAAACGCATCAAGCTGCTTTTGCGACCCCCATCTGCCCGAGGCATTAAACTACGGTGTGCTTTAACGTGTTTAGCTTTCGGGATGGCTTTTTGCTTGGTCTTAGTGGGTAGATTTTGGATGTTTTAAATTTATATTACTAATTCGCGCTTAGGCATATGCCTTGGTGTGATTTTTTTTAACCATAAATACTACAAACGTAGTAAGGAGAAGTGTGATGAAAAATCTTGCGATTATGTTAATGGCTCTCTTGGCATTGTGTGGTTGGGCTTTTCAAGCTTGGGCTGATTTACCAATCCCATCGAAGGCATGGGAAAATATTCCACACAGTTTAAAGCTCGTGCATGTCTGTGATGTGACCGATGGCGACCTGCATGAGATCCTTTCAGGGAACTGCCCAGATGTAGCTGTGGAATTTTCAGCTCATACTACTATGCCAATGAATTTCT
The DNA here is from genome assembly GCA_964390695.1 of uncultured bacterium. Lineage (GTDB taxonomy): Bacteria > Chlamydiota > Chlamydiia > Chlamydiales > Parachlamydiaceae > CAWACC01. The sequence goes on from CAYMKI010000277.1 coordinate 1,832, forward strand.
TTCTAAAGGGTGATTTACTCAACTTCAAAGCAAATGAAGCTAACAATGGTTTGGTAGAAATCATGCAGACCTTCTATGCAAGGTATGTGGATCATGAATTGATTCTCAGCACTAATCTGATAGATTGGAAGCCATTATTCGAATTCATAACCGGTCAGGCATCCGTGTCATTGTCTAATCAAGACGGACAACCCGTTATAGTCATAGGAGCAGAAACGTATAAGCGTTCTTGATATCAAACATGCCCCCTAAATCACGCCTGAAT
>CAYMKI010000278.1:0-2048 GCA_964390695.1 uncultured bacterium
TAAAGAAATGGTGTTGGGAATTAGAAAATGAAGCTTTAGTCCCTCGAGAATACCTGTCCTTAGACCCGAAAAAAATTGACGAAGCAGTCAAGCAGGGAGTTCGCAATATACCCGGGGTCAAGATCTCGGAAAAAGAAGAAATTACCATGAGAATCAAAAATTAAGGAGTCACCCATGAATCAACTAGCCCTTCGCAATTCCTTCTCAATGCCTGTAGGCCAAGAGTTGGATCAAGTCATTTCAGTTTGCAAAGTCCTGGCTACCTGCCCCTACTATCAAAAGCTTGGATCCGGCGGGGTCCTTGCAATCTACTTAACAGCCAGAGAAATGAACCTTCCCTTAATGATGTGTCTGAATGGAGGCATGTATACGTTTTCTGGCCTTGTAAGCCTTTCTGCACAGCTCATGAATATGCTGATTGTGAATGCAGGACATAGAGCGGACGTTTTACAGCTTGATGAAAAGATCTGCAGAATTAAATTCTGGCGCTCTGACCGGCCAAAAGACAACTGCACGTTCGAGTACGAATACACAATCGAGATGGCTGCAAAAGCCGGCTATCTTGGGAAAGATAATTGGAAAAAATCACCCAAAGATATGCTTTTCAGCCGCTGCCTCTCAGGCGGATCGCGAAAATTCATGCCGGATGTAATCATGAATGCCTATGCCATAGGAGAGCTCGGTGAAGAAGACGGATCCATTCCAACAGCCGTACCGGATCTAGCCACGCGTTCAGTAGAGGTTTATAAAACCCCGGAAGAACCTCAAAAAGAAGCTCCAAAGCAAATCGAGCAAGAAAAAGCCGATGGGCATGAGGATTTCTGCAAAAAACACCTCTGCGAGGACGACAAGGTGGCTTACGTCCGTAAAATCGCTCAGGCTACCAATAAGACAGAAACTCAAATTATCAATTCGGCCGTTTCCAATGAATCAGGATTCCTGACGGCCTTCAATAAATGGAAAGCCGACCAGCAGAATGCTGAAAAGAGGGCTAGGACTAAAACAGCCGTTGAAGCCATTGCTGCCTCGCCAGCACCCTCGGAGATGTTAGTTGCGACCGCTTAGGCTACTTTGCAGCAGGAGCAGGCGAGGGCTGCGCTGGCGTAACGATTACAGGGTCCTTATTAGTGACCTCTATGGAAATCTTAACGTCAGTGTCCTTTTGAAACGCCTCTTTGTCTACGGTCAGGCTGATCGCTTCCTGCGTCTCGATATCTTCGATAGCCGTAAAAAGCCCAGGAAGCATTTGAGAACATCCTGATAAAATTAAAGACAAGATGGAAAGAGAAATAAAATGATAAAGCATAAAGCCCCCATGTTAAGTTTTTGACAGTCCATTCGATGGGTACTTGAGTCAAAAGGGGGCTTTAAGAGTGTTTTAGAGTACTTGATTTAACGTCTGATAATCATACTTATGTTGTATAAGTGCCTTAAAACAAGCAACTTACAAAACTTGGTTCAGATTTTCTAATCTCATCTTTTTCCATTGCATTGCTGGTTTTGGCATGCTGTTTCGAGCTGCCAGTACATGAAGCAATATGGACATTTCCATTCTCTAGCAAGACCATTGTCATAGAAATAAATCCCGCCGCTATCTCGATGGATGGTTCCTGTCTTCACCCAGACATTATTCCCAAGGTGGATGTAAAACCCATCAAAGTAATTGAGGCAAAGCTCATCGGGCGTGAGATAAAGCTTGTCCGAGTCAATTGCTGGCGTTACAGCGCATAATACGGAGCTAAAAGATAATAACGCAGCGATAAATAATTTTTTCATCTATGTCAAAGCCTTCTGCTGATTTGGCCATTCCTTTTTTACAATACAAAGTTGAAAAGTGTCAATATTTATGTTCATCCAGCTTACCATCTTTCCAGCCACCCAGCTTTATGGTTTTTCTGAACAGAACCGATCTCCCCTCCCCAAACATTTGTCCAACTGTAAATAAAACAATCCAGATGGACAACCAGAAATCCATAAAGCTGGGTGGTTGGGAATATGGATGTTAAGTTGGTAATAAAAACAGTTGGCTGGTTGTAAGTCTGGACATT
>CAYMKI010000279.1:0-1444 GCA_964390695.1 uncultured bacterium
GTAAGAAATATTCTTCGAAACTAACTTTCACGACCAAAGTTGATGCATTTTAGGGGTACTGTTTTTGTTTTGAGATAAGAATGCATAAGCATTTGGCACTTATGGCCAATGAGTTTGAGCTTCTGTCTCTCTATATGAAAAAATGCATCTATGCTTTCTTGGTTTCTGTCCTCTCTAGCTTTTTGCTATCGAGTCCGCTTGTTGCTGCAAAAATTGTTGAAGAGTGCAATTGCTACTCAACGCTTTCAAATCCAAGTTATCATCCTATACATGATATAGCTAACATATGGATTGGATATAACGCTTGGGCTCGAGATCTCGAATTCAAAAAAGCCAATCAGGTCTATATTTATGTTGGGTATGAGGAATACGTACAGCTTTATTCAAACTATTTAGGGCTAGCAGCCGCACTAAAAAATAGATATCAATATCCACGAGAGACAATTAAAGAGTTCTATTCATCGGAACTGCATCGCATATGTGAATTCTACGAAGACCTTATGACTATATATCATAACTGGAACTTCGCTGAGCGTAATTTTGTCCACGATAGAAGAATTTGGCATGGGATGTCTTCAGGTCATTATGTTTGTCCAGAGGCATATGAAAAAGACATGCAAATGCTTCAGCGGATTGCCGATTATGATTTTAGACGGATACGAGAAAATAGAGATGCATTAAAACTTCTTTATCAAAAAGTATTCTCTCTTTGTCAAAGAAACCACACTTCTTTACGAACTCTCTATGAGATGGGATTTCATCACATCAAATTGAACAACAACCTTGAGGCTATGGATCACATCCATGCGCTCATCAAAGGGTCAAAAAAATCAAATAGTTCCAAATATCTAGGTTCAAAGACTTTTGAGCGACTTGGCATAGCGTGCTCTCTTTCTTTAGAATATAACGAAGCGGTTGAGGCCCTTACAGAGGCTATAAATAAGGATCCTGAAAACAAAAATGCCTATTTTGAACGGGCTGCTGCTTATTTTGAACTCAAGCAATTCGATTTGGCCGTAAGAGACTATATCCTGTCTGGAAAAGAAGGGCAATTGGTTCCTTCGAGAGACTCTTATAAACTTCAGTTTAGTCAGGGCCTAGTAATGGGTGCTAGGCAGGGTTTGTATGTTGCTACAATTGAGATGCCCTCCTCTCTGCTTCATTCCATCAGTGGCTTGGGCCAGCTACTTTGGGTAAGTATGACAGATCCGGAAGCCGTTGCTGAGAAATTGATTGATGCGACGATTAAGCTTGTTGAATACCTGCGGAAAGAAGATATCTCAAAAGTTGCTCAACATATGGCTCCAGAGGTTCATGATTTAGTCACTAATTGGGCGAATCTGGACCATAAAACACGTGGTGAAAAGACAGGATTTATACTCGGAAAATATGGGGTAAATATTTTATCTGGCTATGGGGGGACGAAGGCTATTCAGGCGTGTAC
>CAYMKI010000279.1:1454-2026 GCA_964390695.1 uncultured bacterium
AACGCCCTTTCTAACCTAAGAACCCTTACAGTATCAAATCAGCATCGATTAGAAATGATACGGGCAGCAGAGCAAGCAAGTCAGCTAAGAGCTCGCGCCTGCGCGTCAAAAAAAGTCCATATGGGAAAACAGGGAAAACACATCCCAGGACACAATAGCTATGAGACATTGCCTGCAAGTGAAAAGGCCAGAAAAAGCATTTGGACCCACCCTGAAGTAGAGAAAAAGATCGAACCTTTTATTGGTAAAGGTCAACCTGTAATTGAATCTCCAACAATGAGGGGATATATCGAGCCAGGAGCTCCTGGATATAGGGAAAGAGTTGATTTTGGCGAGGTGATAGGGTTTTTTATTGACGAGAAAGATATGAATAAAAAAATTATAACCACCAGAGCCACGATACATCATTCAAATGATGGAGTCCATGCTGTTCCCTGTAGACCTAAAGAGTTTGATAGAAGATGAGCGAGAACGACGAAATTGAGCGAAAACGAAAAGTTTTATTCTACTTACGAAACTGCTTAATTGGAGAAATTCCAAAAAAGCTCCGGCTTGTAAGCGTTGATTGGACC
>CAYMKI010000280.1:0-2017 GCA_964390695.1 uncultured bacterium
ACAAGCCATCAGATATCAGCAAAAATGATCGCTCTTAAAAAATTGTATATTATATCTGATTTGAACACACCGGACTCTAAAGAAGATGCTGTTTTTTACATTGATCTCAAAGAGATTCTCGACACCTTTTTAGTTGAGCACTATCATCTCCCCCTTCAAAGCCTTTCTGTAGAGGACATCCTGAATACTCCAGAGTTTCAACAAATATGTATAGACACTCAATCCTTGTGGCTGAGCAACTGGATGTTAACCGTTGAAAAAATCAAATACGGAAAACATACTCCACATATACACCAAAAGACTGAAGACATAAATAAACTGAAGGATTTTATCAACAAATCTTGACAACAAATTTTCTCATTCTTTAAAAGCTTGACTTGCACAGCACCAAGGGAGACCTTATGAATACTGAAGTAAGATCCATGCTCGCCCCCTATGAATCAGGCTATTCGAATAATCAAACTCTAGAATTAACCAAAAAACGCAAAAACCAAGTTATCACAGAAGCCCCAACAATCTCTTCTAAGCTGGCTTCCCTATTTATATCTTGTACAAAACCCTTTGCATGTTGCTTTGGATACTCCCTGCAGGTAACCCCTAGTAATGATGTCATCGTCAGCGAATGGGAAACGGTAACCAAGGTATTGCGAGAGCCAGGCTTCTATTGGCTGGGTGGATGTGGCGTCAACACACAAGAAGTTTATGTTGGAGGCTGGACTGCAAACCTTATTGATATACCGGTCAATGATCGCGACGCCTTTCCTTGCTTTGTTTCAGCTGCGTATAACTATCAGGTTGTAGATGCAATATCAGCAACATTTAAAACTCCTGACTATCAAAAATTTGTCAAAAAGCAGGCAAAAGCTGCACTGCAAAGAGTATTTTCCGGGGCTGTCTATAACAACTACAATAACCGTAAAATTGAGAATAAAATCGTCGAAATCTTGCAAGAGTATGTCACACCGATAGGTATACAAATCAACAGCTTCAAAATCACCGGCATCGCTGTCAGCAGTAAAATGCAAAAACTGCTTTTAGCCAGGCAAGAAGCTGAAGCTTATATCACAGGACGAAGAACAATTGCTCAAGGAGCCGTATCGGTATTATCTGAAACGCTGAAGAATCTTCAGAAAGAAGACATCAAGCTCTCACCATCAGAGAGAAATGCCTTGATCGTGGATTTGATCTACATGATCATCCAAAGCGATGATGTGAAGATTCGCTTTATAGAAGGAAATCCCAGTGACACTCAAGCCGTCGCTGCAATAGCTACAGAAACACCGCATAACCCTAATAAAAAGGAGAAGGTATGACCCCATTAAACGATGACACATCCGGCAAGTATACATCTGTATCTCAATCAAAAGACAAAGGCATCGACCCCAATAGCAACCTCTTTGAGCATCCTCGTGAAAATGAAGACATCCAGGAACTAGACTCCTGTATTTCATGCTTGGTAGGCTCGCTCTTCTGTCTCATATTCCCTTTTTCCTGCTGCTGCGCCATCAAAAAAGTCACTCCTATGCATGATACGATTGTATCCCAATGCGGCATTCCCACACGCATATTAAGACAGCCCGGACCCTATTGCCTGAACCCATGCTGCTTAGATACGATAGATGTTTACATGGGCCTGAACACGACTGAGATCACAAAAATGGGTGCCAACGATGTCCACGGTAATCCCTTGGTCATTTCCGCTCAATTTTCATATAGGGTCACGGACTCAGTGGACGCCCACTATAAAACCGCAAATAGACATACGTTCATCAAAGAGCAGGCGGAATCTGCCCTGCGCGCTGTTGCGGCTAGATATCCCTACGATATTGATCCTCAAGATAAAGAACATGGTTATACCGAATCTTTGACCAGGCATACTGAGAAATTTGATAAAAACCTGGTTAAAACTCTACAAGCATTAGTCGACTTTGTAGGAGTCAAAATCGAATCTTTCCGGCTCATCAACGTTTCATTCGATCCCAAAATGGAAAAGCTCTTGCTAGCAAGACAAGAAGCC
>CAYMKI010000281.1:0-1962 GCA_964390695.1 uncultured bacterium
CTTCGGGGTGTAGCGCAGTTTGGCTAGCGCGCTTCGTTCGGGACGAAGAGGTCGTCATAGAGGGCGAGCCAAGATTTGAACTGATTTTGCGCGGCTTCGGCGCGAAATTAGTTCAAACTCCAGAGGTTTATGCTTCCCTAGAAAAATCAGCTCTGGCATATTGTTGTCTCCTAAGAGCTTACCTTACGCAACATTGGGCATGGTTTAAATCAAGGCAATACTTTTATGCCAAATAGGTCTGAAAAGCCTCCTGTTTTACACACAACAACCAGAGCACTTCATGATCATACGTACCGGAATCGGCCAAGATAGCCATCGTTTTTTACATACAGACTCCACTAAGCCTTGCATCATCGCTGGAATCATCTTTGAAGATGCTCCCGGTTTTAATGCTAATTCTGATGGAGATGTGGTCTTACATGCTATTTGCAATGCTATTACTTCTTTAACACATGTTCTGATTTTAGGAGACGTCGCGGACAAACTATGCCTCAACGAGGGAAAAACCGATAGCGAACTTTACTTGATAGAGGCGCTCAAAACACTGGGCAACCAAAAAATTACACACGTGGTCATTACATTGGAAGGTAAAAAGCCTAAATTCAAGAACCGGCTCTTAGAAATGCGTCAGAATATTGCACGCATCCTCCAGCTTGAAATTTCTCAAGTCGGCGTGACTGCCACTTCTGGGGAGGGATTGACTGATTTCGGTTGCGGAGATGGGGTGCAAGCTTTTGCACTTGTCACGACAGTTTCTGTAGACCCTTTAACTTAAAAACTCACCTTAGGAGAGAACCTTCCTTCAGCTAAGGTGAGTTGAAAGTGCGGTGCGGCAAACGGGTGCAGCACCGCAGTATAGGCCTTAAAAAGCATAGATTGTTTCAATTTCAAAACTAGAATAGCGGTGAGGCCCCCCTATTCTGCGCTCTTCTTGCGTACTCATTTCATATGTGCAATCAATGGTAAGATTGTCAGTAATGGCATATAAATACTCTAACCTCCAGCCTTTAAAATTGGCATTTCCACACAGCAAGTATTCGCTTCCAGAATTAATTTGAACCTTATCGTATAATCCTTGATCGAGTAAATTTCCTCTTCCAATACTTCCTACATCAAAATCAGAGACAGCTTGAGCTTGAACGAGAATGTACTCAATATCAACGGCCCAATCGGCTTCTTTCTGCACATCTCCGATATAAAGACCGGCATACCAGCCTAAATTTTTCTTTTTAGGAGAAACGCGATGTTTACGGGCAGCATGGTTAATCAAAAACCCGCCATAGTAATCAAATGGAATTGTTTTACCAAACAGATCACTATCTACAACATAGTCAAAACTGATCTGAGAATTTTTAAAAGCCAAACCAGGAGGGTTGCGCTCGAAACAGCGGTTAATTCCGGGCTTTTTCCAATCAATGAAAGAATAGCGAATGGTTAAAGGCGTATCGTAGATATCCATGATGCCAAATTCCGTTGCCCACCCAATGTGGTTGACGCGCTCATCTATGACAAATGTACCTAAATTCCAATAAAAATCCGCTACTTCATCAATAGAAGTGGCATATTTTAATAATATGCCGTCAAAGCGACTGGAAAATTCAATTTCAGAAATAAAAATATCATCCAATTTTCTCCTGCCTACTTCGATATCCAGTCGATGTTTTCCATCAGCCAAGATATTTTAGCAATTGTAATCTCTTTTATGGTTCACGGCATTAGCCGCTCCGCTTCCTTTTCCACCATTTCTCAAACTGAGAGGAGCCACATTTTTTACTCTATTTCCTTCCGAATCAAATATTGCCAAATTGGAAGAGCAGGGAAGACGGGTCCTAATGCCAGCAGGATTATCAAATTGGACATGAGCCATGGCCCAAGCTTTTTTAAAGGTGTACTTCACCTTAAGATTAAACTCGACATCAAAGTCGTTATGAGAGATAGGGATATTATCCGTGTCTACATACC
>CAYMKI010000282.1:0-1960 GCA_964390695.1 uncultured bacterium
CCCCTTCCCAGCGCAACAAGTTTACGGTTTCTGCATCAGTAGATTCAGCTACTTTCAAAGAGCTTTTTCGAGCCTTTTGACAACTGTAAATAGTATTTTTGTGATCTCCTTTTAGTTGGTAAATATCAGCTTTCGAGAACCAGGCATTATAAATTGGATCAGGATTTTTAATATTGTGGTCTTTACAAATCTTTATTACTTGGTCGCAACATTTTAGGGCGGCATCATAAAGGCATTTACATTTTAAAACCATAGCTTTTATTTCCCAAGCGTGGATATAAATGGAATTCTCTTCAAGTATTTCATTACAGCAAGTTATAGCTTTGTCATATTGTTTTAGGTCTGAATAGTCTATAGCTCGGGTAGTTAATTGGCGCCATCTTGCTCTTTGTCTTTCTCTTGCCTCCTCTTCTTGTTCTTCTTGCCTTCGCATTTCATTACGCATATTGTTAATATTGTAATCGGTGCAGGTGCGTTTTGAGGGCCCATTGTATTTGCCACTAGAAGGGCTGATATACCTTCTGATTTCATCAGATGCAATGTTGCCTTTTCCATCATGCCAGACAAAAAAATTGCCATCTCGGCGCGCATACCATTGATTGCTAATACTCATATGTTCACCCAATTATGTGGAATTTTCACGCTTATCGCCTTCTAAAATTAATGCATCTTTGCATCATTCTACAACCTAGTATGTTATACACACGAGAGAAATGAATGCAATGATATCAAAATTATTGACAGTCAAAAGTCTATGACGTAGACTCCAAACAAATGAATTTTATCCATGGCAAAAATTCTTATGCCAAGACCTAATGTCTATGTATAGTCATCTTTTATCAGCGATTATCCCCTTTTACCTCTGTGCCAGTATTCTTTTTTCTCTCTACACACCTCTTGAAGCAAAAACAAAAGAAAACCGTTACTCTTATGAGGTCGCTGCCTGCCTGATGTTTTATAATGAAGCTTATTACCTAAAAGAATGGCTTGAGTACCACAAACTTATCGGGATTGAGCATTTTTACTTATTCGACAATGGCAGTACAGATCATTTCATGGAAATATTGGAACCGTATATACGCTCCGGAGAGGTCGAACTTTATCACTATCCTCAACGAGGAGAAAATCAACAGGAGCATAACCACATACAATGTAATATCATCTACACTCGAGCCCTGGAGTTAGCTAGAGGTAAAGCCAAGTGGTTGGCCATTATCGATGCCGATGAGTTTATCTATCCTGTTAGAGGAAAATCTCTACCTAAAATCTTAAAATTATACAAAGACGCCGGCGGCCTATATGTCGATTATTTATTTTTCGGCACCGCCCATGTCGAGCAAGTTCCCCAAGACAAACTCATTCTCGAAAGCCTAAACCTGTGCGCCGATAAGCCAAAAGCTTTCGGAAAAAGCATCGTCCGTCCAGAAAGAGTAAGCCATTGCACGGATCCTCACAGGATGTGGTATCACCCGCCCTATTTTCATGTAGATACGAGTTTTAATACTTTCGACTGGACGCCTTCGGACACCTCTGAAGATATTCTGCTTTTGTTTCATTATTATTTAGGTGATAAAGATCACGCCATGAATGTCACCTTTCCTCGCAGGAAGCGCTGGATAGGCATACAACCCGATTCGTATCTAGAAAGCTGCGAGTGGATGAACGCGCGTCTCAACACCTCCATGCAACGATTTGTGCCGGCTTTGAGAAAGAAGATCTTCAGCTCACACCAACCCTCATAAAAAAATTAAATTAAATACCACAGAGCCCACAGAGGGAGATAACAAAGGATCTGCAGCTATGAATGCCTCACAGAACGAGACGGCTGCTTTCAGCGCCCTCTATCGTGAAATAACCAGGATCTTCGTTTTATATTTCAAACAAAAATTTGCATAGCCGCTGATACTCAGAGGGTTCATTCAAACCCGACGGGTTTGAATGACAGCGCTAAAATTGTGCG
>CAYMKI010000283.1:0-1925 GCA_964390695.1 uncultured bacterium
TTTTTAATTTACGAGTTCACGTACAAGCTTCATTATTATCGCTTGCACATCGTCTGTCTATTACTGTCAAAACATTAACCTAGCACTCGGTGATGCTAGCGTCTTTCGCATTTTTTTTGCTTTCTTACTTGTCGTAATCTGCTGCTTAAGACATGAATAAATATAGCGGAGAATCTAGATTTTCCGCAACACTTTTTGCGAAAAAAAATAAAAAAAAGTTATTTTCTTTGTAAGTCACTGCAGAAGAAGGGTTTTGAACGCGCTTTTTTTTGCACAAAATTCGCACTTCTGCGCGAACTCCGGAAAAACACACATCAAAACAGTGTATTTTTCTGCGGGATTTTCGCATAACCCCGATGCTAATTTTGCACTAAATAGTGATTTTTGGATGAAAGCTACTGATCCTATTCAAAAGAATCGGAGCTTAGTGCAGCATGATATTTGGTAATACGGACCGCGATAAGCCCCGTTACTATGAAGTTGAATTACTTTATAGGCTAGTTGACTGCGGAACCAATGGGTTCATAGCTTGGATCTGCTTTCTTATATTTATAAAGCAGATAGGCCGTCCCAAATGCTCCTAAGACGGGAATTATCAGCAAAGCGTACAATCCCTGCATTTCTGGTTTGTTATGCGGGTGCAGAATTTCATTCTCGCAGCTTATACGAGTGTCGTCGAATATTTTGTGAATTTGGGTCAATTTCCATTGATTTAGCATTGTGCGATTGGGTGAGCGATAACTTGTTTGTACTAAATACACCCAATTAAGATTATAATCAAACGCGGATTCAAGAACTGTAAGATTCGATGTTGTATTCAACATGTTTTTGATTTCGCTCTCAGTCGCATTTTGACAAGGCCAACATGAAGGGTAACATGCATCAAAGCGATCTTTAATACAGTATGCTATGCGGCAAATAGCATCTTCTGCGTTTACAGGCCTAAAAATTATTTGAAACATTTCGATCCAATACGGGACAGGCTCCTGCAAAGAACAGGTTTGATTGGGATGGCTATGTACTGCATAACTCGTATTGAGATAATCTCGAACTATGTCGAAATTTGTGTTGTTGAGATAGGGACATTCATGTGGACGTCCTTCGGCTCTTTTCTGTGCCCCCTCATTTTCACTCCTTTCCGGATAGTATTTTCCCCATCCCATTAACCGGTCCATTAGATTTCCAAGCCAGGTTGCTGCAGGCATTTGTTTTTGAGCTTCCCAGAACTTAGCCGCCCTGCCGTTCTCCATCAACTCCATAACTTGCAAAGCTGCATCTTGGGTTTTGGTGATTTGTGAAGTTATAGAATCCAAATGTGTGTCACTTGGCTTAAAATTGTAATGTTCACCCACGGCAGGCTTATTTAAATTTAAAGCATTCATGGAAGATATCTGCAGAGACATGCGACCTCCTTTAAAAATTTTGAATGTTATAGACTCACCTAATCTGAGTTATAGATTATCCACACCAGAGCTCACGGCTTTGTTCAAGATTGCCTGATACCGTTTGCATGGTCATTGTTTTACCCTCCTTGATGCGATCCGGCTAAATATTTACATACGCTTTTTGATTGGGATTATTTTCCTTAATGAAAGCTATTTGCTCTTTTGCTTTAACTTGCTTAATATATGCACCAACTCCAACTGCGATAATAGCTACAGGGATTATCACAAAGGCATAATAAACCCGGTTATCTTTTTCGGATGTTGTTCTTTGTACGCAGAATGCCACCGTGTTCTGGAATAAGGTGAGGATTTGTTCTTGCTTCCATTTATTTATTTTTGTTTCAGGATTTTCGGCTGAGATTGTCAACAACCACACCATGTTATCCACTCCCGACCAAATAGTTTTTTGCCACATGGTTTCATTAAGGAACGTCATTTTTTCTACAGCTGAGGCATTATGACAAGGAAAACAGTGAGGAA
>CAYMKI010000284.1:0-1924 GCA_964390695.1 uncultured bacterium
GCCTACGGGCGTCTAAAAGATCCTTAAGAGTAGGTTTTCCTTCCAATAAGACATAGCTATTTTGTTGCATAGAATGGAAAACACATGTGTCTGGCAATAGAATTTTCTGCAAAAAATTCACATCAGGAAGTGCTAATGAGAGCGTTCCCTGATGCAAGAACCCGGATTTCGTCCGCCGCTGCGCTCCGCCGCCCACCTTTCTGCCGTCAATCATCACATCGTATTTTGTAGGCTTGGCCATGCAAAAATGCTTGGAATGGGTATCCGGTGCTTGGGGTTCGTGCAATAACAGTCCCAGCGTTGCGACTTGACCTGCAAATTGATTGATGACTTCAATCAATAGATGATTCACAAAGGCATAATTCTCTAGTGTATTTACTGAATAAGCCGGATGAGCAGCAGGCACAAGTATTGAAAATGCAAAATCGTGAGTATGAAAAATCACGCCTCCACCTGTAGGTCTCCTGGCAAGCTCGAGACAAGCTGCAGTTTCCTGTGTCAGATGTTGGAAGGGATCAATAAAATAACCGTATGTGGCGCTTGGAACTTTCCAATCGTAGAGATGGAGCACAGGTTTCATCGACGTTGGGTCAAGCTCAAGTAACCTGGAATCGATTTCCATATTCTTCGCGGCACTATTTATCCCAGTATCGAGAATGCTCCAATGGGAATCTTTCATATTAACTGTATACTATCGGGTGATGCGGTTCCTTCAAACGATCGCCGAAGTTGTAATCCAATTGTTTGAAATGATGAAGATGCGGGTCCCCTTGTTGTGCAAAATAAACGGCATTGGCTTTAACATAAACGATTAAAAGATAGGTAAAGCCGGCATGATTGTAAATTTCATGCAGAGGAAGAGGCCAATCGGGTGCAAAAAAGATGGCATTGCCCGGAGTATTAGAGAATATGGTTGCCTGGGGATTAGGATCAATTCTGTCAGTTTCCAGCGTTTTACCCTCATCATTACCAGAAATGCAGAGCATGGCCCCGCAAAGCACGCCTTGTATGCAGCTCATTTCCTGCAAAGTCGGGGTTGTTTGCAAAAACGACTCATACGCATTTTTTACGGGCTTAGCAACTGCAGGAAAGAGGCTATCATAACCGAAACGTAGCGGCCTCTGTTCCACTAATTCACTCGCTATTCCGGCAAGCCCACGACTCAGAATAATCTTTTTCAATACGGGCTGTCCACGCCAAAGATCATGACCAACAGCAAAGGAATTTTTATCAAAAGCCTTGCAAACCGACAGTTTTTCTGCCGCACGCTCCGCGGTCACATGTTCAATTCCCTCCAACAGCCGCCTTCTTTCTTCAGCCGAAATGACGCCATCACATTCAATCCAGTGATGCTTACGGAAAAATTCACGGTGTTCGCGTATTACAGTAAAATTCATATGCCTCTATTACCCAGTCCCTTTCAGTAAGCCGGTTAGAAATCCAACTTGCCACCTATGAAAGCAGTCATGTTCGAAATTATTTTCTCCCTAGGAGCTCGCACCTTGGCTCTTAAAAAATATGACCCCTTATTTTTGAGATCTCCTAGAGAAAAAGAATTCAAATCTGGCCCGTTCATAAGTAGCAAGTTGGGTTCAGAATATAAAAGAGGATATAACACAATTTCATTTAGCGCGACTAAAAAAACTAAAAATAGACATTAGCAGCATAAAAATAATAAACAAATTAATTTAACATATTTACTTTAATTTAATGATATGATATACCTTTTTAACTAAACATTTAAAACTAATATAAAAGGTAAAAAAAAATGGATTGTTCAGGTGTTGGTGGATATTTTAGTCCCTCATGTTATTTCGAAGATTTTGTTGCTGCTGGATCTCGTGGATTAATGAAAGGTTTTGGCCAAGGAGCAGGGCAAGGGACAGATGAAATTATAAAAGCAATATTCAAAAGCATAGAAACT
>CAYMKI010000285.1:0-1907 GCA_964390695.1 uncultured bacterium
ATTCTGGGCGGTATCTTCTTCCTGATCCTGATGCGCAATACGCATCTTTCTTACAAAAGGGAGATACGATGCCTCAAACCTTAACGGCGCGCCATCTTTGCTATGCAACAGGCGGCAAGAAACTTCTTAACGACATCTCACTGGAATTTTCTGACGGCTGCCTACATGCCATCCTGGGGCCAAACGGCTCTGGAAAATCAACGCTGCTAAAAATTCTGACAAGAATATGGGAGCGTACGTCCGGAACAGTCTGGTGGAATGGCTCCCCCTTGTTTTCTCTCAAACGACAAGAAATCAGCCGCATCATCTCGCTCGTACCGCAAAACCCCCAACCCTCCTTTGATTATCTTGTAGAGGATATTGTTGCGATGGGGCGCTATCCCTTCGATACGCATTACTGGAACGCAAAAAACGAGCCGTTGGTGCAGCAGGCGTTAGAATCTGTTGATGTCTGGCATTTGAAAAAACGGCGAGTGAACCAATTATCTTTTGGGGAAAGGCAGCGTGTCTATATTGCCAGGGCATTAGTCACTGAATCCCCTATTCTGTTACTTGATGAGCCAACAGCCAGTTTGGATATTCGGCATCAGCTGGAAATATGGAATCTTTTGCGGAGTTTTGTTGCAAAAGGCAAGATCGTTGCTTTCACAACACACGATCTCACTGTGGCTGAGCGCTACTGTGATCGAGTGGTTATTTTAAATCAGGGCTCATGTGTTGCCAGAGGTGAGCCCTCATCTCTTTTGACCTCTGAGCTACTGCAGAATGTTTTCGGTATTTCCAAAACAGCGCTGCCGGAAGCACAGAGGTTGTTAAAAAATAAGGCCGAGGATTTCGAGCGCTTTTATCCTATATAGCCCGGGATTGTACACATACGCTTCGCCAGGAGAAGCTTTGCTGCTTTTGAAATGCTGTGGCTTGCCACAGCTTTTCTAAGAACCTGTTTAAAATCTTTTCAGAAGAAGTATCCCATTGTTTCTGCCTATCAAATACTGAGGAGGCGCTTTTCTTCCCGTAAGAAGGCTTTAAAATTCATTTGCATCTCTTTGAGTTTTTGTTCGTATTCACGAAGGTTTTTTTCAATTTTATAGAGAGAACTCTGCGCTTCATCTCGACGAGCTACAGGGAAACTATCCAATGCAGTCAATATAAGCTTTAATTCATCCTGATTAGTTCGCATATCGGCTTCAAAGCCACTGAATGCGTTACTGGTTAAACGATAAAGTTCAACAATTTTGTTGCTAAAAGCCTGCAGACGTGCCTGCTCAGAGGCTGCAGACAACGCATCAGCCCCGTAATTTAAAGCCCCCAGCAATGCCGATCCACCAAACTTCATGGTCGACCATGTCAAAGAACCCAGTCCGGATAAAACCCCCACACCAAGATTTGTAGCTAGTTTGGCAGTATCGGAAACGATATCGATCACTTCTTCATCTTTGCGGTCATTAACAGATACGTGCGTGTATGGAGGAAGGTCGTGCATGTTTGTCCTAGGCTTAGGTGCATCCAGATTCAAAGGAGTAATTTTGTTAATGGCACTACGACATAGAGGACAGTTTTTATTACTGCCATGTTGTAAATATTGTTCGAGACACATTGCATGAAAAAAGTGATGGCATTGCGTTTCGCTCAAAAGCCTATAGCTTCTCCCGTCATTAGGCACCTTAGTCCTGAATCCCTCTAGGCAAATGGAGCATTCATCATCCAAATTGATATTCTTGCCTGCCAAAGGATTATCTCCGGCATTAATTGGAGGAGCTGAAGGTGCATAATTAGAAGCCGACGGCTCGTAATGATTATAAATTGAGGCCATTTGATCATTCCTTGTGGTTTTAAAACATAAAAACTTAATATACAGTCATTTAAAACACAAGATAAAAGAGAATTAAAATACAAGATAAAAGAGG
>CAYMKI010000286.1:0-1893 GCA_964390695.1 uncultured bacterium
CTACTGAACCGCCCGGAGTATTGAGCCTGAGGACGACTCCTTTAATTTCTTTATCTTCTTCGGCGTCGCGAAGGTTTTTAAGAACCTTCTTCGATTCCATAATCACGCCTTTGACTTCGACCACCGCGATGTAATCCCCTTTCGCGCTAAACATTCCTGCGCGGTCTTTATCTTTCACGTCCCCACCTTTGCTTAAGAAATACACAAAAGAGAAGATCATGAAGCATCCAAAGAGGATGGCCGAGATTCCAAGGACGATAGCTAAGGGATTAAGCGATCTTTTTTTAATTTCAGTCATTCCCCCATCCTAGCCCAAAATTTAAGAAAAACAAGCCGTTACACCGCATCGCACCTCTACTATTTTCACTGACCCCAAAATTAATTGTTGAATTAAATGACCTTCCACGCTAAACCTAAATCTTCCAATAAACGTCCCCATCGTCTAGAGGCCTAGGACACTGCCTTTTCAAGGCAGTAACCAGAGTTCGAATCTCTGTGGGGACGCCATAAAAACCTTCGGGTAATCTGCCCGAAGCGCAACTCAACATAATCATAAAAACAATCGTAATGGAGCAGGTTTAAGTACAGGTTTCTTTAGTCACCGAGTATCACCCGATATTACATCTCGGTATCTGACTAACATCTGAGTCTTATCTGACTTGGAAATAAAATCAGAGTTTCAGCCATTTCAATGTCTAGGGACCCTAGCCTCTTGAAATAATAGGGCTAGAGCCCCTAGATGAAAGAACGTTTATCCCATAACCAAAAGGAGAAAACGTAACGTGGCAAAAGAGAAAAGAAGTAATAAAAGAGTCGTAACTCGGACGGCGCAGATCGTCCGTTTCATGAGAATTAGCCGAAATATATCTCAAAAGCAGGCGGCTAAACTCTGCCAATGTTCGGAACAAGGCATCGGTCATTATGAGAATGGCCGAATGGATATATCCGAATCCCGCCTATTGCTAATGCTCACAGCATATAGCTACACAAGAGAACAATTTGCAGAATTTAGTTCTGGAAGAGAAATTCCTGTAGATATTAAAAACGAGTGCTTACAGATTTTAACCCAGCTTGATGAAATAAAATTAAGGTTGATTCATGGAGTGCTTTTAAATTTCAGTAAAAATTAATAATAAATTCATTCAAGGAGCGTATATGCCAATCAAAGAAATCATCGCCATAACTGTTGCCATCGTTACTACAACATCTATTGTCGGGGGACCCTGGAATCTTGAAAAAAACCTTCAGACTATGAAGTACACATTACTGAAGGAACTTGCTCGGACCGACAATTGGGGAAATCCCTCGCCATGGCGCCATATAGCGCCTAATGGTCCGGACAAACATAGAGTTCGATAAACTAGGGACGACAGCATCAAAATTCTGCCACTCGGTTAGCGTTTGACTTAACTATTTTACCTGAATTATTCTAAGTGAATAGTGACCAAGGTACTGATTCCTGCACTATTTCAGGAGATTGCCTTGTTAAGAAATAGATATCGCATCCTTGTCATTGAAGATGAATTCTCGGTCCGTGAATCAGTGCGAATGGTCCTTGAAAACGCAAACTGCGCAGTGGATATGGCAGCAAATGGCAAATGAATGCATCCCCTACTCCAAAACCTGCAGGGCTCACTAAAAGCACACTCGACTATAAGAAGCTTAATACTAAGAAAACTCCTCTATAGTTTTCTTAGTGCAAAATCTTGAAGACCTAATCTCTTAAACTTTCCTATCCTGACTCAGACATTTTGTTTGGGTCAGGATCCTTCTACCCTCATGCCACTTCTTTTTACAGAAAATGGAGAAAAAAAATGAAAAACAAAACACAACTATTTTGTATACTCTTCACTTTTGCAATCGTTAGTTTCATAGGCTGCGGATATTCTGAGG
>CAYMKI010000287.1:0-435 GCA_964390695.1 uncultured bacterium
GTTTAGATAGGGCCAAACGCAGTTCAGGTTGAAAAATAATTAAAACAGCCAATACTGCGATATTGACTACGAGATAAATGACATACAGCATCAGTTTTTCCAGCACAGGTAAATTCAACCAACGGGCAACTGCAAAACAGCCTAAAAAACCGGCGCTTCCATACAGGAGGTACATAGCCCGGGTATTCCAGAAAAATGAAAGCAGGTAATAGATCATGATGGCAATACACGTAATCTCAAGAGCTGGAATCGCTAATTGAAATAACCACATGGACTAATCCGATCCTAAAGGTTGTGTGCTGTTTGCTGTCTAAAAACATTAAAAAAACGGTTCATGAGAGGAAAGTCGGACGGTTTCCGTTGGTAGTTATTTTTAGAACAACTTTCGACAATAGTTCCCTCTTGCATCAAAAAACGCTGCCCCTCAAGACGGTC
>CAYMKI010000287.1:445-1892 GCA_964390695.1 uncultured bacterium
CGACTAAATTCAGGTCGTGTGTGGCCAACAAAACGATCCGGCCTTCAGCTGCAAATTCTGTGATAAACTGAGCCATTTGGTGGACTAACAGAGGATCTAAAGCAGAAGTCGGTTCATCTAAACAGATGATTTTGGGGTCTAAGGCTATACTCCTCGCAATTGCCAAGCGTTGTTTTTGTCCGCCGGATAGTTTTTGAATGGGGGAGGCGGCTTTATCGGCAAGGCCATACTTTTCAAGCAGGTGCAAGGCTTTTTTACGGGCTTCTGATGGAGTGTTTTGCTGTGTTTTGATTAACGCAAGGGTAATATTATCTTCCACATTTAAATGTTCAAATAAATTGAAATGTTGGAAAACCATTCCAATCAGATGCTGCCTGTTTGCATAGGTGAGATCTAAAGGTTTTTGATTTAAAAAGAAAGTCCCTTTGTCATATTTTTCCAAATCGTTTAAAACTCGGAGTAGGGTGGATTTTCCCGCTCCAGACCCGCCTAAAAATAGGGCGATTCCTCCAACAGGTACCTCAAAAGAGATGTTGTTGAGCAGCGCTTTATTTGGAATAGATTTGAATAAACCTTTAACTTCAAACATCGATTTTCAGCCTTTTTTCAATTAATTTAATTCCATAAGACAGGGCTGCTGTTAGGATTAGATAGATAATGGAAACGGCTATTAAAATAGAAAAAGCATCATACGTTCGACTCCTAATGATGGAACCTTCTTTGGATAGTTCCATGACGCCAATGATAGAAGCTAAGCTAGAGTCTTTGACCAGAGTGATTAATTCGTTGCCCAAGCCCGGTAGTGCCACTCGAAGAGCTTGGGGAAAGACAATGTAGCGCAGAGACATCCACTTTGTCAGGCCAAGCGTATGGGCTGCCTCTAACTGTCCTTTGGGGATGGCCAAAATGCCAGAACGCACAATCTGGCTGATATAAGCGCTGCTATTCAGTCCTATGGCCAGAGTCGCTGCCCAAAAGGGTGGGATTTTTAGTCCGAATTGCGGCAGCACATAATAAACGAACAAAATCTGCACGAGCATAGGAGTGCCTCTAAACAGAGTGGCATAAACAGTCGAGATCCATTTGAACAAGACAAATTTACTCTCTTCTGCAAATCCAAGCAGGGTCCCCAAAATGAGTCCGATCCATGCTGCAGCGCCTGCGATTTGGATGCTGACAAGCGCTCCATTCAAGAGTTGGGGTAGCGAATCCCAAATTAATTGGTAATCAATCACCTAAATTCCACCTCATTTTAATTTGGGCTATTGTGCCGTCTTGTTGCATCTCATCTAGAGCGGCTTGAATTTTATGAAGCAAGTCAGGATTGTTTTTGGCCACCACCAAAGCGCAAGTATCCGGATTTTCATTTAATAGAGGAAAAGCGTGAAACTCTCCCGGATTTTGGGTTTTTAGAAAAGAATGGAGCGTGCTTTTTGCTGTGACAAAC
>CAYMKI010000288.1:0-1888 GCA_964390695.1 uncultured bacterium
TAGAGGGAGATTCTGCAGGTGGATCAGCGAAGCAAGGTCGTGATCGTGAATTCCAAGCTATTTTGCCTTTGAAAGGTAAGATTTTGAATGTAGAACGTGCTCGTCTCGATAAGATGTTGGCGTTTACTGAAATCAAAGCTTTGGTGATTGCGATGGGTTGTGGCATTGGTGAAACTATGGATATTAGCAAGCTGCGTTATCAACGCATTATTATCATGACAGATGCCGACGTTGATGGAGCGCACATTCGCACATTGCTACTTACTTTCTTCTACCGTTATTATCCTCAGTTAATTACTGGCGGACATATCTTTATTGCTCAACCACCACTATTTAAGTTGGCCAAAGGAAAGAAAGTTTGGTATGTCCAGACTGAAGAGGAGAAAGAAGCTATCCGCATATCAGAAAATATCGACTCTGCAAATACGCAGCGCTATAAAGGTCTTGGTGAAATGAACCCTGAACAACTTTGGGAAACCACTATGGATCCAATGCGCCGTACTTTGCTCCAAGTGCATAGTGAAGATGCTGAACGTGCAAATTCAGTATTCGAAACCCTCATGGGTGAAGAAGTACTCCCACGTAAAAAGTTTATTCAAATGAATGCGGAATTTGCGAAAGACATCGATATTTAGTTGAGAGTTGAAAGTGGAAAGTTGAGAGTTACTCTGGCAGGGGTGTCATCCTAAGTTTCGCATCAGCGAAAAGAAGGACCCTGCCGACACTTTATTTGGCTGCCATTAATTCATCCTGAACGAAACGTAGTGGAGCTGAAGGATCCGGCCTACTTATAGCTTTTTAGAAGCCTAGTTTTTCTCTAAGATAATTAGCTACTTGATCAAGTGCAATGCGCTCTTGTGTCATGCT
The DNA here is from genome assembly GCA_964390695.1 of uncultured bacterium. Classification (GTDB taxonomy): domain Bacteria; phylum Chlamydiota; class Chlamydiia; order Chlamydiales; family Parachlamydiaceae; genus CAWACC01. Next base: position 868 of record CAYMKI010000288.1, read on the forward strand.
GTCTCTTTCACGAATAGTTACCTTCTTGTCGTTTTCAGTTTCGAAGTCGATGGTAATGCAGTAAGGAGTGCCGATTTCATCTTGGCGACGATAGCGTTTTCCGATTGATTGAGTTTCATCGTATTCGATACGATAATTCTGTCGTAGTTCTTTTGCTAAAGGTTCAGAATATTTGAGGATGGGGTCTTTCTTTGATAGTGGCAAAACAGCTACTTTTATTGGACTAAGACGTGGGTTTAGTTTGAGAACAATACGTTTTTCACCATTTACCTCTTCTTCATGGTAAGCATCGCTAAGCACCATCAAGAATGTACGTTCAACACCTACTGATGATTCGATAATATGTGGGACATATCTCTCTTGAGTAATTGGGTCGATATAACTGAGATCTTTGCCTGATCCCTTGCTGTGTTGGGTGAGATCATAATCACTACGAGCATGGATACCTTCAAGTTCTTTGAATCCGAATGGGAATTTGTATTCAATGTCGTACGCTTCCTTGGCATAAAATACTAAGTTTTCATGCTTATGCCATTGTAAGTTTTCAGATTTGATGCCCAAACTAATATAAAAATCCCAACGGTATTGTTTAAGTTTTTCATATTCAGTCATCGCTTCATTGGGATGCACAAAATATTGCATTTCCATTTGTTCAAATTCACGCTTACGGAAGATAAACTGTCTCGCCGTGATTTCATTGCGGAATGCTTTACCAATTTGAGCAATACCAAAAGGAATCCGTACCCGGGCACTATCTAGTACATTTTTATAATTTACATAAATTCCCTGACATGTTTCACCCCGTAAATAGGTAGGTTCTTTGGTCCAATCACCAGTGAAGTTGCCCAGGTTACTTTGTACTAATAGATTAAAACTTTTTACATCAGTGAAAGTGCTCTTGCCACATTTGGGGCATTTAATTTTTGCCATGTTTGCCTTGAAGAGTTCATTGATTTGCTCTTCACTCATTTTCTCATCAGCAGCAACATCGATTTCTTCTAATAAATGATCAACACGAGAA
>CAYMKI010000289.1:0-1887 GCA_964390695.1 uncultured bacterium
GGCACGGCGGGTTCTAACGGGGGGGAGGGCGAGTGATCGACCCTCTCTACCCTCTCGGTGGTTTTAAAATATTTTATGAGATGGGTGAATAGTCACACAATATTTTACTTGCGTGCAGCTTGATACCACCTTGACCCTAAATCCAAGCCGGCTATAAAGCTTTGGATTGTAATGGCTGCCGGCCAAGACAGAGCATAAAAGACAGCTGCAGTGGGCACAAGCCACGTCCAGCTGATAGATTTGAACACCTGAGAAATTCTTTTTTTTACTTCTTCGCTATATACAGCTCCTGCCACGAAGCCCACCGAAAAGAAAAAAGGGCTAAGCCAAGCTGAAGCTAAGTAGAAGATTCCCAATGCTATAGTAGAAATAACATCAACAATGCAGGAACAAATAGGGCGAGACTTACTGGGTTCCGGTTTTCTTTTGATAGGATCGGATTGCGAAGACAAGGGTCTTGAAAGGCAAGGAAAAAGGGCATCTGCGTTCATAAGGCTTCCAAATTTTGTACAAAGTCGAGTTGAAGAGACAGGTCGATGTTGCAAATCATGCTGCCGCTTCTGCGGTTTGTGTTAACACCTGCTCTTCTATCTGGATGTATATCTGCTGCGAATTATATGAAAGAGTTTATTTCTTTTATAGGAGTTTTCCTACTTATACCGTGCAGGTCTCAAGCAAAAATCACTAATCAATTGACAAATCTAACTTTAAACTTTATGGTCTGGAGATGATTGCAAAGCTCAGAAAATAGGGCTATTTCGAGTGAATTTTAGTGACTGCCTTTATGTGTTTTGCAAATACCTCCTAAATGAAGGTTGGACATAACAGGGTTGCAAGAATGGAAGATGAGTTGGGAGAGTTCAAAATATCCAAAAAGATCAAAGACAAGCTGAAAGATCAGTCCTATCTTAAAAAAGAATTTGCCAAAGGCAAAACCGCACAGCAAATTCTGGAGTTTTCCAATGAGACCATGGCTAAATTTTATAAGGCTGCCTACCAGCTTTTCGAACACCAAAAATATGCAGACGCCGCCAATGCCTTTATGTTTTTAGTTACACTCAATCCCTATAACCACGATTATTGGTTGGGGGTGGGCATGTCAACACAGATGCAGGGCGATTTTGAATCGGCTATCGATGCCTATGAAATTGCGGCTATGTATGAAATAGAGAATCCTGTCCCTTATTTTTACTTGGCAAAATGCCTTTTCGCCATTCATGACAGAGAAAGCGCGCTGCAAGCGTTAGATTTAGCTCTAGAGTATTCCGACAACAAGCCAGAATACGCCGAGCTGAAGAAACAAGCGCAAAAAGCACACGACCTGCTAATTAAAGACCAATGATAAAATGGTTCTAAGGGTCTGCTTGGTCTCTTCGAAAATGTCTTGTTCAGAGCTTAAATTCTCCACCTCTTCTAAAGAAAACCACCTCAGCTCGTCCACTTCTTCCAAGTTGGCTTTTTGGGCTCCGCCTTGCAATTTGGCTAAATAAATGAAGTCCATGTGCTGATGGGCTGGATGACCAGGGCGCTCGGGGATTTCTTCAAGCAAACACATATAGGGACGAGGAAAACTTTTAGCGTTGGATTGCTCTACCCAAATATTCTCTTGCGAAATAAGCTCTATATGGTAGCCTGTCTCCTCGAAAACTTCACGCACAGCTCCATCGGAGGGAAGTTCGTTAGGGTCCAAATGCCCTCCAGGTGGAAGCCATTTAGCGAGTTTTTTATGAAAAATAAGCAATACCTTGGCATTGTCTACCACATAAGCCGTGGCCGTAAATTGTCTTTGCATAGAATCCTGCTAGTATTTTTAGAGTCACTGAGGTTTAGAAGATTCAGTCAAACCCGACGGGTTTGACTGACAGCGCTAAAATTGTGCGCTTCGCG
>CAYMKI010000290.1:0-1885 GCA_964390695.1 uncultured bacterium
ATCAAAAGGATTGCTCAGCTACAGATCAAGACAAGTTATCCATAAGAGGCGCTTATAGTGCTGCTATTCTCAAAAAGTGCGAATCTTGGGAATCTGAGGCCAGAGATGGAAATGGGTATTTTATGTCCAAGCTTGAGGAAGCATGGAATGAAAAGGTTTGCTCAGCTGAGGATCAAGACAAGTTATCCGTAAGAGATGCTTATAGTGCTGCTTCAAAGTGATTTCTATTTTGACTTTACGATCTTTTGGCATAAAAAAAGATAGATCAGTATTTTAGTAACAAAAAATTTGCTTGCTGGCAACAGGCTTGAGATAGTATGCAGGGGTTAAACAGGTTCTTAGCATGTCACTTGACAAGTTCGGCAATGTTCAAGCGTGATTTAGGAGCGCAAGTTGGGTTTTAATTCGATTGGTATTTTCATTGCTGAGGTTGCAAAGAGGCAAGCGGCATCGGCCGCCAGGCAGATCACACATTTGATGCATGGTTTTTAATGGAATGGGATTTGTTTCAAGAAAGGCCATTCGCACCATTGGCATGAGCTGGAAGTGCATATCCCTAGCGGCATTAAAATTTCCGGCTGCGAGGTCTTCGGTAAGTTTTTTGACTTCCCTTGGTAAGATATTGCTAATCACTGAAATGACTCCATCACCACCGAGAGCCATAACGGGGAATGTTAACGCATCATCGCCGCTAAATATGGTAAATTCAGGACGTAATTTCCTTATCACTTCGATTGTGTCGTTGATCTGTGTGATACTTCCGGAAGCTTCTTTAATACCAACAATTGAAGGGATATCCAGAAGACGTTTCAAAGTATCAATGTGCAGGTTTTGTCCGGCTCGTCCAGGAATATTATAAAGGATAATCGGGAGATCAGAATTTTCTGCAACGCTTTTAAAATGCTGATAAAGTCCTTCCTGAGAGGGTTTGTTGTAATAGGGAGTGACAATCAAAGCTGCATCTACACCTGCCTTTTCGGCGGCTTTGGTGTTTTCGATCGTTTGTGTTGTGGAGTAGCTTCCTGTGCCTGCCACCAAAGTCGATTGTTGCGCACATTCCTGTTTGGCAATATCAATTACACGTATTTTTTCATGGGCAGAAAGGGTGGGGGCTTCTCCGGTTGTTCCAAGAACGACTATTCCGTCTATCCTTCCTTGGATTTGACGCTGTAATAACTGCCTTAAGCCATTTTCATCAAGTTCATCTTCATCAGTGAAAGGAGTAATAAGGGCAGTATAGACTCCTTTAAATCGTTTCATAATTTCTCCTTTAACAAGCTATCTAAGAGGTTATCTAAGGTGAAAAGTCCTTTGCGGCCTTTTATCCATCTGGCGGCACTTAATGCGCCTTCTGCAAATCCCTCACGTGTGCGGGCAGTATGTGTTAATGTGATGGTATCGACATTGGAGTCGTAAATAACGGAATGTGTGCCAGGGACTTCTCCAACCCTCATACTTGTAAAATTGATGGGAGTTTCGGGATTTATCTTATTCAACCGACTCTCGATGACTTTTGCCGTGCCTGATGGCTTGTCAAATTTTTTGCTATGATGAATTTCTAGTCCAGCTACTTCATATTGCTCAAATGGCGCCATCAATGCCGCAGTTTTTTCAATGACATTTAAAAAAAGGGCGATACCGATGGAGAAATTGGGGGAGTGAAGAAGGCCTATTTTGGCATCATTCACCAGTTTTTTTACTTCTTCCAGATTTTCATCCCAACCTGTGGTTCCTACTACGATGTCCTTTTTTAATGAAGAAAGGATTTTAATATTTTCTAAGATGGTATCGGGAGTGGTGAAATCGATGCAGACATCTGCTTCGTGGATAGTTTTTTGAGTCAAGGAAGAGGTTAGGGGGTTTTTAGAGTCGGCGATAGTGACAA
>CAYMKI010000291.1:0-1861 GCA_964390695.1 uncultured bacterium
TAATTTGATCGGAAGTGAAAGAATGCAAACCATCCACCTGGCGCGATATTCTATCCTCAAGTTTGATGCTTTTATCGGGATTTTTGATATCGGTTATTGCTTGTTTGATCCAGTCCCCTTCTTCTGGTTGAATTTTGTCTTTATAGGGACCTATCATTATTTCAAATAAATTATTTATTTCACTAAAATTCTGATTAACATTCATAAAAAATCCTATTATGTAATACGTAAAAACAACAGCTTTTATAATATAAATTATTATAACAATAAATTCTTATAATATTCAAATAACCACAACTATATTGTACTGAGAAAGCATGTAACTTATTGAACCACAAAGCACAGTGATAACACAGAGAGGGTACAACTCGGGATACTTCTGTGATATTTGGGTATATGCTTATTTGGTTCGGCAATGAAATAAACATATCAGGATGAGCAAGATAGGCAGGGTATAAAATAAGATAGATCAGCAGTGACTATTCACCACCCCTCAAAGAACCTATTTGTTTTCCTCTGTACCCTCACTGGGCTCTATGGTTCACCTTGCGATTCGATCTATCTACGCACTATCTAAGGTGAATGTTCAATCACAACTGAAAAACCCAACCTATCCTGTAAATCCTGCCCATCTTGTTATGTAAATTTACTCTCATTAAGAACCAGAGGGAGTATTATTTTTGATTTGCAGACACTTATCAATCCTGTAGGCGCCGCTTTGCAATCCTCCCAGCGCATCCACATACTCGAAAGGCACCGGCTTGTTTTTGGCTTCTATAGCATAGGCGTAAGGTTGAGCATCTTCGTTTTCAAAATCCAAGGGGCTGATAACTAAGGGAACTCCTAGGAGCCCCGCCTTTTTTAAGGCGATCTTTCTAAGTAATGACGAATATTCCGGGCTGACGTCGGCGACATAGACCCTTTCCTGAAAGAGCACCGGCTGGCCTTTAGCGTCCATCAAGAGCCTCAGTACCGAGCGGGCCAGTATTTTACCTGAAGGATCGCACACTAAGGCTAATCGATGTTTACCATCCAAAGCATAACCGAGCACCCCAACATTTAGGCTGGCGCTGCCGTTGACGTTTTGACAACTGCTCAAAACCTCCGTGCCCATCAACAAGAAGTGATTAGGATCATCACTTTCGATCACCTTCATTTTTTCAGATGAAGATTTTTGGGAAGAACGCAGCATCTGTATCGCATCCTCCAGGTCATGATAGAAAGGGGCTAAAGTCTGTTCCAAGCCTTTAACCTGGATCCCTTTTAATACATTCAGCTTGTTCTCCAGATCGCTAGGGTCTATCAAAAGCTCCAAGAGGAATTTTTGCAGCTGTAGTCGTTGCTTTTGCGACAGTTCGTCTGGTATCAGGCGGCGATTGGAAAGCGGTTCCAGCTGCTGTTCTATCAACTCTAAAGAAGTGTCTAGGGTATTCCAATTGTCTTTACAAGCAGATACAACGGGGAATAGCGCCTCTTGCTGCTCAAGACCCAGGTGGCGGTTAACTACCGCCTGCTTTAAGTTTTCGACTACTTTAGCTTCCACGGAAATTACTTTAACATCACTCTTGGAAGTTATCTCGCTAGATGTCAAAGACACTGGCTTTTGCCAAACATCGAAGACATTGGGGTGGCTTTTTTTGATCTGGTCAAGATGAGGATTGTTTTCCTCAGCATAGCGGTTTTGAGAAAAATTTCCTTGCAACACAGCGGTAAGATAACGTTGAAAATAGGGAAGTACTTTTGGATTTCTGACGTGTTTGCCGGCGTAGGTAAGCAGAGCTTCCTTACACCTCCAGAAGCCAACGGAATTTTGATACAAGGCTCCAAAATTATCCACTTTGACTTTGCATTTATCGATAAA
>CAYMKI010000292.1:0-1858 GCA_964390695.1 uncultured bacterium
CTGTCAACGATTCCTTTCAAACCGTACAGCCCCACATTTTTGACATAGGAGACCTAGTAGAGGGGCCTATGCTAGCCCATCTGGCTTCTTTGCAGGGACGAGCTGTTGTGGAGTGGGCCCTTGGATCCCGCAATCCCATTCAAGAATGGGCAGTTCCGCAAGTCATTTATACCGATCCCGAAGCGGCTTCTGTGGGTTTCAGCGAAACAGAAGCCCGGGCTTTAGGATTGGACATTAAAAACGTAACCGTTCCTTTTAAGGGAAATGCCAGAGCGTGTTGTACGCAACATACAGAAGGGTTTGTTAAAATCATCGCAGATAGCCAAAGTCAAAAAATTCTCGGCATTCATATTTTAGGTGCGCATGCATCGGAACTGATTGGAATAGGGGTAGTGGCCCTTAGCTGCCGTTGTTCTGTTTCCGATTTAAGCTGCATGCCGTTTGCCCATCCTACACTGAGCGAAGCGATCCAGGAAGCGGCTCATCTTCTTGAACGAGCCTATCAGAACAGCCATATTGCCGTAACAAAGTAAGCGCTCATAAACGGCCATGTTCACCTTTACAGGCAGGGTTTCGGTCGGCTGCAATACCTCATCTGGAGTGTCCAGCTCCTCGGCAATAGCTATGGCTATTCCCTTGTCACTGGCCGCTCCATCTGAAGTATTTCGCCTGACCGAAACTCTGCCTGTAAAGGTGAACATGGCCTTACGTATAATAAAATCACATTTAACAAAGATTCAACCACTACAGCGAAAACCATTGATGCTAGAGCCGGTATTCGCGGATTTTGCTGTAGGGGGGGTACGAGAACTTCTCTGAAAAATGCGGTAAAACCGCTAAAAAACCGTTAAACTTGGGCTAAAAAGATTGAACTCACGTTTTTTCAAAATTCCTAAATTTATCCACTGATTTTTCCTAAAATCATAAAATTTATCCCCATGTTTTCTCTAAAATCTCTTGATTTATCCCCATGTTTTCTCTAAAATGAGGAAAAAAGGTAGGCTATGCGAAGAGATCATCTAGAGTTTTTGAAAAATTGGCGTAACGACCCAATTCGCGTTCCTTTATTGATTAGAGGAGCTCGCCAAGTGGGAAAATCATGGCTGGTAAATCTATTTGGAAAAGAATTTTTCTCGTATATCGAGGTAAATTTCGAAAAAGACAAAAGAGTGCACGCTCTGTTCCCCTCTCATATTTCACTTGAAAAAACGCTAGAACAGCTGCAGGTATACACACAAAAAAAAATTATTCCTGGTAGCACTCTTTTATTTCTGGATGAGATTCAGGAGTGCCCCGATGCTATCCGCTATTTACGCTATTTTAAAGAAGAGATGCCCGAACTTCATGTGATTGCTGCGGGATCACTCCTCGAATTCACTTTAGAAAAATTAGGGGTGGCTGTTGGAAGAGTTGATTACTTATTTCTATATCCTCTTTCTTTCATGGAATTCTTAACTGCAAATCAGCGTGATGATCTAAGGGAAAATATTAAATCTGAGAATATTGATCCTGCTACTCATGAGAGTATTTTGGACTATTTAAGAAATTATATGTGGCTTGGAGGAATGCCGGCTGTGGTTGATACATGGCTTAAGCATAAAGATTCTTCTTTATGCCAAAAGATTCAGGATCGAATTATTAAAACTTATATCGATGATTTTCAAAAATATGCAAGAGCTCATCAAGTAGAGCATGTAGGACATGTGTTTTCTTCTATCCCAAAACAGTTAGGAAAAAAATTTAAATACATAAGCGTTGACCCAGATGCCAAGACTTACCCCATTAAACAAGCTCTTCATCTTCTAAACAAAGCGGGCATTACCTATCAGTGTTTTCACACCGCCGCACAATCATACCC
>CAYMKI010000293.1:0-1849 GCA_964390695.1 uncultured bacterium
GAACTGGGATTGATTTTCACTGCATTGCAGTACAAAAGGCAGCCGAATGGCTGCCTTTTTATTTTCAAACTTCAGATCATGATATTATTCCAATTCGGCTTGAAACTTCCCGGTTAAACCAGATAAATCAACAATCAGCTCAAAAAATAACTTACCAGAATCTTCATCAATCGAAACGAGCCTTAGATCACTGCCATTCGACTTAGTTAAGCTAACATCTAGAGTTACAGTTCGCATCCACATCGGCTGAAAATCTGGCAAACTTCTCCGATAGATATAGAGCTGTAGCTTGCCATCACCCAATCGAGCACCACTATACAAGAAAACACTATCGCTGGTGCAAATAGACTTAGCGCCAGAGACACCGTGAAACACCTGTTCCCCGATATTAAATCGGCCACCCCGTAACCCCAACAAAGAAGCGTTTCCACCATAACCGGCAGGTACATACACACCATCTGGGCAGTTTAAGTTATTAGCTTTCTGAATCGCTTCCATATCCCCCATCGACTTTTCCTGCCTATTTTTCCTCAAAATATCATTTAAAGTCTCACCAGACTTGAGCTCGCCCATCAACGTTGCCTGATACCTCTTCAAGTTTCGATCCGAATTCACATAAAGATCTATTTGCATTTCCTTGAGGCCAAGTGCATCAGACAGCAGCTTTCTTGGCTGTACCCAACCTCCGCTCCACCCATAGGAAGGGCAATAGGTATAGCTATGTTCAATTTCTTCGCGCCATTTTTCCTTGAAAACTAGCTTTTTATTGGCAAAATCATACAATGTCAAAACAATATCAGAAACTTTCCCCTTCGTTTCTTCAACCGATAAAATTGCTGAAGGGCTGCCCTTAGCTGGAGTAGAAACAATCAAGGAAGAATCTCCAGACAGGAAAAGCGAATAGTCATAATCAAAAACTCTTACTACTGGAATGCCCCAACTCAACAATTTTTCAACGCTCAAATCTGCCGAATGAATATCTCCATTAATTTTCTCAGGCGCAAATTCCAACACGCCTGAAAAAGCAACATTGGTACGCTTCACCTGAGGATCAGGCATGCTACAAACGGCATAGCGCTTAAATGCCAAGCCAGCTAGCTTTTTCCGCTCTTGGTTATTTCCCTTGATGTGATCATAAGCAGCCAAGCCCAAAGAAGTACACAACCCAAATATCAGCACTAAAATGCCAAAAGGTTTTATCAGCCAGCCAAAAGAAGTTTTACCTTTAGATGCAACGTTTAGCTCCCGAATTCGTATTCCTGCTGCAATGAAAATTAGGTTCAGTGCCAAAAACCATAGAACAGCGCCCCAGCCATACCCATACACTGGAGCGGTACCTCCTCCCTCGTCTAACAGAACCCTTGACAGGCGAAACGTGTCGAGCGCAATCAGGCAAGCGAGAATGGAAGACTTGGTGGCAGAGCTCCCTTTCAATATCTGTAAAAAAGCATAAATGAAAAATACGTTAGCAAACCATGCAAAATTCATTACCAAAGGTGATAGCCAGCCTATAAGCAAAATATACAGGCCCCGCATCCCCTCATCTCTCCCATAAAGGGCAATACCTACAAAGGGAAGCGACAGAAGCCATAACGCAAAGGCAGCATATGCGAACCGGCGCGCCAGGCTTCCGGGGTTGGGTAAAACGTTGCGCTCTTTTTGCACATAGCTGTCATCAACGGGAATCATGATTTCAATCGGTGGACATTATTTGGACATCAGAATAATGGCCCACTTTGGCGGATAAAACCTTAATTCTTAACAAGCAAGCGTAGTCCGGATGCAGCCGCATGGTGCCCACGCGGGTTTTGATTTGGTGGGCAGCAAGCTGCCCACCCTACCTAAGCTG
>CAYMKI010000294.1:0-1816 GCA_964390695.1 uncultured bacterium
ATTATGGGTGTTTAGACTGCATAGTGTTTTGACGCAAGCGATGAGAAGTGCGAAGGGCACAAGCACATCCATCCTTGTCACAAATTCGAAGGCATAAAACTTGATGGTATCTAGTATACTGAAATGATAATGCTTGAAACTAGCGGCATGGTTGGAATAGTCGATAAGGGCATAGAGTCCATAAAAGCCGATTAAAAACACTAAAAATGTCTTAATCGTTTCCCTCAGAAAATAACGTTCCCATATGCTTGTCAGCATCATCTTATTCGACTCCATGAGCAATTTTCCTTAAGGTCCATAGCGATGCAGCGGCGATAAGTAAATGCGGAACAAAATACAGCAAGGCAGCCGCAATAATGGCTTGATCAAAGCTTTTGGCAGTAAAAAAGGCTACCAGGTATAAAGCAGCGAAAAAAGCAATGTAGAAAATGCTCCAACTAGATTTATTACGGCTAATGCTAATTGCGAAAGCAAGCCCGAGTAATGTGAAGCTAAAGACTGCCAGGGATGCTGAAAAACGGCGCATCATTTCTGTCAATGAACGGTAGTAATCGTGGCGGGCTTGCCTGATTTCTTCTGTTTTACCCCCCTCTGCGATCAGTAACTGCAGGTTTTGGCGAGCTTCATCTTTTCTGATGAGAAGCTGCTTAAATTGCAAATGATCGTTATTGACTGTCCAAATTTTTTTTTCGAGAAGCTGAGAGAAATCTTGTATGGACGTGCGATTAGAAAGCATGTTTTCGATGATGACTTGCTCACCCTGATTTTCGTTTTCACGATCTTTATGGTTTTCTTTGCTGGTAATAAGGGTGATATGATCCCCGAGCAGAAGCTCTGTTGAAACATCCAGTCGTTTAGCGACCATTAAAGTCAAACGGTCCCCATGCCTATTAGGGGTGAGAAAAATAATATCTTGAGCGAATTCGCCGAGACGGGAAGTTCCATAAGTATCAAAATAAAATCCTTTCATACGCATCAGTAAATTGTTATTTAAAAGCAGTAGGGGATTGACAGAACGTAGTTGATTTTTCAGTTGCCCGGCTGTGTGGTGAGAACGGGTAGAAACTTCTGAAATGATGTAGAAATTAAGCGACGATAAAAAGAGGGCTGCAGTGAGCACAGGAGACAGGATATCGCCGATTGAAAAGCCGCAGGAACGCATGGCAGTAAGTTCTTTTGACGAAGAAAGATTTTGCACCAATAGAATAGCGGAGATAAGTGCTGAGACTGGAATTGCGATGGGGAGAACATAGGGGATCTGCTGTAAAGCGTACCATAAAACCTTTAGTATTCCCGGACCTAAAGTGGCAAAATAGGCGATTTCATCCAAACGGAGCGTCAGTAATAACGCAACGAAGGAAGTCACGCAAAGCACAAACACCTTCAGGTAATGAGAAAGTAAATAACGCCAAAGCAGCGGCATATTAAATCCTAGTAATTAAAGATGTATAATACAATAATTACGTATTCAACACATCATATTATTACAGCTTATTTAACTGAAAAGATCCGATTTGGGTAACGAGAGTACCTTCATGAATAAAATCTGGTTCGTTTTTATAGAAAGAAAGCGCGAAGGACCATGGTCGAAAGAAGAGTTGAAAATGGACCTAAGGCTGAATCCCGATACGCTCGTCTGGAAAGAGGGTTTTGATGACTGGAAAAAGATCCGTGATGTGCCCGAATTAAGTGACTTATTTGAAGAAAATGCAGAAGAAATTGAGGAAGAGTCCTCAATAGCGAAGAAGATATCTCCACAGGACGAACTTGTTCTTGATATGAGTCAAGAGCCGCCTTTTCGAATGTGGATATATAT
>CAYMKI010000295.1:0-1801 GCA_964390695.1 uncultured bacterium
GAACAACTCCAGGAAATCACCCCCGAACAAGCATTGAAGCACCCAACGTGGGCGATGGGACCTAAAGTGACTATTGACTGTTCAACTTTGATGAATAAAGGACTTGAAGTCATCGAAGCTCATTGGCTTTTTGATATCCCTGTTGAAAAAATTTCCGTAGTCATTCATCCGCAAAGCATTATTCATAGTATGGTAGAATTTGTGGATAATTCCCTTCTCGCTCAGATGGGGGAAACGTCGATGATCGTGCCGATCCAATATGCTATCACATATCCTGAGCGGCTGCCAGGTCTTTTAAAACCATTTGATTTTACTAAGTATAACACCCTTCAGTTTCTGACTCCTGATACCGGTAAATTTCGTTGCCTCCAATTGGCTTTTGATGCCATAAGTGCAGGGGGATCGGCGGCTTGTTATATGAATGCAGCAAATGAGGTTTTAGTTAACGGATTTTTAGAAAAGAAAATCCCCTGGACTGATATCTCAAAAAAATTGGAGTCGTTAATAGAAAGCCACGCGCTCATTCCCATTAAATCAATCGATGATGTCATAGCCATAGATACTGAAGCAAGAAAACAAGCGGCGGGTGTCCTATAACCCGTCATTGCGTGCAAAGCACAAAGTCTTATTTCTTTGTGTTTTAGTGTCTTAGAATCTGTTTAAAATCTTTTCTCGCTGTCAAAAGTAACTACCACAGAGCCCACAGAGAACACAGAGAGGGGTTATATCTTCATTCGACGGATACCTTCCACTAGGAGATCTTGGTTAACTAAATAATTCATATGCCTTCTCTGTGCTCTCTGTGGGCTCTGTGGTGGATATTTTCTAAATTCATGTTATACCAAGGTGCAACCTATAGTTGAACCATGCCCTGATTATAAAAGTCTTATTTCTTTGTGTTTTAGTGTCTTAGAATCTGTTTAAAATCTTTTCTCGCTGTCAAAAGTAACTACCACAGAGCCCACAGAGAACACAGAGAGGGGTTATATCTTCATTCGACGGATACCTTCCACTAGGAGATCTTTATGCCTTCTCTGTGCTCTCTGCGGGCTCTGTGGTGGATATTTTCTAAATTCATGTTATACCAAGGTGCAACCTGTAGTTGAACCATGCCCTGATTACATATGTTGAAGAGGTTTCATAAACTTGTTGAAACTCTCATCTATAGTTTTAAAATATTCATCTTTAATGATTGCGAATTGTGACTTATCCGACCAAAAATCGAACCAGTATGGTGAAGCCATGTATTCCACTGTATCCAGAAGCCCGCTGACTGTATTTTTAAATAATGCCTTTAATCCCTCTAATGAATGTTTGAATGTAGATTTGCACAAAACAACATCTTCTATATTTTGTTGATTATGTTTTTTATATATATTAAGACTTCTTTCACACTGTTTATTATTCGAAGTTATCTTGTTAATCAAGTCGTCTTTAGAGGTTATAAGATTTTTTTGATCAATTAATTCTTGTTGTTGATCATAACATTTATAAACTAATAATACGTTAAATCCAATTACTGTGATTATAGCGATATTTTTGACTGTCGAAAAAGTATTCCACTTTCTGTCGTAAGTTTTAGCTGTAACAGCTAGCTGTGGTAGATTGTTAGTTTCTGTTTTTTCATTATTTGAAATCGTTGAACGAATTATTGATACCATTTTTTTTCCTTAAATTAATTGCTACATATTTTACTATTTATTAATTAAGTGTCAATATTTTTTAACTATGCTGGGCTAAAAATTTTTTTTGTAAGTTCTCAATAAGTCATGGCAATGAAGGTAGCCAGGTCGTCCCGACC
>CAYMKI010000296.1:0-1800 GCA_964390695.1 uncultured bacterium
ATCTACAGAAATACCGATGTCCGCAGAATGGAGTGATGGGGCATCATTAATCCCATCTCCAAGATATCCTACAGTATGACCGCGTCTCTTTAATGCTAGAATGATTCGATTTTTTTGTGCGGGAGTCACACGGCAAAATAAGTTAACATTTTCGATTTGCCCAACCAAAGCCTGATCGTCCATTTTCAGAAGATCCGCCCCAGTCAAAATCCCCTTGATAGGGAACTCTAGCTGACCGCAAATATGCTTTGTGACCAGTTCATTATCTCCGGTTATTATCTTAATAGAGACTCCACTTTCAGCAAGGTCTGCTAAAGCTTTTTTCGCACTTTCCTTAGCCGGATCAAGAAAAGCTGCAAATCCTGAAAAAACAAGTTTTGTTTCATCATTAACTACGGCATGCGGATAGTCGTTTTCTACCTGGCGCCAGGCAATTCCGAGCACTCGAAAACCTTCTTTACAAAGAGAGTCAAACAGAGCTCTTAAAGAAACCATAGCGGCCTCATCTAAAGGAAGTAGATTGGTTTCGCTACCGCCTTCATAAATTGTGCAAAGGCGCAAAATATCTTCAGGTGCTCCCTTAACTACAAGTATTCTTTTTTGTCTATTATCCACAAGCACAGAAACACGACGGCGTTCGAAATCAAAAGGCACTTCGTCAATTTTCCGCCAACTAGTCATATCGATGTTTTTATGCTCAAGGATTGCATCATCGAGAGGGCTTCTCAAACCTGTTTCAAAATAGCTGTTCAGATAAGCCCACTCTATCACGCGCTCATTTTCATTTCCAAGCGCATCTACGTGACGCTCCAGGCGAATTTTTGCTTCAGTCAGAGTACCGGTCTTATCGGTGCATAGCACATCCATACTCCCCAGATTCTGTATCGATGCTAGTTGTTTAACGATGACTTTTTTATCCGACATGCGCTGAGCGCCTCGGGCAAGAGTTACTGAAACGATCATTGGAAGCAATTCTGGTGTTAATCCGACTGCCAGCGCTATAGCAAATATAAAGGACTCTAGCCAGGGTCTGTGATAGTAGGCATTAACGAGAAGCACAAATAGGACGAGGAAGATAGTAAGGCGCATAATAAGCAGCCCAAATCTGCGAGTACCTTGCTCGAATGCTGTAGGAGGTGCCTTGGTATTGAGGCTGTCAGCAATATCCCCAAGTACTGTATTTGAAGCAGTTTCGCAAATCAATACTTTTGCAGTACCGCTAATTACCGAAGTTCCTCGCAGCACTATATTAGTGGCTGACAGGATCTCAGCCTCATCTGGCAATTCACCGGGCTTTTTTTCGACTGGGTACGGTTCTCCAGTTAAAAGAGCATGGTTTACGAAAAAGTCCTTGGCTTCCAATAGGCGTCCATCGGCTGGGACTAAGTCGCCGGCAACAAGCAATACAATATCTCCGGGAACTAGCGAAGGCAAAGGTATCTCTTGAGATTTTCCATCTCGCAACGCTTGTACATGGACGGTCACTAACTGACGTAACTTTTCAGCCTCTTTTCCTGCCCTATATTCCTGAATAAAATCCAGTGTTACACTCATAATTACCATTAGTGAAATAATGATAAAATTAGTCACATCGCCGGTGAAGGCTGATATAGCGCTAGCTACAAGAAGAATAATGATGAGCGGATTATTAAATTTTGATAGAAACTGTAACAACGCTGCGTTTTTTCTCTGGGGATGAAATACATTGGGACCATAACGTTTCAGACGACTAGCTGCCTCGTTGCTTTTCAAACCGTCTGGGGTTGACTTATGATATTCCAACAGATCTGTCAAATTCTG
>CAYMKI010000297.1:0-1773 GCA_964390695.1 uncultured bacterium
AACCTGGACAGGGCATCATTTTAGCGTGTAAATCTGTTCATGCTGCAGTTGTCAAAGCTAAAGCCGCCTATCTAGATAAAATAGTGTTTATTGAAACCGATGATGATAATAAGATGGATGTCGACAAATTGCGAAGCGCTTTAAGTCGTTATGGATCTGATGTGGTGGCGATCGTCGCTTCTGCTCCCGCCTTCCCGGAAGGTAAGATCGATCCTATAGCCGAGATAGCCCAACTGGCGCGCGAATTTCAGGTTGGATTCCATGTGGATTGCTGTCTAGGTGCCTTCGTGGTGAATCATATTCCTAAAATCAAGCCCGATCGCAAGTTAAAGACAGATTATTTGGACTGGAAAGGGGTGACTAGCTTGTCGGCTTGCACGCATAAAAATGGCTTAGCGCCCAAAGGGTCTTCGATATTGGTGACTAAGGCCATGCCACCAAGCTATTCCACGGTCTATAGAATTATGGCATATATTATGCAATGGAAGCTTCCCGAGAAAGGAGAGAATCTAGGCAAGTATGGGTTTTATCTTAGTACTGAATTAGATATGGATCCATATGCCTCTAAAAAAGATTCGGGCAGCGAACCCTGTACACCCGCCTTGAATACCTATCTGGCCTTATTGGCTCTAGGTGAAAAAGGCTATTTCAGGGGAGCTAAAAGGATCCATGGGACTGTCACAGAATTGGCAAATACGATAAAAGTCAATTTTAAAGATATGCTTCAATTGGTGGGCGATCCTGAAGTCAACGTTGTCGCCTTTCAATTGGATCCTAAGTACCAGATTATGGAGGGGGGCATTTACGCCTTTTCTCAAGAAATGGCGAAGCGCAACTTTGTGTTGAATAATCTCAAAGGCAACAAAGTGCACCTATGTGTAACGCTTAACCTAACTCTTAATACTAAGCTCCAAGAAGAATTTCTGGGGGCAGCTATTGATAGCTTAAAAGCCGTCAAAGCAGAAAATGATAGGTTGACTAAAGAGGGTAAAAAGTTCTCTGGCGAGGCTGGTGTGTATTGCGCTATTGAAGAAGCCACAGAACCGAAGATGGCGAATATGTCTGTTGGAAAATATTTAGAGAATTTGCTGTTTGGGCCTCTAGCGGCTAAAGAAACGATAGAAGCTTATTTGCTGGCCCAGCAAAATCCATTCTAGAATCAACTAATAATTATATACAAGGCAGGTTATGCATACAGATAACATCTATTACAATACGCCTGAAAATAGAGAGGAATTCATGCGAATTATGAACGCTCCCAATCAGGATAAACCTATTGTGGAGATGAACGAAACGACTTCAAAAAACATTGAGATTATTTGGAAGTCTATAGAGGCTGTAGCTGCACACTGGCGGGGAAATCAACCCATTCGGATGCTAAACATGCATATGGACCGCAAGGCTTTTTGGGGTCTAGATTTTGCAAAAAACGATAATGAATTACTGCCGCTGGCAAAAGAGTATATCGATAATACATCTGGTGTGGGAAAGGTGGCCATTGATCTCGGTAGCGGTAATAGTCCGGCATCAGACGTCTTGTTGAAAAAAGGGTGGCGTGTCATTGCTGTGGATTATTCCAAGCAGGCATTAGCCGTATTGGGTGCAAAACATAAAACGTATGTATCTACAGGACAATTGGCTTTGGTTGAAGCGGATATTACTGAATATACCCCAAATCAGCCCGTTGATTTGGTTATTGCTGCTGATAGTTTTCCATATGTAGATCCGAGCAAGTTTAAGGCGATATGGGAAAAAGTACACGCCATCTTCCTT
>CAYMKI010000298.1:0-1763 GCA_964390695.1 uncultured bacterium
GACCCGGACGACATAAAGACAAAAATAGACATCGAGCAGAGGCAGGGGCATGGAAAAAGAGAGTGATTTTGAATTCCAATTGATATATACAAACAAAGTAAACAAATATTTAAAAAGCGATCACATTATGCATATTGTACACATTGCCTCCGAACTCGCACCATTAGCAAAAGTAGGAGGACTCGGCGACGTCCTCCTCGGTCTCTCCAGAGAACAATCATGGAAAGGTCATGATGTCGACATCATCATTCCAAAATACGACTGTATGGACAGCGATCAGATCCGAGATATGAATATCGAATACATGGATCTGGAATCCTTCTACCAGGGGGAGTGGTTTCACAACACAGTATGGATAGGTTGGGTCGAGAACCTAAAAGTCTATTTCATTGATCCGCATCATCCCCGCCACTTCTTCAATCGAGGATGCTTTTACGGATGCGAAGATGATATCGAACGCTACCTCTATTTCTCCCGCACAGCTCTTGAATTTCTATTTAAAAAACGCATTTCTCCAGATATCATCCATTTGCACGACTGGCAAACAGCTGTGATCAGTCCTCTTTATCAAGAGATGTATAAACCCTTGGGATACACTAAACCCAAAACAGTTTTTACCATCCATAACATCGAATATCAAGGCAAATGCAGCGCCACTGATTTGGATTGGATCGGATTAAATGGAGCCTCGCTGCTCACACCGGATAAATTACAAGATACCTATGATCCAAAGGGCATCAATCTCCTCAAGGGCGCTATCGTCTACTCTGACTTTGTCACCACCGTCTCCCCTAACTACGCCAAAGAAGTTAAAACACCTGAAGGAGGACGTGGCCTATGCAAAGTCATCGTCAAACATGAAAATAAATTTATTGGCGTATTAAATGGAATCGACTACTCGTATTGGAATCCTGAGATCGATAAATACCTGCCAGCCCACTTTTCCTCTCGTGAAATGCCCGAAAATAAAAAAGACCACAACACTCTGGATAAAAAAGCTTACGTTAAAAAAGTGCTCAGAGATCGACTGATGCTCAATGAAGACCATAAGCCTATTGTAGGCTGCATCACCCGCCTAGTTCCGCAAAAGGGGCTTGATCTGATCAAGCATGCACTAACCTATACCCTATCCAAAAATGGACAATTTGTTTTACTGGGGAGCAGTCCCATCCCCGCCATCAACGCCGAATTCCATGAGCTCAAAACGCGCTATGCCGGCAATCCTGATGTCCATCTTGTACTCAATCATCAGGAAGAAATTGCGCATATGATCTTTGCGGCCTCCGACATGTTTATTGTCCCTTCTCTTTTCGAGCCTTGCGGACTGACGCAAATGATTGCTCTGAAGTACGGATCGATTCCCATTGTTAGAAAAACTGGAGGCTTGGCCGACACGATCTTCGACATCGACTATTCCGACAAGCCCTTGCAAGAAAGAAATGGTTATACGTTTGATTATCCCGATGCCATCGGCATTGAATCGGCACTTTCCCGAGCCATTGAATGCTGGTTTCACGAGCCCGATAAATGGCGGAAATTGATGATCAACGGGATGAATATCGACTTTAGCTGGAACCATCCGTCAGACATTTATCTTTCCATATACAAAAAAATAATAACTTAGCTGTATGGAAAATCCCTCATGGTGATAGAATCCTTCTTTACCCCAATTTTTAAGTTGTTTGGGTATAAACTGCAAAAACTGAGGATTGCTGAAACAATCCGGCTAAATAGCCATAATCATTGGAGTCTTTCTTGAGTAT
>CAYMKI010000299.1:0-1761 GCA_964390695.1 uncultured bacterium
CTCCCTACGTGATCCTACCATCATCCATGCCCTGCAAACACAATCCCATCGCGGTGTTGAAGTAACTGTCATTAGCGATGCTGAGGCTTCGACAACTATTAAAAACCAATTAGGGCCTCCCGCAAAGGTGTATCATCAAGAAGGCGAAGGATTAATGCATCTTAAACTGATGGTTATCGATCACAATCAAGTGTGGATGGGCTCTGCAAATCTAACTGGAGACTCATTACAACGTCATGGCAACCTGGTCGTTGGCATTAATAGTCCCGCAATGGCAAAAACCATCCAACAATTAGCCGACAGCATGATCAATCCTTCCATAAAACCTCCTTCATCGATTACGCTACAACTTCCGGAACAAAAACTCGAACTCTGGTTCTTGCCGACAGCTGGAAAATCGGCTTTTCATCGCTTGATGAACCTACTCTATCAAGCAAAAACAAGCGTTCGCATCGCCATGTTCAATCTCACCCACCCCCGTCTCACCGATGCCATTATCGATGCTCATGAAAGAGGTGTTATTGTACAGGTCATCCTAGACCATAATCAAACACTGGAAGATTCGAGCCATGTTGCTTACAGAAAATTACAAGAATCCGGCATTGATGTTGGCCTCAGCAATTCAAATGGCCTACTGCACTATAAGATGGCTTGGATTGATGAAGATATTTTAGTCAATGGATCAGCAAATTGGACCCTATCCGCCTTTAAAAGAAATCAAGATTGTTTCATAGTTATAGATCCTTTAGATGTTCGGCAGCAGCAAGAAATACGCTCTTTGTGGAATACCATTTCTTCAGAAGCCACCTTTGAGTCTGCTGTTCACAGATGAATGTTCAAAAGAAAATAAAAGAAAACAAGAGGACCCAATGCTCAAAGCATTATTTATCAGCACATTTTGCATTCTAACATGCACTCTCAGTGCATACCAAACCGCTTCTGCAAATTCCGAACCAGAACACATTGACTATTTATTGTGGGACAACCGCTCATCAGCAAGTGAAGAAGATCTACTGATCGATCCTCTTCTTCTTCTACGCGCCTCAGAGAGGTATAGCGATCATAAAGACGAACTGAAAAATGCCTATAAACGCATTGCGAGAATGAATTTCTCGTCACCAGCTGAATTTTCAAAGGAAGTTTCAAGAAACATACAACCTCCTTGCTTGTTTAAAAATGGCTTAAAACATCCAGACGTTCATGCAGAATATTTAGAGATTTATTCTTCCAAGCCCCATTTTAAGGTCGAAAGTACTTCTCAGTGCGAACAGCTTTGGTGGCAAATTTCAAATTCCCGTCACTTCAACGACATCATCTCCACGTTTGACTGTGTCTGCCCTTACATAAATACAATTACTTTATCCGATCTCGAAGAAACATTCTTAGACGATGGCAAAAGTTACTTTTTTCGGGTAAAAGCAAAAAACAGCGAATCGTGGGGACCATGGAGCAACACCATTACTTTCACTGTAAGCAAACCGAAATCTGTTCAAGATTTATCTTTTGAGGAGGGCCCACCCGCACGAATGATCTGGAAACAAAATCAAAGCCAAGAGTGCACGTACCTTATCTTTGGCTCAAATTCCATCGATTTTATTCCAAGCATCTACTATTCAGAGCAACCGGAAGCCATTATTAATGATGAAGTCATGGCTATTTCCAATGATAACAACTTTCTCGGAGAAACCAAAGAAACACAATTTCCAATAGAACAGCGCTTTGCCTACTACAGAATCATCACCAAGTCAGGCAATAGCTTAT
>CAYMKI010000300.1:0-1742 GCA_964390695.1 uncultured bacterium
AAGCACGCCCCGCATCGGGCGCCACGAACCCGGAGGCCGGATTGATCT
The DNA here is from genome assembly GCA_964390695.1 of uncultured bacterium. Lineage (GTDB taxonomy): Bacteria > Chlamydiota > Chlamydiia > Chlamydiales > Parachlamydiaceae > CAWACC01. The sequence continues at coordinate 49 of CAYMKI010000300.1, forward strand.
CGACTTTAGCCGTTTTTAAAATCGAGCCTAACAATGGCGTCATTTCGAACGAAGTAAAGCAATCCAGATCAGAACTCCAACAAAGCATCGGTATAGATTACTTCGCTGGCGATCAAAATGACTATATTTTGTTCATCTGTATCAAAATGGCTAAACTCGCTCTGATATATTCTTCCTTATCTGAAAAATATTTTGCAAGTTATACCCTAATTTCCCAGCCAACACTAGGGCGTGTTGACAATTGGTCCCAACCGCCTACGTCCTGCGGACAAGCCCTGAGAGTTCCACACGAATAATTAAATTAACTCATTGAAGAATAATGAAAAAGATTGAAGTTGCATGTTGATTATGATCAAATAGCGTTTACGACAACATTAGGAGATCAAATCCCATGCAACAACTGGAATTATTACATAAAAAATTTGCAAAAGAACTACCTTTCATTCATAAAACACGGCTAAATTGCCTGATGAGCACGTGTATTACCGCATCGACTAGCCATAAGCTGTTTCTGACTGGCTTGGGAAGAGATGCTCGGTCAAAGGCAAAAACTGGCAGCAATATAGAGAAAGTAAACAGGCTATTGGGTAATAAACATCTATACATCGAGCGCACGACTTTTTATAGCGCCATATCTTTCCAATTAATCCCAAGATGGATCTCGCCTTGGATCCATATTGATTGGAGTTGCATCAATCCCACAACGAATTTGTATTTATTAAGAGCAAGTCTATCAGTTAAAGGGCGCTCCATCGTTGTTTATGAACCTCCCATTATTGTTACTGATGCAGGTTTTCGAGCACCATGGTTTATCGCTGTTCGGCAGATGGGGTGGCATTTTGTAGGTCGGTTGCGAAATAAGAATCTTGTCCTTATGGAAGATACATCAACCTGGCAATTAAGCGCCTCTTTTTTTGAGCAAGCAACGGTAAAGCCGACCCATTTGGGACATGCGCTTTTAACTGAAGAAAAACAGGTGCCTGTTCATCTAGTGCTTTACAAAGGTAAAAGCAAAAACACGCATAAACGTAACCTTAATAAAAAAATTAGTGCGTCGGGGAAAAGCAAACGTTGTCAATATCTACCGCCAAAGGATGAGGATAGAGGAGAACTTCAGGGACACCAAATGCCCCCATTATGGATTGGGCCTCAAGAAGAGCCTTACTAGGGCGCCTGAAAGGATGAACATTTGTATATTTAGGCAGGGAGGCCATAAAAAAACGGATTGCCGTTTCCCGTTCACAACTGCTTGTTGCGATCAATACATTGGCTAAAATGGTCATAGAAGCTCAATTGGAGAAACATGTATATGAATAAATTCGTGTGGATCTCTCAGGGACGAGCCGCGGCACGTCGGCGGTTGGGACCAATGTCAACACGTCCTAGTTTGACTCATAATAAAAAGCTAACCACAGCCCCTCAAGGAGTTAGTGGAATGATGACTAGCTCTAATACCAATACTGATATTTTTTAAATGCTTTTACAATAGCTGCGATGGCGCAATTCGTTCTCGCGTTACCGCTGCCCTCTACCACAGCATAGTTGCATTGATAGGTGTTGAGTGCTTCGATACAGTCTTGAAAAAATTCATTACTTTGATTGGGGAAATAACGGACTTGATCGGGAACCCATTCTAAATCAGGACGTGTAACCAGATAAAGGTCATAAGCGTGATTACGAGCCAAAATAGTCAG
>CAYMKI010000301.1:0-1739 GCA_964390695.1 uncultured bacterium
GTCCCCAGCAGTGCCCGGTTCCGATGGCGAAGAAGTAGCGTTCTCTAGCGACGTTTTCATGTTCATCTTTGTTAGCAGAAAATACAGCCTTGAAACAATCTGAAATCATAGATAAGCATGTAGGGCGGTAAGCTATTTGATCTTCGCGCAAAGCGGCATCTATGCGGTCTACCATAGTAGCCGTGCGTTTGTCCGTGGATGCGGCAAGCTCTTCATCTAGATTTTTAATGAAGGAAGGTTTCCCGTCTTTCCAATCATCCACATTGGATTTCAGCTCCTGCATGTTTTTTTTAAATACTTCGAAGGAGGGGGGGGCTTTGGGTTTGTTTGCCTGTTTAGAACTCCAGTCTAAAACCTCAGCAATCTCTTCCGGTTTTTCGAGGTCTAAAATTAGCTTGTGAGAGGTCTTGGCCTTTTGCATGAGATGTTCTTCTATAGATAAAGAAGGATCTATTCCAAGGAGATATAACTTTAGATGGGTTAAGAATGAATGGCAGGCACGTACCTGTGCTTCATAAGGATCATTATAGTTCAAATAATTAGAGAATAACAGTTTCTTTAGTCCCTCTCTGTTTGCGCGGCGGTCGATGATGTGCAAGTCTTGGATGAGAGCTAGTGTAGCTGTAATATGTTGAATACAAGTTTCTATGGTAATCTCTTTAGGGACCATGAGTTTGCGATCGACAAATCGGCTGATTTGCTGAGCTGTCTTTGGGAGGCATTCTATAAATAAGGTAGAAGATTTGTTCAACGCTTTGTAAACCTTTTCAGGTAAGGGTAATATTTGGTCGGATGTCAAATGGATGGTGGGGAAGAGGTATCCACAGACCTCATTATTTTGATTGCGTATTTTATAAAGCGCGCAATTATTAGTTTGTACTGTCATATAATCCTTTATATATTTTAATTTTTGACTATTTATTACCCTTCATAATACATGAAAAATTGAACCACAGAGCCTACAGAGAGATAAATGCAAAGCTTAATAGTATTGATTGAGTTTTGCCCCCTCTGTGATCTCTGGGGGCTCTGTGGTGCAATAAGTTACATGCTATATCTAGTTTGGAATAGTTGCTTGTTTGTCTAAGAATGTAAGGCACGAGGTGTGCAGTTTAAATGATTGCTGAAATATAGGCAAGAACTTATATGATTCAACTTTGTTTCAGGTTGTTTATCACGCTATTCATAGAGTTTTTAATTGAATTTGCCGCCGCTGAATTTTCCTCAGCAAATTTGGTTAACCCCTCAGGCGCATTATCCGTCCTTTTTTTGAAGGTATCATCTAGTTTTTCCATGATACGGCTGACATAACTGCTGGTAGAAATTTGCCCCCAGCCATAGATAGGATCAATGAAACCTAAATCACCTTCAAAGCGAAGTACATTTTTGAAGTTACAGGCATTCACATAATCAGGTATTTGTTTTATGTTCGCTACTAGGGTTTCACAGTTGTGGAGAACATTTTGCATTTCTTGCAATATAAAATTTATTTGCAGCTGGTGTTTTTCTTTGAGTGCGTTGATTTCTGCTTGATGTATAGCCTGCAGTTGTTTGTTTTGTTTTTCTGCATTTATTAAGGCCGCCTGCAGTTCATCATTAGTTTTGGATACCGCCTCGATGGTAGCTTTTTGTTTGGTCTGCTGCTCTTGGAAAATCGCTTGAGCTTTGTCCATGGTTTCCAACAAGGTTTGATTTTGCTGGGAAAGAACGGTAAGCATTTGTTCTCTAGGATCTATACC
>CAYMKI010000302.1:0-1735 GCA_964390695.1 uncultured bacterium
ACTGGGTGCAGATGCTATCCAGAATGTACCAGAGATGGGCCGCTAAGAAGAGTTGGAAAGCGGAGGTGGTCGATTTTGTGGATGGGGATGTCGCCGGCCTGAAAAGCATCACGATCAAGATCGAGGGAAATTTCGCCTACGGCTATGCCAAAGCCGAAAAAGGAGTCCATCGCCTTGTCAGGATCTCCCCCTTTGATAGCAATGGCAAAAGGCATACCAGCTTTGCAGCTGTGGAAGTAGCACCTGAAATTTCAGATGAAATTGAAGTGGAGATTGCACCCGATGATCTCCGTATCGATACGTACCGCTCTTCAGGCGCCGGGGGGCAGCATGTCAATAAAACCGATTCTGCGGTCCGCATTACCCACCTTCCTACCGGAATCGTAGTGGCTTGTCAAAACCAGCGCAGTCAAGTGCAAAATAAAGAGACCTGTTTCAAAATGCTGCGATCCAAACTCTACGAGATGAAAGTGCTGGAAAGAGAACAATCCCTCCGTTCTTTGCAAGGAGAACAGATGAAAAATGAGTGGGGCAGCCAGATCCGCAGCTATGTTTTTCAACCCTATACATTAGTGAAGGATGTCAGGACAAAAAAAGAAATCGGGAATGTGCAGGCTGTCATGGACGGCGACATCGACCCGCTTATAGAAGCCTATTTAAAGGAGTTTGGAACATGAGCGTAGCCACACAGCTTCCCCCCGGCATCGAGGTGCGTTATACGGAGGCAGATGATGCAAAACACCTCAAAAGCTGGCTGATGGAACCAGACGCCGCACAGGCATTTCCCATGCAAGATGAGTTGGAAGTCGAAGACGCGGTCATGCGCTGGATTGCTTTTTATCGGTTTAAATGCAGCCTGACTATTCTGAAAGATGGCATTCCATGCGGAATCGGAACACTTTACCTGCAGCCTTACCTGAGGCTAGCCCACCAGTGTGAATTTGGAATCATCTTAGGAGCGGACTACCGCAACCAAGGCCTTGGCAGCATCTTAATGCATTATCTACTCCATCTGGCGAAAGAAAAATTTAAAATCACACTCATCCACCTGCAAGTCTATCATCAAAATCCGGCTATCAATTTTTACAAACGCTTTGGTTTCAAAGAATTTGGACGTCAAAATGAATGGATTAAAGAAGAAGACCAATACGGCGGAAGAGTATTTATGGAGCGTTTTTTGTAATATGTTTTCCAATGGATGCACCTTGACTTTTCAGCAAGAATTGGAAAGAAACGCTGGCAAAAAGCTCCGGCTTAAATTTCAAGACAACCGCTCCACTATGCTCAGCGTCAAGTGGGAGCCTGAATGCACAAAAGTTTCCCTCCATAAAATGTTTTTGCAGGCGCCAGGCAATGTAATGGATGGACTGGCTTGCTATCTAAAAGGGGAAGATCCACGCCTAGACCCAGCTGTGAAGGCCTACATAGAAGATAACATTTCTAAGCTGGATTACTCGCATCAATTAGACTTAAGCAAGCTCGAAACCAAAGGCGCCGTCTTTCAACTCAAAGAACTCTATCAAGATTTAAACTGTGAGTACTTTGAAAACAGGTTAAAGCTGCACATTACCTGGTTTGGTGAAAAGCGCAAAAAGAGCCGTAAACGCGTGACTTTAGGTTTATTTCATGACGCCCTCCGTCTCATTAAAATCAACCGGATCCTCGACAACCCAAATGTCCCTGAATTTTTTATCCGCTATGTCATCTTCCACGAAATGGTGCATCACACCTGCCC
>CAYMKI010000303.1:0-1731 GCA_964390695.1 uncultured bacterium
TAGATAGATATAATTTTTAAGTGCATAAGAATCCTCCAAAAGAAGACACTTTAGCTCAAATATATCACGCCTGAACAGGCGTGATTTAGAGGCGCAAGATGGGTTTCAAGCGTGATTTAGGAGCGCAAGTTGGGTTTAAATTTTAACAAGTCGGTGCGCGAAGCGTACTGGCTTGTTAAAAGCCATTTAGGGGGAAAGTTAGGTTTACACCAACGCACCCTAACTTTTTTTATATAGACAGAGCAATTTCTCAGATAATTCTTTCGCTAAACAATTTAGATGTCCGGCAGTCAAAGCTGCTATTCCACAATTTTTGGCATAAGATTGCTGAAAAATACGAGTACAAGCATCTTTCTGAGAAAGATCCTGTTCATCGAAACAATAGGTTTTGCCCATATATTCAATCTTCATGTAACAGCTTGTGACGGTATACTGTCGTCTTCCATCACGAGTGCTGACACCACTAGCAAAATTTCTTGTCGCTCGTTCAATGGATACTCTACCGGTCTGAGGTTTTCCTAAGAATACAGAAACCAAATCTTTGAGTGCTTGGTTGGTCACTTCATTGGTTACTGCAATTGTATCACGTCCCTCTGTTCTTGTAGAGTAACCCATTTGAGCGTAATAATTTTCACTGCTCGATGACCCACCATTTTCAACACCATGGGCATTCATATTATTCGGGTATACGGTTCCAACGTACATGTTAACTCCTAAATCTGATTACCTTGCGTAAATCTTTATTCCAAAAGAGCATTTACAAAATTGACAGGATCGAAAGGTGCCAGATCCTCAACCCCTTCTCCTAATCCAATAAATTTAACCGGGATACCGAGTTGTTTTTGCAAGTTAATCACGATCCCCCCTTTAGCGGTTCCATCTAGCTTGGTTAAAATCAGACCTGTAATGGGTGTGTACTGATTGAAAATTCTCGCCTGATCAATGGCATTTTGTCCGGTAGTCGCATCCAGCACCAGATAGGTTTGATGGGGTGAAGCCGGTAGGATTTTATGGCAGGAGCGCCGGATTTTATCCAGCTCTTGCATCAGGTGGGTTTTGGTGTGCAGGCGTCCTGCCGTATCGATAATAACTACATCTGCACTGCGGGCTTTTGCAGCAGTCAACGCATCAAATACCACTGCCGCCGGATCACTTTTGGGATTTCCTTTGACGATGTCTATGTGCAGGCGCTCGGCCCAGGTGGTCAGTTGCTCCATGGCGGCCGCCCGGAAAGTGTCAGCGGCAGCCACTAAGACTTTTTTACCTTTATCTTGATATTTTTTGGCTAATTTAGCCACGGAGGTGGTTTTTCCGTTACCGTTGACCCCGACTACCAAAATGACGAAGGGGTGTCCTGTCTGTGGCAAGTCCAGCGGATCCTGTGGATTTGGCGGGAAAATATCGATAATATCCTTACGTATTTCATTGAGAATCTCTTCTGCTTTGCAACCAGGCCGGCTATGAGCGGCATCCTTGACTTTGCGGGTCAGCAACTCAGCCATTTCTACACCCAAATCCGCCTCATAGAGAATCTTCTCTAGTTTTTCTAATACCTCTGCATTGATATCGCCTTTGAAAATCGTGCGGATTTTGTCGCCCAGCAGGGAACCGGTTTTGGCAAATGTTTGTTTGACTTTTTGATAAGTTGATTTTAGAAAATTGACGACCATGATATGAAAATAAAAATAGAGTTTTGCTTGACTTTATACAAGTTAAGCGTAAGTTTAGCAT
>CAYMKI010000304.1:0-1728 GCA_964390695.1 uncultured bacterium
GCTGAAAGCTCATTTTCAAGAAGCAGTTGGTAAACTTGGACAAGTAGTGAGCGCCAAGATTGTTACTGATAAAACTACAGGACGATCCAAAGGGTTTGGATTTGTAGAAATGTCTAATGAAGAAGCTGCAGCGGCTGCTATCCGAGAATTGGATGGTAAAATTTTGCTAGATCGGCCTCTTCGTTTGAGCCTAGCCCAAGAAAGAGATCGTTCAGAAAGAAGAGATAGGGAACCACGCGGTGATTCTTCCTACGGCGGCGGCCACTCTGGCTATCGTTCGCATCAGTCGAGGAATTTCTAGTTAACAAAGGGTTGTTGTTTCTCCCCCGCCTTGTGTGGGGGAGAAATCTTGAGCTTGTATGAAAGAATACAAAGGTCGTTTAATTGCTCACAATGTACGCATAGGCATTGTGGCATCTAGATTCAATGAATGCATCACCAAGAATCTCTTCAGCGGAGCCTTGGAAGCATTCTCTCGATGTGGTCTATCCGAAGACAGTATTGTTACAGCCTGGGTGCCGGGTTCTTATGAAGTGCCCTTGGCAGCCAAATGCATGGCAATGAATGCGGGAGTGGATGCTGTCGTCTGTCTGGGAGCCATCATTAGAGGAGAAACGGCGCATTTTGAATATATCGCAGGACAAGTATCATCCGGTATTGCGCAGATTGCGCTTGAAATCCAAATACCGATTATCTTTGGCATTCTCACTACTCATACCATTGAACAAGCAATAGAGCGATCCGGCTCAAAAGCTGGAAACAAGGGTGAAGAAGCTGCGTATACCGCGCTAGAAATGATCGATCTTTTGCGTCAGATGAAAGGGTGATCGATAAGATCTAGCTAAAAGACAGGATGTGTAGTAGATGTGTAGATGTGTAGTAGATGTGTAAAGGAGGAAGCGTTGTCGCTCCTCCCATTTTTTTCCCCGCCGTCTAAACCTTGCTGGACAGGCGCCAGTCCCAGTGGCTTCTTTGGGTCATATCCTGTTCTAACTTCTTCATATTTTCTTCGATCGCTGATTTCAGCCCTCTCATTTTCTCAATAACTAAATGTTTTTCTATTTTGAGAGCCGTTTCCACTTCTGGTAGAACCTTTGTTTTGCATACCTCATGTTGTTGTTGCAATTCTTTACAAGAGTTAACAGAATTAAAGTAGAGAGTTTTTCTCTTCTCTGGGTCGAAATAGTTTTCCCATTGATTTTCCAACGTCACTTGCTCTTTAAGGGCCACAATCTCTCGAATAAGAGAAAAAGCTGTCGTAAATTTTGTGCTGAAATCAGCAAAAACTTTACTTGGATCGTCTTTTTCTAATTTCTTATCCAACAACTCGGTTTTTTCTAATTTCTTATCCAATGGCTCTTTATCCACCAATTCGGTTTTTTCTAACTTCTTGTCCAATTTGAAATGGTTTATTCGTTCGCTAAGAAATTTCCCGCCGCGCTCTTGACGATTGTCAATCATCTTCCAGCATTCGTCTAACTGTACCAGTCGTCGGCTTGCATTTTGATGAGATGGAGAGCCTGGAAGAGTTTCTAATTTGAGGTCTTCAGTCAATCTGTCATGTAAGGGTCCTTTCAATAATTTCAATTTAACTAGCTGTTCTTCATGAGTCTTTAGTTGTTGATAATGATATTCAGTAATCTTTTTAAGAATGTCATGGTCTCGTAATAAATTTTGAACGGCGTAAAAGGCTTGATTCCATATTAGAATTTCTTCCTTAAGTATAGC
>CAYMKI010000305.1:0-1199 GCA_964390695.1 uncultured bacterium
AGAGTAGGCAAAGCTTGGAGAAAAAAGCTGAAGAGATGGAATGGCTTTGAATTGTACAGTAAAACCTTCAGTTGGCTCTAACAAGCTGTCTGCATAGTTCCACAAGAATTTCAAGGGTATTTTGAACAGATCGAAAGTTCCATTTCTTTCGGAGCGCTCACTTCGAAGTAATTTATACATTAAACCATAGGAGAAGGTGATCCGGTCGCTCCAATGCCTTTCAATCGTCGCAGAAATAGATAAGGCAGATTCCGTATAAGCCTTAATCCGCTCATAGCGGTAATTAAGCAGCCAGATAAGATTTTGTTTTGGCTGTTTAAAGTCTGGGATGAGGTAGGAGAGCGTCCCATCTTGCAGTCTTGCCCATGCGTCTGCTCGTACGCCTAATCTTTGCCCTTCTCCAAAAATATTGCGGTCTTCCCACTCTGCCGTGATGCCGGGGCCAAGAGCGCTTGTATAGTTTAATCCAAGTCCCACACTGCGCTGTTTAGCCTCATCCTGCTTTTTGTCATCGACTGGAGCAACTTTAACGGAACGAAAAAGTCCGGAGAGTTCCAAAGCCTCTTGCGTTTTTTCAATTTTGAGAGGGTCAAAACGCTCTTCGCTTTTCCATAACAGTTTTTTGTGAAAATAAGATTCTTTAACCCGTTCCAATCCCTTGATCTGCAACCCTCCAAAATAACACAGAGGCCCTATTTCTACCTCGACCATCAAAATAGCATGTTTGGCTTTTAGATCGGCGAACAGTTCTCTTTTTCGAATGGAAGCCTGTGCATAACCTTTCTGTTTTAGTTGAAGGATGAGCAGCTCTTCTGCATTTAAAATTTTTTCCGGCAAAGCGGGCTCTCCCAATTCCAGTGCTAAATCCACATTTTTCAGATTGCATATTTGTTCCCCATGTTGAAAATAGTTGAGTGTGATCTGATTCAGGGTATAAACCGGGCCAGGATTGATCTGGATTAAGATGGAGGACCCTCCTTCCTGAATAGAAAAATTTACTTTAGCTTCGTAGTAGGCTAAGCTATGCAAGGCTTTGATCATCGAAGAAATATCGGATTCCGCTCGTTTTTTTAGTACCAGAGCGCTTACAGAAGAGGCTTCTCTTAATTTGTAAAGTCGAGAGGTCGACTGGATGAGAGTGGTTGCCTCTGGATCCGCACCTTCAAATAGCACTTCATAAGATAGAAGGAAGGAAGTAT
>CAYMKI010000305.1:1209-1689 GCA_964390695.1 uncultured bacterium
AAAGAAAAAAAAAAGGTTTCATGATTTTATTAAGGTAAGTGCATTGAGTATCGAACGTATCCGATCCTCACCTGTGTGTCAAGAAGATCTTATAACGGAAGACTCTCTCTTGAATCTGCATCCAAAAAATGTAAAAAGTCGAGCTAAAAACAGTAGTTTCGAGTTAACTCGTAATAATATGCACTCATTCTATTATAATAAGTAATACAGGTCAATTTTATTTAATTCGAATCTGCCTGGGGTATCGCAAATGTGCGTATGTGCCTAAATTAACCTTGACTCTTAAATACACTTGAGATATAAAGTGTCCTTTCTCGGGAAGAGTGGCAGAGTGGCCGAATGCGTCTGTCTTGAAAACAGAAGACCTGCAAGGGTCCGTGGGTTCGAATCCTACCTCTTCCGAACTTTAAATGCCCTTCCACATGGTATTCTCAACATAGTCAATTATAATGACGCTGTGTTGGGATTTTGCTATTTCAT
>CAYMKI010000306.1:0-1687 GCA_964390695.1 uncultured bacterium
CCAATTTAGCGATCTCGATCAACGCCTGTTGTCCTTCAGGCGTGGAAGCGTCAATACCATAGTTCTTTATATATAGAGAGGTATTCTCGCCATCTTGCTGAGCTGCCAATTTAGCGATCTCGATCAACGCCTGTTGTCCTTCAGGCGTGGAAGCGTCAATACCATAGTTCTTTATATATAGAGAGGTATTCTCGCCATCTTGCTGAGCTGCCAATTTAGCGATCTCGATCAACGCCTGTTGTCCTTCAGGCGTGGAAGCGTCAATGCCATAGTTCTCTATGTATTCGGAAGTTAGCCAGCCACTTTGCTGAGCAGCAAGCTTAGCGATCTCGATCAGCGCCTGAAGACCCCTTGGCTCGGTGGCATCAATACCATAGTTCTTTATGTATTCGGATATTCCCCAGGCATTTTGCTGAGCTGCCAACATCGCGATCTCGATCAATGCCTCCTGTCCTTCACGGGTGAAAGCGTCTATACCGTAGTTTATTATTTGTTCGGAGGTTATTTTTCCATCTTTTTGAGCTGCTAACTTGGCAATTTCGATCAACACCTTTTGTCCTTCAGGTTTGGAGGCATCGATGCCGTAGTTTTTTATATTTTCGAAGGTTTTCACGGGATCTTGCAGAGCCTCTAGCTTGGCAATCTCGATCAACACCAGTTGACCCTCAAAGGTGGAAGGATCTATTCCATAGTATTTTTTATCTTTGAAAAATTTCCAGGTTTCTTGCTGGACTACAAGCTTGGCGATCTGCATCAAGGCCTGTTGCCCTGCAGGCTTAGAGACATCGATATTATAGTCTTTTAAGTAATGATATGTTCCGTAGCTATCTTTCTGAGCTGCTAATAAAGCAATTTCAATCAGCAAATACTGCCCCTCTGGCTTGGAATCATCTATACCCATTTTTTTTATATTTCTGTTTATGTAATCCCAGCCCCATTTACGAGCCTCTAACTTCACGATCTCTAGGAGAGCCTCTTGCCCCTCGGATTTGGAGAAGTCGATACCATAGTTATTTAAATCTAGGATGACACTCGAGGTATCTTGCTGAGCCGCTATTAGGGCAATCTCAATCATTGCCTGTTGTCCCTTAAGCGTCGAAGCGTCTATTCCACAGTTACTTATATCTTTTGAAATTACCCCGCCATCTTGTCTAGCCACTAGAAGGGCAATCTCAATCAGCATTTGCTGCCCATCTGGTTTGGTAACATCGATCCCGTAGTTTTTTAGGTTTTCAAATGTTGCCCTGACATTTTGCTTAGCCGCTAGCTTAGCAATCTCTATCATCGCCTTTTGTCCCTCAGGCTTAGAACTATCAATTCCATAGTAATTAATCATCAAGGAGGTTATCATGCCATCTTGCTGAGCCCCCAACTTGGCGATCTCGATAAGCATCCGTTGTACTTCTGTGCTATGTGTGTCTATTCCGCTACTGAGCAAAGACATTGCTGTACTGAATGGAGATAATGCACCCTGCTTGATTTGTTGAGTGACCACTTCTATAGCAAAATTCTTATCAGCAGATTCCATAAGCAAGCGATCTATCGGTATTTTATTCTGTAAAGCCAAGGCTGCAACTCTTTGACAAAAGTAGCTTTGAACTTGTCCATCAGATGTATCTTTCTTGATCCCTAATTGCAGCATATTGACCAAGTGTATAATTTGATCGGAAGTGAAAGAATGCAAACC
>CAYMKI010000307.1:0-274 GCA_964390695.1 uncultured bacterium
CAAGAGATTACTGAGATGCTGAAGCTTTACAAAGCTTTCTATAAAATACCAAAAGAGGCGGCAAGTTTTTCTTTAAAAGATGCTCTTATCTCGCTAGGAGGAATTGAAGCTGTATATTCTGATGACTGTAAAGAATGGCAATTGCATATGGGTCCTTATGGATTTGTCGCTTCCAGTTATCGCCAATTGCCTGATGTGGATTACATCATATGTCCAGTAAGCAACCACACATATGACATGAGAAATTTGAGGAGAAAGGTCATTACCTCCTTTC
>CAYMKI010000307.1:284-1679 GCA_964390695.1 uncultured bacterium
TGGTGGCGGACTTTGGAAATTCTCAAATAATATTCCTGCTCTTGTTGGCATTGCAATCGCCCAGGATCCTGCAGGTTATAATAGCTCGTCTGGCTTTAGAAATGTCTATTTTCATGGACCGCACTCTATTCTTTCACTACTCAACACACTCAATTCAAGGATGGACTCATGATTCCAAACTATAAGTCCGCTAAAGACTTTCGGAAGCACTTGGAGGTGCATCTCCGAGATCATTCTAATAGAACGGGAGAGAGCATTGATCGCCTTCGCCGCAAAGTAGCCTTTGACAGACTCTTGGCAAGGATTTTCACTCAAGCGCCTTCTTTCTTTTTCTTAAAGGGCGGGTATGCAATGGAATTACGCATAACCCATGCACGTGCTACAAAAGACATGGACTTAACATGGTTCAAGCGCGAAAGCAATATAACAGAGCCCATGAGTGAACGGATTTTGCAAGAGCTTCAAATGCTTGCTCGCTTCGACTTAAATGATCATTTCGTTTATCAAATCGGTCAACCTCGAAGAGACGTAGAAAATGCGCCTTACGGTGGCTCACAGCATAGCGTTATAGCAATCATCAATAGCAGGCCTTTCGTCGAATTTCATCTTGACGTGGGAGGTGACTTTCTTATTGATGCAGTAGAAAAAGTCCCTGGAGCAAACTGGCTTGAGTTCTGCGATATTCCTGCACCCATGATTCCTATGATATCCATAGAGCAACAATTCGCAGAGAAGTTGCACTCCTATACATTTCCTCGCGACCAAATCAATACTCGCGCCAAGGACCTCGTTGATTTAATATTGCTTTTACAAATAAAGAAAAAGGCTCTTGATGCATTCAAATACTCACTGCAAAGAGTATTTAGGGCACGTAACACGCATCTTCTGCCAGCGGTTTTGCCTGAGCCTCCTCCAAGCTGGCAAAAACCTTTTGGAGTCATGGCAGCTGAGTGTGGTATTCCTCAAAGTTTGGAAGAGGGGTTTATGAAAGTCTTTAAGTTTTACAGTGAGCTGCAAGCATGAAAAAATGGTTCATTTCAGACACTCATTTTTCCCATACAAATATCATTAGATATACAGGTAGGCCATTTGAAACTGTAGAAGAGATGAATCTTTGTCTTATCAAGAATTGGAATGATTGGATTGATGCCGACGATCAAGTTTTCTTTCTTGGTGATTTTGGACTTGGTGACGTCGATCATCTGTATTCCATTTGCTCTCAACTTAAAGGTCATAAGATCTGTATCCGTGGAAATCATGACCGCAATGCGAGCCATATGATGCGGGTTGGCTTTAGTACTGTTTTAGAATCAGCCTTTCTTAAAATTGGCCAGCACACAGTTGAACCCACATTGAGCAGTTTCGCTGTTTTAGGTTCGCTTTTAGCGATTTTTC
>CAYMKI010000308.1:0-1671 GCA_964390695.1 uncultured bacterium
CCCGTAAAATACCACGATCTATTTGAGAAGACTTTTGCAGAATACTCAGATAAGAGAAAGTCTAGAGAGATTCTGAATGCTGTTTCGTTTAAAATATTTTTTGGTGAAGTACTAAAACACTTGGCGGGTGATGAAACAAGAGCGTTGCATTACCAGAATTTTTCCAAGGGTTTTGAAGAGTATCTCAGCGGTAATGACACCTCATTAAAGGAGTCTCTTCTCCGATATTTTCAAGGATTAAAGATAAACCCGCAGATGGAATTTATCCGACAAGCCAAACAGCATATCGCAGCATTTTTTTTGAAGAAAGAAGATGCGTTAACTCAAAATATGGCTAAAGTCTTCACTGCCCAGTTGTATGCGAACTTAATAGTCGGTGCAAATGCAAACAAAGCTGGTGTAGCTTTTAAGCTGTTGCAGTACTATAAGAACAAGAATGATTGGGATTGCCTTGATTATGCGGTCATAGATCTTTTGAAGGAAGACGCCGGACCCTTCTTGGACGCAAATTAAGCGCTATTATCGCCCTTTGACACATTTATCGAAAAGTGTAGGCAATTTATTGTAAGGGTCATATTGCGCTTTCAATTTTTCGTAGGCGCCTTCTCCATAATATAGTTTTTTAAATTGCTCTTCAGGGTAATATGTGCGAGAATAAAGGGATTTTCTACCCCCTATTTCGACAAGCTTATCTTCAACAAGGCGATTGTAATGCCCGCGGACAAAAGAAGTCTTTTTTCGGGAAAAGAAACCCACATCGCAGTATATTTGATCGTTTTCAGGCAATCTCCAGAGAGGTGTGGATAGCGTTTCCTTTTGCACTGGACAGATGAAGAGGGGATGGATTCCAATTTCTTGCTGGAACCAAGCATAAAACTCAGGGCATTTATTTATGGGCACACCTACGTCTTGTATAAGCTCTTCCGTGAGTTGTTTAGCTGAAGTTTTGGTGGCAAATTTTGGCAACCAGTTTGAAATAAACCGAGTGAGCTTGCTAAGGCGGTCTGTACGTAAAAGGTAGGGTCCAATGCTCTTCCTTACCAAAGGATTTTCCAGGAGTGTCTTTTCTGTCGACCAAAAACTGTCGTGATCCCACCGCCATATGTAATCTTGAAGTTTAAAGCTCTCTTTATCTTTAACCCGGATAGCTTTATGGTAGATTTGCTGTTTCACATAGTCTGCTGCAGGTGTGTATGAAGGCGCATCCACGGCTTTGCCTGCAACAATCACCATATGCTCCGGCGAAAATATGGCCCCGTCAATGAAGTCGTATTCATCCGTTTTTTGACATAAGGTCTCGATGTTTGCAAAAAAATCTTTACAATCGTGGAAATGCAGGTAGTTGACGTCTACATAGGGTTTTGCGGGTTCTAATTTTATCTTGGCACTTAAGATATAACCTAGAGTGCCATATGAATTTGGAATGCCATAGAATAATTCTTTGTGGTTTGTGGGCGAGCAGCTGACGATTTCTCCGGCTCCTGTAAGCACCTCCATTTCAATCACAGAATGGTGTACAAGGCCTTGTTTGAAGCTGGAAGACTCTACCGCTAATCCAGATATGGCTCCGCCAAGGGTGATACCTCTTAACTCAGGCACCACCTTGGGGCGATAACTTTTTTTTATAGTCTCTTCAAAGAGGTCATAGAATGTTGTCAAACCCTGCACATG
>CAYMKI010000309.1:0-1669 GCA_964390695.1 uncultured bacterium
ACCCGGATGAAGCGGTGATGCTTCGAGTCGGGGTGTACAACCTCGGATTCATCGGAATTTCACGAGGTGATGTTGGCCATAAATTAGTGGATTGGTGGTGTGCCAGGCTTGAAAAAGGTGCGCTTGTCGATTTGGAAAACGGATTATTTACTGATCAAAAATGGGTCGACTTGATCCCCTGTCTGTTTAGTAATGTAGCCATTTTGCGCGCACCGGGATATAACGTTGCCTACTGGAATCTTGCGCACAGGAAAATAAGTCGTGACGGCGGAATCTGGCGAGCAAATGACGAGCCGATCAGCTTTTTTCATTTTAGTGGCATCGATCCAGGCAATCCAGAAGTTTTTTCAAAACACCAAGACAGGTATTCTATAAATAATATAGGTGAGCTTAAGCATCTGTTTAAAAAATACATTGAAAAAGTCAAGTCGAACGGTCACGAAGCGACAGTAAAAACTCCTTATGGCTTCGGGAAACTTGTGGATGGAACACACATTCATCCAGCAATACGTACCTATTTTAGAAAGTTTATCGATAACTCAAAAAAAACAATAAGTCATCCTTTTAATGAGCTTACATCAGAATATTTTAATGAGATTGATGGGGCCCTGTCCAGTAATGCAGTCGTTACAAGATTTATGTATGGATTGTATTTAAATAATAAACAATTGCAATGCACCTTTAATATTGATAGTCATGAAGGCCGGCTGGATTACGCAAAGTGGTTCGTAATTAATGCAGGCAATCTTTTCAAGATAGACAAGGTGTTTACTGATGCTGCGAGCAAACTGCTTGGCCGGCCACAGGAACAGGGCAGATTTTTAGAAATATCGCTTCTCTTCAAACATATCATTTCCCGGATTGCTTATCGAGCCTATGACGCCAATCCGAAGCTTGTTTTGAGAGTGTCTAAAATCATACCAAACTGGATTTTAAGGATTATTCAAGAGGGTGCGTTGCAAACAGAGTCACCAACCAGGCACATCTGGCTGGCAACCAGCAGGCTTGCCGACCTGCTCTCATTACCTTTTCTCTCCATTCTTTCATTGTTCCAAACGAGATTGTCGGTATCTTCTTCAATGCCGGGTGTTACCTTGGTTGGGTATGTGCGAGGCGATTTCGGGGTTGCCCAGAACCTTCGCGCCACCGCAGGCTCGCTCAGTAAGTCGAAATACCCTTTCGATATATTTGAAATAAGCACAAATGGCGTGCATAGCGAAAACGACAGCTCCTATAGCAAGAAAATAACCCGAAGAATCGATAGGAAAGCAATCCTGTTTTGCGTAAATGCCGATCAAATCAATCTCGTCACCAGCCAAATTAAAAAGAAAGATATAGATGGGCATTATAGAATTGGCGTCTGGTTTTGGGAGTTGGCGAATTTTCCTCAGGCCTGGCACAGTGCTTTTGATGCTGTCGACGAGGTATGGGCACCCAGTCATTTCATACAAGAGAGCCTGTCAACAATAGCTGTAAAGCCGGTGATTCACATGCCCGTTGCCGTTGATTTCAAAATTAACGGTAGTTATGATAGAAATTACTTCGGTTTGTCTTCCAAACGGTTTTTGTTTTTTTTTAGCTACTTTTTTCACTCATTTATTGCGCGAAAAAACCCTTAAGCGACCCTTTTGGCATTTAGAAAGGCTTTTCTCCCCACCAACGATCAGGT
>CAYMKI010000310.1:0-1667 GCA_964390695.1 uncultured bacterium
CATCCCAATAATTTTCTTTACAGCTGTCGTGCGGATGCGCAGCACGAAATCCTGTTGCTTGAGATGCCCATCAGCATTATCGTAATATTCATCCAGTTGCCTGATAAGCGAAATAGGGGGACCGAACAATTCGATGCAACGGTCCTGCACTTGTTTAAAATGTTCGTCGGAAGCGATGGCGATCTTTATCTCTAATTCATTCAATCTCATAAGTCCTCCTTTTTTTTGAATTTGCTATCATAATCGTTGTCAATTATATAAGCAAACGAAGGGTGAAACGAATAGGAATCGAAATGTACCTCAGTAAACATCAACTACTAGTTGCTGCTAAGAAACTTGGGATCAATGAAAAGACGGCTGAAGATCTTTGGGCTGATCTCAAATCTTCCTCAGAATCTGACTATTCAAAATTTGAATTACCTCATCTCCTCTA
Source organism: uncultured bacterium (assembly GCA_964390695.1). Classification (GTDB taxonomy): domain Bacteria; phylum Chlamydiota; class Chlamydiia; order Chlamydiales; family Parachlamydiaceae; genus CAWACC01. The sequence continues at coordinate 434 of CAYMKI010000310.1, forward strand.
TTATTTCGGTGCTTTGATCGTTATGTTGGCCATGGCCTGGTTTGCTGGAATTTCCTGGGAAAATTTTGGCGGCAAAGGATTAACAGCGATTGCCCTTGCTTATATGACAGGATTTATCTTGTTAGGGTCCTATCTTTGGAAAAGGAAAGAGTTGAGAGTCCCGGCGGGCTTATTTATTACTTTGGCTGTCTGTATGATCCCGCTCGCCGTTTATGGCTTGCAGAAATGGTCGGGATTATGGGTGGGAGAGGAGCACTACATTGGTTTTTTTCATTGGATCAAAGGCGGATGGTTCTTAATGGAAGCCGCCACTGTCATTGGAGGCTTTATTGCTCTCTACTTCTTCAGGTTTCCGTTTTTAACAGCACCAATCTACTTCGCTTTATGGTTTATGTCGATGGACATCATGACGCTGGCCTCAAAGACAGGGGAACCGTCAGGATTTTGGGATTGGGGCTCAAGGTCCTGGTCTTCCATAGGATTTGGCATCTTCATGATCATCGTAGCCTATATCACAGATCTGAAAGTACGCCGGGATTTTGCCTTTTGGGGATATCTCTTTGGCGTTGCAGCCTTTTGGATAGGTTTGCTTATGATGCCTATTGATTCTGGAGCGAGTAATTTCATTTATTTGCTCATCCACCTTTTTCTGATGCTAATCTCTATTGTTCTGCAACGGTCAGTATTCTTAGTTTTTGGAGCGTTGGGCGTTTTAAGATATGTGATGTATCTCTATGGAGAATATTTTGCTGATTCAAGCTGGTTTCCGGTGATTTTAAGTTTGACAGGACTGTGTATTGTGCTTGCCGGCATTGCCTATCAAAAAAATCGACAACGAATAGAATTATTTATTCAGAAGTTGCTACCGAAAAGTTTTTCCAAATGGATCCCAAAACAAAAAAATAGAACAGAAGAGGATTAATAAAATGTCAAATGCACCTTTATATACCGCAGGTACAGTTTTTGGTTTAGTTTCCCTAATTCACCTTTATCGCTTTTTCTCACATTTTCATTTCGCCATTGGAACAACGGAGGTGCCGCTCTGGGTCAGCGGCGTGGCAGCGCTTGTTTCCGGTGCATTGAGTCTCTGGATGTTCGCTGCTGCTTGCCCAAAATGCTGTAAGCACTAGTAAATAATTAAACCCAAAGGCGCAAAGGCGCACAGAAAGGCACAAGTTTGTGATGGCTGGCATTGTTCCGGTGGCAACCATCTCAAACTTGTGGCGTTATGTGG
>CAYMKI010000311.1:0-1258 GCA_964390695.1 uncultured bacterium
AGATACACCTATGGCAGGTGCTAGGGACATAGAATCAGCTGCTCAACGGTGTAAACGGCTCAAAAAGCGTAAAAATCAATTAAGAGAAAAAGGAACAAAGAATTTTTTACAGGTTATTTCAAAAGAAGAAAATATTTCAGTTTCACGGGTGAAGCAAATCCTACAGAAAAAAGAAAAAAAAGAAGAATTAGATATCCTTAACTCAGCATGGACTTAGCAGTTTTCCAGAAAGGCTATCCCACATAATTTCTAAACCCAACTATTCTGCGGCTTTAAAGGGTGTCACACGAGCTAGCTTGCGAGTTAGCTTGTAAGACAGCCCCCTGTCTCGTTCTTAATTTGTAACCATGTTCAACAGCCCCTCAGGAGGGATCAACATGGTTAATACAATTCTAAGACTTCCCCAAGTCAAATCCCGATCGGGTTATTCTCGCAGCACTATTTATCTTCGTATTGGGCAAGGACTATGGACTACTCCTATAAAACTTGGTGTACGTTGTGTTGGCTGGCCAGAAAATGAGGTTGCTGCACTCAATGCTGCCCGTATTTCGGGTAAATCAGAACAGGAAATTCGCATACTGGTTAAAAAGCTTGAGTCAGATCGGCAATTGGCACAGAAAGGGTATTAGCATGAAAGACACCTCTCTAAGACAAGCTGCCAAGAGGCAATGGGGTGAATTTGATCGTCGCTTACTCCCAAGCCCTGGCGTCTACTACGCTTCGCAAGGGATAAAATTGTTAGGTGGTGGTGAATGGAAATCTGCGCTTTGTCCATTCCATACCGATAAAAAACCCAGCTTGAGAGTTAGAATCGATTCAGGCGGTTTTCGCTGCATGGTATGTGGCGCTCATGGTGGAGATGTGTTGGCCTTTCATATGCAACGCCATCAACTCAGCTTTATTCAAGCGGCCAAAGCATTATGTGCCTGGAGGTTTCAGTGATGACAGCACCAGAAACCCCTCAAACTGCTGCGCGTCGGTTTGCTAAAGAACCTATTGCAAATGGCTTTAAACCGGAGGCGTTGCATGAATATGTTGATGAGGCAGGAAACATGCTTTATTGGCGAATCCGCTTAAAACATCCCCAAACAGGTGAAAAATGGATTCGCCCCATGAAATTCGCAACTAACCAGCAATATATATTAGGGGAGCCAGAATTTCCTCATGGAAAACCGCTATATAATTTAAAAAGCATCCTATCAGCATCTTTAGATACGCCTGTAATAGTGTGTGAAGGCGAATGGTGTGTGGATCAGCT
>CAYMKI010000311.1:1268-1661 GCA_964390695.1 uncultured bacterium
GCGACAACAAGCGGCGGCGCTGATTCTGCTACAAAAACAGATTGGACACCATTAGCCAATCGGACTGTTATAATTTGGCCCGATAATGATGAAGCAGGACAACATTTTTTAGTTGCCGTCGCAGATGAACTGCAAAAGCTAGGCTGTACTCTGCGGCAAGTGGATGTCAATCAACTCAATTTGCCGGAAAAAGGTGATGTGGTGGATTGGTTAAAAGCGCACCCAACTGCTACAAAACAAGATATTGCTGCGATTCCCTCTGTTGAGATTGTGGCACGAGTGTTAACTGATCTTAATACATCAGAAGAAACTGGTCAGCTTGAAAATATATGCCCTAAACAAAGCCAAGTCTCTTTGCTGGTAGAATTTGTAAAATCACGCACGGAACTTTTC
>CAYMKI010000312.1:0-1660 GCA_964390695.1 uncultured bacterium
GTACAACTGTCAAGACGTTTGTCGTAGAGTAGAAAATTTTTCTTACCTCTGTCTAATGAACACAATTTGCATATTAGATGATATTGTGCCTATATATCTAAAGTTGTATAATATTAGATGAGCGATAAGCGCAGGAGAGAGACAGACATGAAAATAGACCAACAAATTGAAGTCCGCATGAAAGCGAAAAATATGTCCATCGTTGAGCTGGAAAGCTTGGCGGGATTAAAGACCCATGCGGTTCGAAATATACTGCGAGGCAAATCTAAAAGCCCCAGCGCCGTGAATTTGCAAGCCATTGCGGATGCCTTGGGGTGTAGTGTAAAAGATCTGCTCACAACGCCTGAAGCCTTAGAAGATTCACTGCCCCTGTCCTTGGAAGAGGTTCTTCAAGCAAAATATTCAAAATTTGACAAACACGGCCTTTTTCCCGAGATTGTGAAAGTTGTTGATAAGCTTATAGAAAAACAAAACAAAGACTTAACTGTTGAGCAATTCTTGACTTCTGTGAAGGAAATCTACCTCCACTCCCTCCAAAAAGATCCCTCAAAAGTGGATATGGACTTTACCGAATGGTTCCTAGGATTGATGACCGAGTAGGTTAGTGGAGGGAGCTCACCCCAGCAGGTACAAAGTTCACCCCATGATTCTCCACCGTATCGTAGGCTTTTAAAGGAACGGAAACCTTCGTGTAGAACGTGCCTTTCTTTTTTTCTTTAAACGCATAGCCCCAATCATTTTGAAAGCAGAGTTGCTTGAGTTCATGGGTCTTCGCTAAAAACTCTCGTGGGAATTTGAGATGCTGCTGACCTGCAGTCGTCAGCATCGTTCGGTGGTCGTGGATTTCAATATGGGCGTATCCCTCCTTTTGAGAAACAAATACAGAGATGGCGCCATTATTTTGTGTTGAGCAAATAGGGAGGCCCAGTATATTAAGAAAAATCAAACGCATAAAAAGAGAGTCGCCCACAACTGTTAAATCTTCTGGGCAAGTTATTTTGATCTGAACGTTATGATTTTGGATATAGTCCGTAAAATGGCTCTGGGTTTGGTCCAGCATTTGTCTCACGTTAAGCGTTTCTTTCTGAAGATTCGTGCATAAACCTTTGGAAAGCTCTTCAGCTATTCCTTTAATAATCATCATTAATTCTTGTTGCACCTCAAATGGAGTGTTATCCGCAGAGTGTTCCACATACTCCATGGTGTCAGTAATAACTTTGCTCATTTGCTTATACCGTTGGATGTACATGAGGTGGAAAGAAGTATCGGCTCTCGCGCTACTCAATTTGCCAGTCAATTGCTTGATCTGTTTACCAAACGTAAAGGCGAGCCGCATTCTTGCTAAAATAGGTCCAACTAAAACGCCAACACTCCCTGTCAGAGCCGTAAAAGCCATAAGTTTAAAATCATCCATATGGGAAAGTATGTAGTCACCATAGGGAAGAGCGTGGCTTAGTATTGCATTCTTATATTGCATATCTAAATACACGTAATACAGGGCAAAAGGCAGGGAAAATATAGAAAACACGCGCACAAGGTCTGCTTTCAAGCCTTCTTCTACTTCTAAAATAGATTTTAGCATCTAAAATCTCCCTTTGTTTATTCTGTTTTCAAGGAAGTGTACTGTAAAGAGAGTACCTTGGGAAGATGAGGATAGAAA
>CAYMKI010000313.1:0-1659 GCA_964390695.1 uncultured bacterium
ATGCAATATTAATACAACAAAGTCTTACGAAAAAATATTCTTTAGAAGAGAGAGTGAGAGGAGTGGTAAATTACCTTGCCTCCGAATCGCAGGCCATCCGTCCTATACATTCCAAATTTATTCGTAAAATTCACAAAAACTTTTCCGATGAAGCTCAACACCAAACTGAACAAGTACAAAAGACTGTTAAGCCTTTTCTAGATGTTTTAGTGAAGATAGCCAGCGATCCTACTAAAGTTGGGATGACTCAGATTGCCCATCCATTGTCCGTATGCGAACAAATCTCTCCGAGACCTAGATGTTTAGAAGAGTTTATCTCTAATCTGGAGCTAGTTGTTAAGCATTTTCCTCGCTATCAACTGCATAAGGATCTGTCGGTATTTGATTCGATCTTTCACAGTGTGCCCAACGACTGGAATTTCGATGTCTTGCATCGCAATCTGTTGAAGGAATTTGAAATATATGAGACCTCTGGAGGCGACGCTGCTGCTACGCTGCTATCGCTAAAAGAACAAATCATACCCCTTTTGAAAATTCCAAAGCCCATTCAAGTTGGCATTACCATTGAAACAAGTCCTATGCATACGGACAATCCGGTGATGTTGATTGATGTTGTGAATTTGATACGCAAGGGCGTACCTTGCGTTGTGAACCGGCATTTTTTTCAGGCTCATGAAAAGAATTTCGAGTTGTTCCCAAAGTTGAATATCCGCAAGGATGTGGACCTTTATATTCAAAACAATCGCGATGTGTGTGTGATAGTGCCTAAGGACATGCCATTGGAAGAGTATGGATTTAATTCCAAAGCTCTAGAACTGTCAAAAGGCGAACATCTCGAGCCGGCAAAACTTCCGTTGGACTTAGCTTCTATATTTATCAATGAAAATGAAAAACTGCGATTCTTTCGACTAGTTTCATTTTCAGGTCACGGCAACTATCCCGGAACCTCCGATGGGTTGAATCAAGAAATTCAGGGAATTATAGCAGGGATTCCGATAAGAGATTTTCAGAAGATTTTATCGGATTTAAAAGACCTGAACACAGCTTACATGCTCTTGTGTAGCTGTTATAGTGGAGGCACAAATTCCGCAGACATCCATCAGCTCGATGAGACTGTGTCCTTTCCTATCCATATAACTTCCTCGTTCGATGTGCCCTCGCTAGAGATATATAGGCAAGGGGAGGAGATAGCTTACAATGAAGGCTATGATAGGACTAAGGTGCTAGATCATATTCAAAAACTACTCTTTCCAGAGCTTGTTCGTCGAAATCCATGGCAGATATTGCCTCGTCAACTCACGCAAAAAGATAGAGAAACACTTTCCCATGTGATGGATTACCCGTTTTTAGGCAGCAAATTTGCCAATCTTGGTACTTTAATCCTACCTGCCAATCGATCCGAAATACCCAAGGTCGCTTACTCTTTAGCTAATTCAGGGGAAATACTCGATGTCTCAAGGGCTTATCAGAAAAAAAGATCAACCTTAAATTACCATCTAGAGCGAGGAGACCTGCTGGACACATGCATGGAACGCAAAGGGTATCTGTTTACAGACCCTATAGTGCCATTTTCTCTGAAAGCAACAGGAAAGATGCCTATGATTTTGTTATCCCAAGGGGGAAATCAACATCATGTGATCCAGGAGATCAATACTCCAC
>CAYMKI010000314.1:0-1640 GCA_964390695.1 uncultured bacterium
GAGAACACAGAGAAGGTATATGAATTATTTAGTTAACAAAGATCTCTCGGAAGAAGTAGATGATTCTTTAACGGGCAATATTATTGGGGCTGCAATTGATGTCCATCGTTTACTTGGGCCGGGTCTGCTTGAATCAGCCTATGAAGCCTGTTTTGCTTATGAGTTGAGGTTAAGACGATTGAAGGTAGAAGCACAAAAACCTCTCCCTATCTTCTATAAAGATGTTATGCTTGACTGTGGCTATCGTCTTGATTTAGTTGTGGAAGATCAGGTCATTATAGAAATTAAGTCAGTGAGTGCAATAGCCAATACATGAAGCACAATCATTGTCTTATTTACGTCTTTATGGCACTTGTACTCGAGGATTGCTTATCAATTTTAATGTAAAACGCCTAGTGGAAGGTATCCGTCGAATGAAGATATAACCCTCTGTGTTCTCTGTGGGCTCTGTGGTAGTTACTTTTGACAGCGAGAAAAAATTTTAAACAGGTTCTTAGATATTCCTGGGCGATTTAAATTTAGAGATACGTTTACTGTGTTAAAAACAGCCCCCGGTGTTAAATTTTGGGATCATGATTTTAGAAATCCGACTTATGCAGACGTGATTAATTTTTACATCTCACTTATATGATACTCCTTTTGCTTATGCCTCAGTTGAAGAAGAAACCTACAAAGAAGCATACAAAATAGCCACTCAGGGGCGGTAGTGGTTTTAGGAGAGACTAGAAGACCGTTGTCCCTATTGTCCCCTTTTTATGTTCGCAACGCAAGCTTCGTCTTGTTTTTCTTTGTTTATCTGTTAATAACTGATGCTGATTTTTAATTTAATTGGCATGTAAATGTAAATATTTGTTATATTAGTTTCGGTTTTAATTGAACTAATTAGGGTTTTCTGTGTCGCCACTTAAACGTTTCATTTTGATGTTGACTTTGACATGTTTATGGAGTCCATCATTTCTTTTTATTAAATTAGCACTTCAGGACTTGCCTCCAATGACGATTGTCAGTCTGCGCGTGTCATTGGCAGCCTGCGTGTTGGTTGCATTGCTTCTATGGAAAAATATTGAAATGCCAAAAGGATGGGCCTTTTGGCTGCGTATGAGTTTGATGGCAATATTTGCATCGGTTTTACCCTTTTGCATGTTTTGTTTTGCAGAGCAAACTATTGATAGTGCGTTGGCCGCTGTTTTAAATGGAACCTCTCCAATGTTTACGGCGGTGCTTGCGCAGATTTTTGTTGCTTCTGACAGGATGAATCGAACGAAAGTCGTTGGGGTATTGTTGAGTTGTTTGGGACTTATCCTGCTATTTGCTCCTAAGCTTTTGGAGGGTGTGAACGGTACAACTGTTGGAATGGCAGCGGCACTGCTGGCATCATTTTCGTATTCTGTCAGCCATGTTTATGGAAAATTGTATGTGACGGGATTGAAGCCCTATGTTGCTCCTGCAACGCAATTTATAGCAGCATCTGTAATGTTGTGGCCTTTAACGATGTATCATGATCAAGTGTGGATGTTGCCTATGCCTTCGGCAATGGCGATGGTGGGTGTTTGTGGATTGGCTTTTTTGGGAACAGTAGCTGCATTTATCATTTATTATAAGTTGTTGGAACATTGTGGTCCGACAGCGGTATCTACAGT
>CAYMKI010000315.1:0-1634 GCA_964390695.1 uncultured bacterium
AGATGTGGTGCAGTATAATATGGCATCGCCGACGGACTTTATAAAAGTAGAAAAATACTCACTCCAAAAGGAGAAATGACACGGCCCACTTCTGGTAGATTGAGGGAGGCATTATTCAACATTTGCCGGAATGAAATAGAAGGAGCTGCCTTTCTGGATCTTTTTGCTGGGTCTGGAGCGATGGGCTTAGAAGCCCTTAGCAGGGGTGCTAGGCAAGCATGCTTTGTCGATAACAACCGCGAAAGTATCCGCTGCATCCAGTCCAACCTAACCACTTTCGACGCCACTAAAAGTGGGGATGTGCTTTTTTCCGATGTATTTAGTGCGATGAAGAAATTGGCTAAGCTTGGAAGGCAATTCGATGTGATTTATGCTGATCCTCCATATGATACTGTTGCTTCGAAGAACCAGGAACACGTTTCGTTGAGTGCACAAGTGCTTACTGTTTTGGATGAATTGATTGAAGCCGGTCAACCTTTGCTTAAGCGTGGGGGGATATTGTTTTTGGAGGATGACGTGCAAGCCTTGCCTGAAGAGAAGATATTAAAACATTTGGCTTTTAAAGATACGCGGGTGATGGGACGTTCCGCTTTGCAATGTTGGTATTATCATTAATTGTTTTAGAAGGATGACTATGAAAGCAGCTTTTTTTGCCGGAACATTTAATCCGCCGACGCTTGGTCATCAGGAGTTAATTCAGCGAGCTGCAACTTTGTGTGATAAGCTTTATGTGGCTGTTGCAGAGAGCGAGGGTAAGCATGCGATGCTGTTGCAACAGAAAAAACGGATGGAGTTGTTGAAACAGCTGACGAAGTCTTTAAAAAATGTAGATGTGATTCCCTTGGTTGGATTGGTGGTCGATTGTGCAGAGAAGTATGGAGCTGATATTTTGATTCGCGGGTTGAGAAACAATGGGGATTTCGATTTTGAAATGCAGATGGGAGCAGCTAATCGACAGATGACCGGAATTGAAACATTGTATTTGTTTTCGTCACCGCAGTATAGTCAAATCAGCTCTACGCTTGTTCGAGAGATAGCATCTAATGGTCGCTGTCTGAAAGGGTTTGTTCCGCAAGAAATCGAGCAGGAAGTATTCGAGTTGCTCTCCAAATCCAAATAACCAGAAATTTGGCGAAGCTTGCGCTGCTTTTTGATTGCTGTGGCTTGCCACACCTTTTCTAAGAACCTGTTTAAACCCGTGATTGTGCATAAAGCTGTACGAGCTTCGCCTAGTTCTTGTTAGCCAATTTACGTACCTTGCCAATTAATCTCTGCGATGCAAGCGACGCGCCTAAAGCTGTTAAAGCTAGAATTGTAGCAAGACATTGTGCACTGCCATTTTCAATAAGGGTTTTGCAATGATTAGATACGATAGTTTCATTAGATTCTATTACTATTTCGGTAATACATGTTCCAGATAATTGGGTTACAACTAACTTAGAAATGGTAGATAGAGACTCGATAAACTGATCCGCTACCGCAATTGCACTTATTCCCACGGCTATTGAGGATAAGTGATTGAATGGAGCAAGTAAATCAACACCCTTTCCTTTGGGCTCTGTCTCAGATGAATTTTTCACTCCTCCAAACAACGACAATGATTTGATTTTTTCAAGTACTGTCGGGGTGTAAGA
>CAYMKI010000316.1:0-1615 GCA_964390695.1 uncultured bacterium
AGCCGCCTATAAATAAGGAGATACTAATAACTTTGCACAAAATTTTAATGAGTGGTAGTTTATGTGTGCTCGTACAAAAAATGCCAGAAAATCTACCCTTAGGCTGGATTGGGAAAGTTCTATTTTTGGAGGATTTTTGTGTTGGATCCACTCGTTCAAGAAAAACTGATTCGCAAGTTTTTCGTGTGTGCGTTGTTGTTGGCAATCCCAATTGGAATACTTGGAGTGTATATTGGCTATAAAGTTGGATTTAGAAATGGAATAGACTTCCAACAGCAGTCAAATACTGCTAATGAGCATAGCTAGGGAGAGTGCAATGAAGCATGGCGGAAGAACTCTAATCTATTTTGCTTTGCTGATAGGTTTCAGTAGCTTTCTGGTTTATGGACTAGGCATCAGCTACCACCGAATGCCTTTTCTCAATCACTACTTTCTATCGAAAGAGACAAATCTCTTTTTCATAATTCTACTGAACAGCATTATATATTTGTCGTTGATTCGACCAACAAAAGCAGGCTAATAAAAAACTCCCCATCAGTGCAGACTGGTGGGGAGTTTTTTCCTTACCTTAAGACGTTAACGATACCGCCATCGCTTCCGTCAAGTTGGCGATAAGTCTATTTACCTCCAAAGACCTATCAATTGAAGTGATTTGCCGTCCAGCAACCTTTTTTAGGTTGCCTTTTGGATCCATCTTTTTCCGTGCCACATACCCTCTTATTAGGCTTTCCTGCACTCTATTACTCACAGTCCATAGGTCAGACTTATCATCTGCCTTGCGGCGTGAAAAAAGCATAGAATTAATGTCTACTATCTCATCTTTCATCAGCTCCTTCGCAGCTTGTTCTGCGAAGATTTTTTGATTGCTTTGAGATAAATCTATTTCTTCATACTCCTTGATTCGGGACAGGACCCGAGGAATATCGTCCACAATTGAAAAAGTCCCTTCAATTACTCTCTCAATTATTCCTTTCCCTGAGTGGCGTACCTTGATGTTTGATTGAGCACCTTCCGGGCTCAACAACCCATTTGCGCACGCCAACCTATATATCCCTGAGCTTAGGTTATAGGATGACTTTCCGTCATGACTATTTACCAATACGATTTCTGGCAATAAATCCCCTTTCTGAACCTCTTTGAAACAAGGGTCGCTTGATGTAAATATAATCCATTGACGACATCAATCGTCGGGACGAATTGATATCTCTCGCTAGTTTCTGAGTGCTCGTTTACTGCGAATATGCTGGGTGCGATCCGAGCTAACTCAGAATCACTCAGTTGCTTACGATTTCTTGGGAGGAATGAGTTTCTATTGAACATGGTGTATCTCCTTCTAGGGGATACACAACCCAATGGGACTGTGTATCCCATTGGGTTTAAGAAAATGCTCTGAGCCGAGCTAGCCTAAGTTGCCTTCATAGAGTACTACGCAAGTTCGCCATCCGGCAAGAGACTTAATTAGGGAGAACAGTTGAATACCCCCTCAAAAATACCTCAATTGCCATGACATCTTCGTCCGAGCTTGGAAAATAATGAGCCTTCGGAATGTTGTGAGTTTACAACTTTGCGAACTATGAGAATATTAGAGTGACGGACTAACGAGGTGATGATGACT
>CAYMKI010000317.1:0-1612 GCA_964390695.1 uncultured bacterium
GCCCTACATCAACCGATAAGAGCCATAACAGAGTGACCGCTCCTACGTGAACAGGGCGAACTCTTCCAAAATGAATATATTCTCCGGAAAAATATTCAGGAAATACGAACGTATTGAAGGCGATAAACACTCCGACAAACATTCCCAAAACAAGCCAAAGCACAGCGGGATAAATAAAAAGTTTCGCAGGCCTGTCATCATATACAACCATCATTGCTTCCCCTTGGGAGGCCAGACAAAACAACATTGTTGTTTTGTCCGGTCTCCTTACCCACCCGGTCGTGAGTATCTTTTTCCTTGAACCACAGAAACTAGCAACAACTATCTAAAAATTAACAAGTTGAACACTAACCAACCTGCGAAAATACCAAAAACCCCAAAAGGTGGGTTATTAACCTAAACTTTTGGGGTTTCTACCCTTTGGAGCTTTGAAGGAGTCCAAAGGGCAGAAAAAACACAAAGCTCAGGTTATTAGAGAGACAAATTTAACACAATCGACAAGGATAAGATGGCGCAACATATTTCTTTTTGAAAAAGATCGGATGTGTTAGGATTGCCGCTTGTGGTGAGCACAGCCTGCGAAGTCTTTTTGCCTATACACAAGAGAGCGCAATCAAAACAAATGTCGTTTCTCAGTCCCAAGGAATATACACAACTTTTTTTTGCAAAATTCTATTCCGGATTAGCTCAGCGGTAGAGCAGTGGACTGTTAATCCATTGGTCGTAGGTTCGAATCCTACATCCGGAGATTCGCTGGTTGATGTGACACTGCAAGGATCGTAGAAAACGGTTCACGCAGTGTTGCAGACAGCTTTTTGCCATCTAATTTCAAGTTCAAAAAGACCAAATCTAGCAATTGTTGTTTTTCACCCATCTTCGAACTCATGAAGAGTTCTTTCGCCCGCTTCGCCAGACCCAATACCGTCTTTGCCGTAATTGAGGAGGTCTCATCCGCATTGACATGCGCTGTCATTTCCGATGTGATTTCTCTTTGCCTCTTCTTGTATTCTTCAAGCTTAAGATGGTAGGTATCAGAGTCAATCGCTCCATCGAGATGCATATCGATCAACTTAGACAGGCGATTTTGGATAGAATCAAGCTCTTTTCGCAACGCCTCTTGTGAGTGCTTAAAAAATTCCTGTTCATTGGCATACGACTTCTTCAAGTAAGCCACTATTTCTTCAATGACAGCATCGGGAAGCTGAATCTTATCGAAATACTGCAATAACGGCTCCAAAAGTTTCTCTTCTCTAACCCAAACCTTTTGGCAGACTCGCTTGGAGTTGTTGCAGCTATAGTAGATATATTTTTGTTTCTTAATGTCACCGGTCACGGTACAGCCGCAGTTCTCACAAGTAATCAATCCACGAAAGAGGATAGGATGTCCCGCATAATGAACCGGAGCTTTATTGTGACCTCCCATGACCTCTTGCACTCTATCGAATAAATGCTCCGGAATCAAAGGTGGATATTTATGCGGATAAAATTCCCCTTTCACCCTCATCACACCAAAATAAAAGGGATTTTTGGCGAGGTTCAACTGCAGGTAACACTTTAGAAGGAGGGAGCTTTAAAACTCCCTCCTTCGATTAAAGTGTTACCTGCAGTTGAA
>CAYMKI010000318.1:0-1608 GCA_964390695.1 uncultured bacterium
CTTGATTTCCAAATGTACTGATTGATGCAAACCCACCATACGGGATGGATGTAAGAGGAGGCGTATGTCCAAAATCCAGATCAGCAATAATCGGGACATCTTTCAGAAAGGGGCGGTATGCCAAAATTTGGCGAATATTTTCTTCTGTGATTTTTGAGTCCGATTCGAAACGGCCCAGCAATATTCCTTTGATATTTTTGCGACCAACTGTCTCAAGCATATTGAATAGCATCCGGTCAAAAACGGGGTGTGTGCTGTCGCTATCATCTTCAATAAACAGGATAAGGTCTTCATCTGGAGGCAATTTAAAATAATCTGTTCCAGATAGAAGGATTTGGCTGCTGAGATTTCCGCCGATTAAGCGGCCTGTCGCTGTCCCTTGGTGAATAACTTTGATGCCTGTATTGGGGGCAAAGGTTTTTTTATCTTCAGGAGTAAACCAATGGTCAGCACTGCAAGTTTGTGAGGAGGTATAAGTAATGACATCGGTTTCGTTAAACGCGAGTTCTTTGAATTTCTGTAAGGTATATTCAACCTCTTTTGGGAACGCGAAACTCGCGAAATGGGGGCCAGCAATTGAGATAAGGCCCGTTTTGGAAAAGAGGGCAGATTGCAGCACGGTCACATCGGAGAAACCGCAAAAGAGTTTCGGGTTCCTTTTAATCAGGTCAAAATCGATATGTTCAAATGTGTGGACAGACGCAAAACCACCTATGATGGAAAGCACCCCTGCTATTGTTGGGTCAGCGAAGGCCTGATTAATGTCATGGGCGCGCTGTTGTCTGTCTTCCAACGTCATTTGCATTGGTAGAAATGTTGTCGGATAAAATAAGCACTCCAGGCCGATAGAGGCAAGTGTCTTTACGGCGGTGTCACGAATATTGTCGGTGACATAATTCCCGTTGCCTGTTGGTGCTACAATGGCAATTTTGTCGCCTTTTTTTAAGGGAGTGTACGGTGTAGGCCACATATTTCCTATTTCCCCTGAATGGTTGAGTTGTTTCAGTACCATTAAATTATCGTGATGCTGGATTAAGCCATAGCCATAAAATCGAGTCAATGTCAGGAGAGGTTACATTGTTGTATAGAGGGCCGAATAGACTTACTCCATAATTAACTAGTGTATTTTCATTTATCCCTAAGCAGAGTATAGTGTTCTAACTTTACTCTGTTTTTTTAATGGTGAATTTTATGGATATTCTAAAGCCAAAAAAACTTAATAAAGGGGACAAGATTGCACTTATTAGTCCATCGGCACCTTTGGCTAGTATGGTTCCCCATCGAGTAGATGCAACAATAGAAAATCTTAAGAAGATTGGTCTTGATGTTGTCATTACAAAGAATGCTCTATTAAAATCAGATTATACTGCAGGGTCGGCGGAGGAGAGAGCTGAAGATTTTATGGCAGCCTTTGCTGATAGCAGTATTTCTGCTGTAATGAGTTTTATCGGTGGGTTTCATAGCAATCAAATTTTAGAACATATTGATTTTGATTTTATACGTAGTCATAGAAAAGTTTTTTTAGGTTTCTCGGATATTACGGTTCTGCATATGGCGCTGTATTCCCAATCGGGTATTTCAACGTTTTATGGGCCGGCAGGTTTGACC
>CAYMKI010000319.1:0-1606 GCA_964390695.1 uncultured bacterium
GGCTTGCGTTGTAAACCTTTTTCTAGTGCTTTTTTTGCAACCAGGCCGGCAGCCATTAGTACACTTGGGTTTGAGGTATTGGTGCAGCTGGTGATTGCCGCTATGACTACGTTGCCATGTTTCATTTCAAAGGGGTGATTTTTCACTGGAAATGAGGTATTAGATTCGGCTTCTTTTCCAGCTTCTTTTAAGAAATTGGAGAATTCGGTTGTTAATGAAGAGAGCGTGACTTTATCTTGAGGTCTTTTAGGGCCTGCGAGTGATGGTTCGACAGTGCTTAGATCTAATGATAACACCTCGGTAAATACAGGATCTTCGCTGTCTTTGTCATACCACATCCCTTGAATTTTTGCATAAGCCTCAACCAGTGCAATGCTGTCTGAGTCGCGTCCCGTTAATTGAAGGTACTTGATAGTTTCTTTATCCACTGGGAAAAATCCGCAGGTCGCGCCATATTCAGGCGCCATATTGGAAATAGTTGCTCTATCGGCCAAAGGTAACTCTGCAAGACCAGGGCCGTAAAATTCAACAAATTTTCCTACAACGCCTTTTTTTCGTAACATTTGAGTAACGGTTAATACTAAATCGGTTGCTGTGATGCCTTCTTTCAATTTTCCTAACAGCTTGAATCCAATGACTTCTGGAATAAGCATAGAGACAGGTTGTCCGAGCATTGCGGCTTCTGCTTCGATACCGCCAACGCCCCAGCCCAACACGCCAAGTCCGTTAATCATCGTGGTATGAGAATCCGTGCCAACCAAGGTATCAGGATAGGCATATAAATGGCCGTCATGCTCACTATGCCAAACCGTTTTGGCCAAATATTCAAGATTTACCTGGTGACAAATTCCTGTACCTGGAGGGACAACCTGAAAGTTATCAAATGCTTTTTGTCCCCAGCGTAAAAACTCATAACGTTCATTATTACGTTCCATTTCAATATCAGTATTCACTGTTAGTGAATCAGCGGTTCCAAACTTATCCACCATGACAGAATGGTCAATCACTAAATCAACGGGCGATAAAGGGGATATTTTATCAGGATTTCCCCCCATTTTTACAATGGCTGTTCGCATGGCCGCCAAGTCCACTACTGCAGGAACGCCAGTAAAATCTTGCATTAACACACGTGCTGGTCTGAAAGCAATTTCATGCTGGGATGTTTTTGTATTGAGCCAATCGGCTAGTGCTTTGACGTCGTTTGTTGTAACTGAAATACCATCTTCAAAACGAAGCAAGTTTTCAAATAGTACTTTCAGGGAGTAGGGAAGGCGGCTAATGCCTTTAAAATGATTTTGTTCTGCCTGTTTTAAACTGTAATAATCATAGGTTTTACCATTGACACTGAGTTGGCTTTTGGTAGACAACTTATCATGACCCACTTTCATAAAAGAACTCCTGAAATAAAATGATTATCATAGCTTAAAAAGAGAAATTTTTCATGAAGTCTTGAAAAATAGTCAGAGTCGACAAGTGATATTTTTATAAATATCGATAAAATACTTGAATCATGCGAGTTACATTCGATAACTTTTCCACTATCAGATTTCTTTTCACACTTTTGGCACTTGTGATAATTGGAGCTTCCACCTTTTTCTCCAACAGG
>CAYMKI010000320.1:0-1585 GCA_964390695.1 uncultured bacterium
CCTCTCATCATGGGAGAGTTTGGAATGGATACCATCCGTAATTCCGAAGAAAAACAGGCTGAACTTATGGAATGGCATCTCGAGTCAGTTATTAAAGGAGGTCTTGCTGGCACGATCCTTTATGCCTGGACCGATGAATGGTACCGAGGAGGGCAAGAAATTTTAGATTGGAATTTTGGTTTAGTCAGACGTGATCGTACTCCTAAAAAAGCACTTCAAGTTGTCGAACGCTTTTTTAATGCAGAAGGATCGATTACGCATCAAGCTAGACTTCCTGAACAACCTAAAGTTTCAGTTATTGTCTGTAGCTATAATGGCGGACAAACACTAGAAGATTGTTTAGAATCTTTAAAACATATCGACTACCCCGATTACGAAGTCATCGTTGTTGATGATGGTTCTACCGATAATACGCAAGAAATTTTAAAAAACCATCCGTGGGTCAAAGCGATTACGCAGCCAAATAAGGGCCTCAGCGTTGCACGCAATGTAGGTGCGGCTGCAGCAACGGGAAAAATTTTAGCATACACAGATTCTGATTGTATGGCTGATCCTGATTGGCTTTTTTATTTAGTTGGAACATTACTTTCGGGCAATTATGCCGGCGTTGGTGGACCGAACATTTCTCCACCTGCGGAAAACTGGCATCAGGCCTGTGTCGCAGCTGCGCCAGGAGGTCCAAGCCATGTTTTATTAACCGATGTGATTGCTGAACATATTCCTGGATGCAATATGGCTTTTCATCGTTGGGCTTTTGATAAAATTGGAGGTTTTGATCCTGAATATCGAAAGGCAGGAGATGATGTTGACTTTTGTTGGCGCTTACAGCAAGAAGGGCAGATCATCGCCTTCAGCCCTGCGGCGATCGTCTGGCATTATCGCCGCTTCACGCTCAAAGCCTTTCGCAAGCAGCAAGAAGGTTATGGTGAAGCAGAGTCATTGCTTCGTTTTAAACATCTTATTTTCTTTGGACCAACCGGCACCGCAAAATGGAAAGGCCAAGTCTATGGTGCACCCCGTTTCACATGGCTTATTAATCATCCTGTTATCTACCATGGTATTTTTGGAGAAGGTCTTTTCCAATGTATTTATCCTTCCGCTCAGTCTGAACTTGCAGCTTATCTAAGTAGTATTGAGTGGGTGGCTCTCACTGCCTTTATTTTCGTTCTTTCGTGGCCCTTCCCTGCTTTAGGTATTGTCTCCTTTATTATGTTAGGAGGAACACTCCTTGTCTCTCTTTCTTACATGATCCATGCTAAGTTGGAACCACGCTTTGATACAATTAACGCCCGTCTCCTTGTCGCTTTTCTTGCCCTCACTCAACCGCTTGTTCGTGGTTGGGCTCGCTATTTTACATGGCTCAAATTTAAGCGAACCCCCGAATCCGTTATTTCAGCCAAAGAAAAAGATTTTTTACCAAGTAATATTCGAGGCCACTCGCACTTAAACTTTTGGAATGAAGAAGGCAAAGGACGTGAAACCCTGCTTCAGGTGATCATCACTGCTTTGGAAGATGAAGGTTGGAGTTATTCTCTTGATACTGGCTGGAAAGAATGGGATATCCAAATCTATGGTAGCTTTTGGT
>CAYMKI010000321.1:0-1563 GCA_964390695.1 uncultured bacterium
CCAGGCGTCGCGGCCCTGCAACTTCAGCGCCGCATTGAGTCCGGCGATGATGCCTTGTCCGGCAGCTTCCTCATATCCTGAAGTGCCATTGATTTGACCCGCCAAAAATAACCCTTGCAATGTTTTGCATTCGAGCGAAGCGTCTATTTGCCCGCAAGTAACATAGTCATATTCGATAGCATAAGCCGGACGCATGATTTCGGCATTTCTCAAAGCAGGAATACTGTGAATAAAATCTAATTGCACATCAAAAGGAAGCGAAGAGGACATACCATTGACATATACTTCATCAGTATGTAAACCTTCCGGCTCTAAAAATATCTGATGCCTTTCCTTATCAGCAAAACGCACGACTTTGTCTTCGATAGAAGGACAATAGCGCGGACCTATCCCTTTGATCTTTCCAGAATACATGGGAGAACGGTGAATATTGGCCAGGATAATTTCTCTCGTCTTTTCCGTTGTATAGGTAATATGGCAGGAGACTTGCGGCAATCTGGGAAGTCCTTCGTCATCGAAAGAAAAGCGCACGCCTTCATCGCCCGGCTGCTCTTCGCACAGGGAATAGTCGATGGAACGCTTGTGTATCCTTGGGGGTGTGCCGGTTTTCAGGCGCCCAAGTTTCAGGCCATGCTGTTCGAGACTAGCTGACAAGCCTACAGACGGACTGTCTCCGGCTCTGCCTCCGCTATAATTGGTTTCGCCGATATGCAAAAGGCCTCGCATGAAAGTCCCTGAAGAGATAACCAAAGCATCGGTATAATAAATAATACCCTCTTTAGTGATCACACCGGTGATGCGATCATTTTCAACAATTAGCTCTTCGATGGTGCCTTGTTTGATCTCTAGATGGGGAGTTTGTTCCAAACGACGCTTCATTTCAAACTGATAGGCCACTTTATCTGCCTGGGCCCTAGGAGCCCAAACGGCCGGACCTTTAGTGGCATTGAGCATGCGGAATTGGATGCCTGTACAATCGATGGCCTTACCCATCTCACCGCCCAAAGCATCGATTTCGCGCACCATATGACCTTTAGCGATACCTCCCACGGCGGGATTACAGCTCATCTTGCCGATGGTATCCAGGTTCATGGTCAACAGCAAGGTCGTAGCGCCCATCCTTGCAGACGCCAAGGCAGCTTCACAGCCGGCGTGGCCGCCGCCCATAACAATCACATGATATTTTTTTGGAAACTTCCACATGAAAAAACTAAAGACTAATTGACTGGATTATTAAAAAGGAAAGAACCTTATATAAGGTTCTTTCCTTTAAAGACTAGGTTTTGTGGCGATCGCGCCTGCTGCGCTTTTTGCGCTTATGTTTAGCGATTTTGTATTTTCGCTTCTTTTTTACAGAAGACATGTTACTTCCATCCTTTAGTTACAATTCATAAAGAACTCGATTTTATTATCATATACAAATTAGAAAAATAAGTAAAGGGCTTTTTGCCCGAAAACTAAAACTCTCGTTTTGCGTCCACTCAATGCCTTCATTAGTGACAGATCCTCGAATCTTAAAATAAAACAAAACATAAACCACAGAGCCCACAGAGAACACAGAGG
>CAYMKI010000322.1:0-1560 GCA_964390695.1 uncultured bacterium
AAAAAATTCTGGAAATCGAGTCTATAAATGAAAGGTTGGAGCAATTATTAACTTTCATCCAGATTGAAATTGATCACCTGTTAGTTGAGAAGGAAATCCGTAACCGTGTTAAACGGCAAATGGATAAAACACAGAAAGAGTATTACCTGACAGAGCAAATGAAGGCTATTCAGAAAGAGCTATCTGAATCAGAAGAGGGTGGAAATGAAATAGATTTATTTGCAAAAAAAATTGAAAAAGCAGGCATGTCTCCTGAAGCAAAAGAAAAAGCCACCACCGAATTAAATAAATTAAAAATGATGTCACCCATGTCAGCAGAAGCAACGGTATCAAGAAATTACCTTGAGGTCATGCTAAGCTTGCCCTGGAAAAAAACAACGCGCATCAGTTATGATTTGAAAAAAGCAGAAGCTGTTCTTAATGCCGATCACTATGGTTTAGAGAAAGTTAAAGAACATATTCTGGAATACCTTGCAGTATATCAACGGGTTAAAAAATTAAAGGGTCCCGTACTTTGTTTAGTAGGAATGCCAGGGGTAGGGAAAACATCGTTGGGACGTTCTATTGCTAGAGCAACAGGAAGAGAATTTATACGGATTTCTTTAGGCGGGGTAAGAGATGAAGCAGAAATTAGAGGGCACAGGCGCACTTACATAGGATCGATGCCAGGTAAAATTATTCAAAAACTGGCAAAAGTTAATGTAAAAAATCCCCTAATTCTGTTTGATGAAATTGATAAAATGGCAATGGACTTTAGAGGAGATCCCGCGGCTGCGCTGTTAGAAGTTTTGGATCCTGAGCAGAACAATACGTTCAATGATCACTATCTTGAAGTTGACTATGACCTTTCGGATGTAATGTTTATTACAACAGCCAATTCACTCCATATTCCAGGTCCGTTGCTTGATCGAATGGAAGTTATCCGAATTCCAGGCTATACAGAAGACGAAAAGCTACACATTGCCCAACAACATCTTGTTCCTAAACAAATTCAGCAAAATGGTTTAAAAAATAAGGAGATGGTAATTAATGATTCGGTTATCAAAGATATCATTCGTTACTATACCCGTGAAGCGGGTGTAAGAAGTTTAGAGCGGAATATTTCCAAAATTTGCCGAAAAGTGGTACGAGAAATTCTAAGCAAGAAAAAATTTGCTTGCGCGACAATTACTGATCGTAATCTCGAAAAATATTTAGGGGTAAAAAAATTTCGTTTTGGTCTGGCAGAAAGCAAAGATCAAATAGGGCAGGTTACAGGCCTTGCCTGGACTGAAGTGGGCGGAGAATTGTTGACTATTGAAGCTGTTGTTGTTTCAGGAAAAGGTAAAACTATCTCCACGGGTCACTTAGGCTCAGTAATGCTTGAATCAATACAGGCAGCCTTGACCGTTGTACGCAGCCGCGTGGAAAAATTAGGCATTCCAGATGATTTTTATGAAAAATTTGATATTCATGTACACGTTCCTGAAGGAGCAACGCCAAAAGACGGCCCAAGCGCAGGTATTGCGATGTGTACTGCGATTGTTTCCAGCTTGACGAAAATCCCTGTTAGGGCTGATG
>CAYMKI010000323.1:0-1558 GCA_964390695.1 uncultured bacterium
TCATACTTAGATGTAAAATTGTCGACTCTTACCTTGCATTTTTCTATGAACACTTTCTCCAAGGCTTGTTCCAAATCCTGCAGGCTTTCGATCTTCTGTAGATAAGCCTCTGCTTCAAAGTTTAATATGTCTGTCACGCATCGAATAGCTTTGTGCCGTCCCTTGCCTGAAATTGCAAACACCGTTTGCAATATCTCAGCCTTTATTTCGTTCTTCAGAGAGGAGTCTTTAACACCCACCAACATCTCGAGCATGGGTTGTTGGATTTTAGCATCCCGTAAAGACCTATTGGTTTTTATGGCTGTGAGTACCGATGTATAGTCGCTTTTCGGATAGAGGGACAATAAAAGACATGCCAATCCCCCATGGGTGACATCCTCAGTAGCCTTTTTCATGCTGTTCCAGACTTCGGCATTTAGGGGTTGACAAGCTTCAATAAAGGCTCTAGCAAGGGCTTGACGCAGATCGCGAGGCAGTACAGATATTTTTTTTATCAGCGAAAATTCATCGAGTATCCGATCTTTCAAAAGGTCTACATCCGAGCCCTTGGCTTCATATGTGGCAGCGATCATTTCCGCAGTCAGGTAATCTCTAAGTTCGCTAGACAGGGGAGACAGCTGCGCTATCAATGAAGGAGTGCCCTTCAGCAGGCTCTTGCAGTCTTCACGGCTGGAGCATAACAAAGCCGTACATATAAACCACTCTAAGAGTTTAGTTTTCTGCTCTTCTTTCTCCAGCTTTTCAACAGCTGTTTTTAACCACTCTAAATCATGAGGGGACATTTCACACCACATCGCACACCGATCGATACTTTCTTCCAAGGCTTCCTGTATATTATGATTTTGTAATGCTTTAGAGGCTTCTTTAAAAAGGGTAAAATCTAATTTACAGGTCGCCTTGACGTCTCCATTTAGTTTAGAGATATAATATTTGAAATTATATTCTAAATTGGAAAATGAATATGATGGTAACTGTCGGATATTAAACACAAAAATGTAGTTCGCTAAATCGTTGTAATGCTTTTTTCCTTCAGTGGTAGCGACATCTAGCTCATAATTTGACAGGTACGCTACTGTCTCTTTAGCATTTTGTTTTGTTGCAAGCTTGGCAATCTCTATCAGAGCGTTCTGATTTTCCAGCGTACTGGAGTTAATCCCATAGTTTTGAATATAAAAGGAAGTTCCCCCACCATTTTGTTGAGCTGCCAGCTTGGCAATCTCTATCAGAGCTTTCCGGCCTTCCGGCGTATGGGTGTTAATTCCATAGTTTTGAATATAAAAGGAAGTTCCCTCACCATTTTGTTGAGCTGCCAGCTTGGCAATCTCTATCAGAGCTTTCTGGCCTTCCGGCGTATCGGCGTTAATCCCATAGTTTTGAATATATTGGGAAGTTCCCCATCCATTTTGTTGAGCTGCCAGCTTGGCAATCTCTATCAGAGCTTTCTGGCCTTCCGGCGTATCGGCGTTAATCCCATAGTTTTGAATATATTGGGAAGTTCCCCATCCATTTTGTTGAGCTGCCAGCTTGGCAATCTCTATCAGAGCTTTCTGGCCTTCCG
>CAYMKI010000324.1:0-1539 GCA_964390695.1 uncultured bacterium
ATTGAAAGAGGGTCGAATAACCCCCCTGCATTAACATTAATCGTCGGGTTTCCTGCGATGCCGTCGCCGTTCGTGACTGTAACGTTCGGGCCCCCGATGATTGTTCTGCCAGTCCAGCTGCCTGTTAAGGGATTAAAGACCTGCAATCCTGAAGTTTTTGCATTGGTTGAATTGTTGCTGCCTGACATATCTTCAATAAAGTCCGAAAAGATAATCCATGCCTTCAGTTTTATAACATTTGTTGAAAAAATTAAAGCATTTACCGTAAGAAATTCAATTCTTGGAGCATGTGTGAGTAAGTTTTGAATATTTTGCCGGTTGATTTGGATCATCCATCATCGTTTAATTACGACAAAAATTGGACAGACGGATGTCCAGTCATCCATTTTGGAAGAGGGGAAACAAGACAGCCAGCTGGCCACCCAACTGGTTATCCATAAACCCAGTTGGGTGGAAATCCATATAACCAACCGTCTTATTTTAAGAATTTTATAAACAATGCAGCGGTTCTCGCCAGCCAATTCTATTTAATCCGATTAGAGACGCCATGTCCTTTTACTAGGCTTCCATTCCTGCTTTTGCGCCTGCTGTTCCCTTTGGCGTCCGCCATTTACTAACGCATATTTCATATCTGCCGTATTTCCTCTTCATAGCCAGTTGGTAGATAGGAATTATACAAAGCAACGTTAAAAGAGAGAACAAAAAACCATTGATTTTTGATGAGGCAAAATGCAGATAGCGACGCTATCTGCATAATAGGTTGAAACACTACGCAGTTTTCTCTTGTGGTTTCTCTTCAGGTTTGTCGCTTAAAGCATCCAGCAGCCTTCCCTTAACTCCAGCGTGATCGAATGGAATAAGAGGATCAACCCAGATATCCACTCCGGCTTCTCTCGCTTTACGGCAAAAGACATAGTCTTCTCCCCAGAATTCTCCCTCCCAAAGTTCTGTATTGAAGAAAAGCCAGCCGTTTTCTTTCTTCATGCTTTCATGTTTCGGCTCGAAATAAAGCTCAGGAAATTTTTTCATTAACTTTTCAATGACGCTTCTAGTCATCAACATAAAGCCCGCTGGAATGTATTGCATTTTAAGTAAGCCGTTCTCTTCTACGATCGACGAGTCATCCTTGTTAAATGTTCTAAAAGTAAACGATTTACCGTCTCTTCCTGGGTAAACACCTGCTACAAATTCTTTGTCAGCCAGAAGCATTTTAAGAACAAACTGAGGAACCCACCCAAGATCGGAATCAATGCACAGCAAATGAGTTGCGTCACTTTGCATAAATAGCTTTAAGATTCGGTTTCTTTCTGCAACTAAGAGAGATCCCGAAGTGGTAATATTGTATGCGACTTGAACACCGTTATTTAAAAGAAGCATAGTAGTCTCTGATAAAGCGATCGCATAAGGTACATGAACGCTTCCGTCGTATGCTGGTGTTGCTATCATTACTTTTTTCATTTTTTTTCCTTGTTCGTGGTTGTTTGTTTTTGTTATTGAGCCTTGATATAAAGGGATCGGGAAAACATGTTTGTAGGCTCT
>CAYMKI010000325.1:0-1536 GCA_964390695.1 uncultured bacterium
GGATTTGAAGATACCTTATTCAATACCGACGGTTGTCATTCCCTGCTGTGGCGGGCATCCATAGAAAAGTTGATTGATTCCAGACAATTGGGTTGGATCCCCGCCTGCGCGCACTAGTGTCCGGGGAAAATTAAGAGGCCCTAACATGAGTAAAATCCAAATGAAAGTTGTTGAGAAGCTTCTAATAATATTCGCCGTCTTTCTCGTTTTCGGTTATGGAGTTTTGGACGCGTAAAAAGGTTTGTTTTAACAAGTGTGCAAATATCTTTTAACCGCAGAGGATCCCGCATCAATCCATTGTAAAGCTTTAATAATACATAAGAAATTAATGCCACAAATATCTGAATCATGATGGCATTGCGGCTTTCGCCCATGAACCGTTTAATTTTGAGATTTTGCTTTAACCATTTGAATAATAATTCAATTGACCAACGCTCTTTGTACCACCCTGCAATCTGTTGAGCTGAAGCATTGAGATCGTTTGTCACAATCATAAAGGGGGTTTCCTTACCGCTTGGATGTTGAATCTCAATTAATTGCAGCGGAATTTCAAAAGATCCCTTGGCTCTTTTGCTTTGCCAATGATGGCTTGATAAGACAATAACTTGATGCTTACGAATAAATCCCTTGTCTTCCTCGACTATTTCACAGGACTTTACGACCCTATAAGCAGCATTTTTCTTCAAACGCGTGACAAAAACGGATCCCTTATCGGCTATGTCTTTCCACCACTTATAATCACAATACCCCTTATCAAATACATAAATTCTACTGGCTTCTAAAGAAAGCCTTTGAGCAACTGTTATGTCATTGACGTTAGAATGATCGATAGCAACATATTCAATGTGATCATCGCCATGGTTATATTGAACATGAAGTTTTAATCCTGTGTTAGACTTGCGAGTCTTTGTGTCTTTTGCCCACTCATGTCCGCGACTTTTTAAGAGAAGCAAGGATGAATCCAGAACAGTTAAAACCCTTTGTAAGCTCTTCTTTTGAGTGCATAAGCGAGAAATCAGCGTCGTTGCGATATCTCGAAAGAGCGCAAAATCACGATTATTATTTGCATCTGAAAGAGTGGATCGCTTTACATTTTTAGTATGCAAATGATAGTGGCATTCAGGATGAGAATTCAGCATCACTTCAAGTTCACGAAGGCTGGTGACGCCGGCTAATTGGGCTGCAATCATTGCAACCAAGTGGTCCCAAGACCTAAATGTTTTTGTATAATGATCGCCTTTATGCTGATCTACAATTTTTTTGATTTCTGAGCGTGGAAGTAACTTTAAAATTTCATTTAACATGCTATTGTTGTACATAGAGCTGCTCCTGCTAAAGTTAAGTCTTCAACTCATATTTTAGCCGAAATTCCAGAGCAGCTCTACTCTTTCTTCATCATTCTAACATTTTCCCCGGACACTAGTGAGGAGGATCGGGAAACGATTTGTTGAGTCGATCGTACCAGATCCTCAGAAAATGATGAAACATTGGGATTCAGAATTGAAGGGATTTGGCCTTGTTGTTTTGCCAAGCGGA
>CAYMKI010000326.1:0-1501 GCA_964390695.1 uncultured bacterium
GGGTATGGTACAACTCGCAAATCGGAGTGATCGCTCCAATGATCTCGGAGCTTCCTACTCCTGGTAAACAAACAGCGTCAATATAAGGAACAAACGTTTGTTGCTGTAACAAATGCAGTCCATGCAGGTAATCTTCATAACTAAAACCCTCTTCTTTCACTCGAAAATAAAGAAGAGAGCGTTCATAAAGAAGAGCCTGGATCGCATAGTAAATCCCATGGCTGTTCAGCGGGGGATTACCAAAAAATTCGAGCAATTGACCTATAGAATGGCAAAGCAACGGTTTACGGTATTCTCCCTTTTCTGCTTCACCAAATAAAGCGACAGTATAATTATGCATAACTACACCTACTTTCAGTTACTATTAATTATAATACAATCAACATTTTATTATACAAAACAATCAATCACATTGAATTTTATTAAAAAATCATTTATAATTCAGCCCTTTTAAATAAGGAGTTTTTTAATGTCATCAATCAACGGTATCAACTATCTTCTCCCTTGTTGTTCAGATAAAACGACAACACCTGTTGAACAAACAACTGCCACTATCCTAAAACATAAGATCGAACACACGTGGAATGTTTTCTGCATGGCAATTAAAAGCTCCTTCCATCCAAATGTACACAAAAACATCCAACAAGAAATCAATAAACTAGAAAAAACTGAAATCACCCAAACAAAACCTGTCTACTGCTCAGCCCTTCGCCAAGCCTTCGCTTCTTCAATGGGCCTCATTCAATCTGCTGAAATGGATCCGACAAGACTTCCTAAACAAATTGCTTGGCAGCTCACCGAAATCCTATTTCGCTTTGGCGTTGCCATTTATGCGAATAAGGACGTCGCCCATCCTTTTCAATCTTCTCTCGATGTGCTGAAAGCTGGTTTGCTAATGCAGCAATATGCACTAGGCATCACAAAGACATGTCCTGATCTTTCACAACTAACGATCCTCGATGACATCTACACAAATCCAGATGTTCTCAATGCAATCACTCCATTAGCTGACTACACCATCGATCACATGGAGCCCTCAGTGTGGGCCACAAGAACCTTTATGTTGAAGCAAAACCAACAGCTGATGATCCCCCAACTCCTCCGATACCTCAATGGAGCCATGAATTATCTGAAAATTTCAACTCTCTCCAGCTCCGAAAAACTACTTAAAACAGCCGAAGCTTCCCTGCTTTCTGCACAAAAGAAGCCCATCTTCAACCAAACAGAAGTCAACAATCAACTGGCGGAATTGAAGTATAATGAAATGACCGGCTTCCTGGCCCGTCAGCTAGAAGATTACGAAGAAAGAGAGATGATTTACGAAGCAATCGAAACAAGACAAGCCTTGCGCAAGATTTGGGATGAATGCGTCGCCCTATCTAAAGATCCACAGCAAATGCAAGCCCGCTGTGATAATAAACGCATTTTTATCGAAAAATTGAATGCAGAGCAACAATTGGAATTGTCACTAAGTGCTCTAAACAAACACTTAGCCCTCCCT